>CAYVDV010000453.1:1290-4351 GCA_964450465.1 uncultured Saprospiraceae bacterium
ACGGCGTTTGACGCTGCCGGTAACTCGGCATCCTGCCAGCAAACCTTCCAATATGTGGAAGATACCGAAGCTCCGGTACTTGCTGTTACGCCATTTGACGTTTCTTTCGAATGTGCTGAAGATATCCCTGCAGTACCGGTCCAAACGGCAACGGATAACTGTGGAGAAGTGAATGTTGACTTCAGCGAGGAAATCCAGCCGGGTGGCTGCGAAAACCAACTCGTTGTGGTACGCACCTGGACGGCTACCGATGCTTGCGGTAACACGACAGAGCATATCCAAACCATCACGGTGAACGATACTCAGGCGCCCGAACTGGCTGTGAAGCCGATCCGCCGCCACTATGACTGCATCGAAGATGTGGAAGCTGCTCCTTATCAGACGGCTACCGACAACTGCGGTGTAGCCTATGTAGAATTCAGCGAGACTTCTGATCCGGGCAACTGCCTGAATCAGGTGGTAATTGAGCGCCGCTGGGTTGCTTATGACCTCTGCGGTAACTCGAGCACCTGGGAACAGATCATCGACGTACAGGACGAAGAACCGCCGGTACTGGCTGTTGTTCCTGTTGATCGCACCTACAGCTGCCTTGAAGAAGTGGAAGACGCGCCGATCCAATCGGCTACCGACAACTGCGGTGTGGCATTTGTAGACTTCTCGCAATCCGAGAACCCGGGTGAATGCATTAACGAGGTTGTGATCAGCCGTCGCTGGTATGCTTATGACCTCTGCGGCAACTCGACCGAACACTGGCAGTTTATTACCGTGGAAGACGAGGAGCCTCCGGTTCTCTCGACCACGCCGGTTGACCGCACCTACGATTGCATCGAAGATGTGCCGGCCGCTCCGTTCCAAACGGTTACGGATAACTGCGAAGTCGCATTCCTGGATTTCTCGGAATCGACCGACCCGGGCGACTGCCTGAACCAGGTTGTGATCAGCCGTCGCTGGTATGCTTATGACCTTTGCGGTAACTCGACCGAACATATCCAGACGATCACGGTGAACGACACCGAAGATCCGGTTCTGGGCATTACGCCGCTGGACGTTACGTTCGAATGCTCGGAAGACATTCCGGCTATGCCTGCTCAGACGGCTACCGACAACTGCGTAGTAGTGAATATCGATTCTTACGAAACAGTTGAGCCGGGTGGCTGCGAAGACAACTTCGTGGTAGTGCGCCGTTGGGTGGCTACCGACCTGTGCGGAAACAGCACCGAACACGAACAGCGCATCTCGGTACAGGACTCGAAGGCTCCGGTCTTCTCGAACGTACCAGCCAACAAGATGGTAGAATGTTCGGATGATGTCCCGCCGGTGACTCAGCCTTCTGTCTCCGACAACTGCAGCCAGGTGGTTGTAGATTTCTCTGAAGAGATCCAGCCTGGCGGCTGTGAAGACAACTTCGACGTTGTCCGCCGCTGGACAGCTACGGATGCCTGCGGTAATAAGGCCTTTACCTACCAGATCATTGTCGTTCGCGACAATAAGAACCCGCAACTGCACAATCTGCCGCAGCCTGTGGTGAATGTAGATTGCGCCGAAAAAGTTCCGCCGGTTGCTATGGTAACGGTATCGGATAACTGCGGCGACCCGATTGATCTCGACTTCACGGAAGTTGAAATCCCGGGCACCTGCGCCAACCAGTACCAGATTCGCCGTACCTGGCGCGCTCAGGATGACTGCGGTAACAATACGCATTTCGTCCAGTTGATCACGATCAACGACGATCAGGCTCCGGTCTTGAACAATCTGCCGCAGGCTACCGTGAATGTAGAATGTGCAGAAGACGTACCGGCTGTTCCGGTTGTTACGGCTACCGACAACTGCATCAAGCCGATTGATGTAGACTTTAATGAAATTGAGATTCCGGGTACTTGCCCGAACCAATACTCGATCACACGTACCTGGACGGCAGCCGATGATTGCGGCAACCGCACCTGGTTCGTACAGACGATCACGATCAGCGATACCGAAGCTCCTGTGCTGCATGACACTCCGGTAGCTACGGTAAATGTCGAATGTTCGGAAGATGTACCGGCTCTTGCTACTGTAACGGCTACGGACAACTGCGGTGCTCCGGTTGATGTTGAGATTAGCGAGATTGAGATTCCGGGTACCTGTCCGAATCAATACTCGATCACGCGTACGTGGACGGCTGAAGACGATTGCGGTAATGCAACGGTCTTTGTACAAACGATTAATGTAAGCGACACGGAAGCACCGGTATTAGCCGGCACGCCCGCTGCCGTTGTGAACGTGGAATGCTCCGAAGACGTACCGGCTCTTGCTGCTGTAACGGCTACGGACAACTGTGGTGCTCCGGTTGACGTTGAAGTAAGCGAGATCGAGATCCCGGGTACTTGCCCGAACCAATACTCGATCACACGTACCTGGACTGCCGAAGATGATTGCGGTAATATTGTTTCCTTTGTACAAACGATTAACGTTAGCGACACGGAAGCACCGACCTGGACGGCTGCTCTTCCGGACGATATGTCCCTCCAATGCGGTGAAGCAGTACCGCCGGCCGCTGTGCTGACGGCTTCTGATAACTGCGGTGCTCCGGTTGATATTGAATTTAACGAATCGTACTATCCGGGTGCAGGCCCGAACGACGGCAACCTGATCGTTCGTACCTGGACTGCTGAAGATGATTGCGGCAATGCAATTGCCTACACGCAAAACATCGAAGTGCTGGATACGGAAGCACCTGAACTGCACGATACACCGGCTGCAGAAGTTAACGTAGACTGCGCTGAAGACGTGCCGCAAGTTGCTGCTGTAACGGCTTCTGACAACTGTCAGGGCACGGTAGATGTGGACTTCAATGAAGTTACTGTTCCGGGTGATTGCCCGAACGACTTCGTGGTTATCCGCACCTGGTTGGCTACGGACTTCGCCGGTAACACGGCCGTATTCACGCAGACGATCACGGTAAGTGATGAAGAGGCTCCGGAACTGGCAGTGAAGCCGATCCGCCGCCACTATGCTTGTTTGGAAGAAGTGGAAGACGCACCGTACCAGTTTGCGACGGATAATTGCGAAGTGGCTTATGTTG
>CAYVDV010000454.1:0-4340 GCA_964450465.1 uncultured Saprospiraceae bacterium
GCGGATGTTCCGGAGCCGGTTTCTCCCGTAGCCAGGTTTTCCCAGTTGTATTGGTATCCGGCTTCTCCCTTGTCGAGGTTGACAAAAATCTTGCCGTTACCCGCCGTACAGGTCGGTGGCGCGAGTTGAAACACACTGGCCTTGAACCCAGCGCATCCAACAGGCGGCACGCAGGTCAAGGTGTCGCAGTGTACATCGGAGCAGCCCTCCTGATCGGTCACAGTGACACAATAGACGCCTTCTGCCAAGTTGGAGATATCCTGAGATTTTGCGCCGTTGGACCATAGATAGGTATATGGTGGCATGCCGCCATAGACGGTCAGATTGATAGCGCCGGTAGTGGTATTACAGGCCGGGTCAGTCTGAGCAGAAAAAAGCGTCAGACCGGAAACGTTGTTCAGTGTTACAGAAGACGTGGCTGTACATCCGACCATATCCGTCACCGTCAACCAGTAAATACCGGGGCTGAGATTGGAAATATCCTGGGAGGTGGAACCATTTGACCACTGGTATGTGTAAGGCGTGGTACCGCCCGATACGGTAAGATCGATGGCTCCGTTAGGCATGCCGCACAAACCGTTGGTTACTTCAAAAAGGAGGCCCAGCCCTTCGTACTCAAACACCTGGATGCATTCCGAAGAAGCACATCCGGAGGCGTCCGACACGGTAACGCAGTAAACGCCGGCATCCAGGCTGTCCAGATCCTCCGTGTTCGCGCCATTATCCCATTGAAAGGCGTAGGGGGCGGTTCCACCTGCAACTGTCAGGTCAATCAACCCGATTTCTAACCCGCAACTCGTGTTTCCTACGGAATAGGTCAGCAAGGGGCCATCCAGGTTGTCTACGGTAGCGCAGGTGGTAATGGTGAAGCCTGTCGCATCCGTCACGGTTACGCAATACGTGCCCGCAGGTAAACCCGATGGGTCTTCCGCTGTGCTGCCGTTCGTCCAAAGGAAGGTGTAAGGCCCGGTATCTCCAAAGACCGTCAGGTCAATCGCGCCATTGGCTTCTTCACAAACGGCATTGACAATGGTAGTAAACAAGGACAAGGTTCCAATGTCGTCAACCGTGGCACAGGTAGTTGCCGGACAAGCATTGGCATCAGTCACCGTGACACAGTAAGTGCCGGGCAAAAGACCGCTCAGGTCTTCCGTGGTTGCACCAGTGTTCCACAATACATTGTATGGCATTGCGCCGCCGGTCACCGTCAGGTCAATGGCGCCATTGGCCATTCCATTGGAGGCAGGGACAGAAGAAGTGCTCAGAACTGGGGTGCTCAGACTATCCACCGCAGCACAAAGGGTGCTGGTGCAACCGTTGGCATCCGTGACTGTCACGCAATAGGTACCGGCCGGCAACCCGGAAATATCTTCACTTTCCGCGCCGGTTGACCAAAGGAAATCATAGGGCAGCGCCCCGCCGGAAACGGACAAGTCCAACTGGCCATTGGCATTGCCACAGGTAGCATTGAGCGTCGTCAGGGACAGAATCGGATTATCCAGACTATCAACGCTGACACAGCCGGTTGCCGTACAGCCGTTTACATCGGTCACGGTCACACAATAGCTGCCTGGAGCCAGATTGGACAAGTCTTCTGAAGTAGCGCCGGTGCTCCACAGGAAGCTATGTGGTGCAGTTCCATCCGCCACAGTCAGGTCCGCCGAACCGTTGGGCAGCCCACAGGTAGTGGCGGTACTTTCAAGAGTCAGGGTCGGGCCGGCCTGATTGGATACTGCAATGCATTCGATTGTCGTACAGCCGTTGGCGTCAGTCACCGTGACACAGTAGTTGCCGGCGGTCAGGCCGGAAAGGTCTTCCGTCGCCGCGCCGGTCGACCACAGGAACGTGTATGGCGTTGCACCGGCGGTCACCGTCAGGTCGACCGAACCGTTAGATTCACCACAGGTGGCATCAAGGGCCGCCAGGGTGAGCAGGGCTCCATCCTGATTAGCCACTACGGCACAGATCGTTGCCGTACAGTTGTTGGCATCGGTAACCGTAACGCAATAGGTTCCGGCTACCAGACCGGAAAGGTCTTCTGTGACAGCAGCGCCGGTCCATTGGAATGTATAAGGAAGCGCGCCGCCGGTCACAGTCAGATCTACCGCACCGTTAGCTTCCCCGCAATTGGCATTTTCTGTAGCTACAGCCAGAACGGGACCACCCAGACTATCTACCACGGCACAAGCATAAGCGGTACAGCCGTTAGCGTCGGTCACCGTAACACAATAAGTGCCGGCAGGCAGACCACTGAGGTCTTCGCTGCCCGCGCCGTTTGACCAAAGGAAGCCCAATGGCGCCAAACCGCCGGAGACAGATAAATCCACGGCGCCATTGGCGTTTCCACAAGTGGCATTTACTGCCGACAGGGATGCTGCAGGACCATCCAGGCTATCAATAGTAGCGCAGCCAGTAGCCGTACAGCCGTTGGCATCTGTCACCGTAACGCAGTAGTTACCCGGCAGAAGGCCGGACAAATCTTCCGAAGTGGCACCGTTGGTCCACAGGAAGCTGTGCGGCGCCGTGCCGTCTGTCACTGTCAGATCCACCGAACCATTGGCCTGTCCACAGGAGGCAGCAGTGCTCGCAAAGGTCAGGGCGGGGCCACTCTGACTGGCCACAGCAATACATGCCGTTGCCGTACAACCGTTGGCGTCCGTCAGGGTAACGCAGTAGTCGCCGGCTGCGAGGCCGGAGAGGTCCTCCGTTACAGCGCCGTTCGACCACAAAAATGTATAAGGTGTAGCACCGCCGGTAGCCGTCAGGTCGACCGAACCGTTGGATTCATCACAAATAGCATCCGTGGAAGCAAGGGAAAGCAAAGCCCCGCCCTGGTTAGCTACCACTGCACAGATGGTTGCCGTGCACCCGTTGGCATCCGTTACGGTTACACAATAGGTATCGGCCACAAGGCCGGACAGGTCTTCGCTGGTTGCGCCGTTGGTCCACAAATAGCTGAATATCAGCGTGTCACTGGTCACTGTCAGGTCCACTGAACCGTTAGATTTTCCGCAGGTGGCATTTTCCACCGTTACAGCGAGCGCAGGACTGCCGAGGTTGCCAACGGATGAACAGGTGGTTGCGGAACAGCCGCTGGCATCCGTTACAGTTACGCAATAGGTGCCGGGCGCGAGTCCGCTGAGATTTTGGGTGGACGCACCACTGCCCCAATGGAATGTGTAAGGTGTCGAGCCGCCCGTGACAGTAAGGGTAATAGCGCCGTTGCTGCCGCCGCAGGCAGCATCGGTCACCGTGGTACTGAGTACCGGGCTTTGCGGTGCTGCAAGCGTCAGACAGGTAGTTTTGGTACACCCTTTCGAGTCGGTTACGGTGACGCAATAGGTACCCGGACCGAGGTTGTTCAGATCCTGCGTTTTTGCACCCGTCGACCAAAGGTAGGTATAGGTAAATCCAGGCAATTGAGGCGTACCACCGGTCACCGTCAGGTCAATGGAGCCGTTGCTGGCGCCACAGGCCGGATGGACCAGATCCGATTTAATGGTAATGGCCTGCGATGGACCTCCGACAATGTAGGTTTTGACAATGGAGCAACCTTGTCCGTCGGTAATGGTAACATTGTAGATCCCGGCCAGGATATTGTGTTGATCCTCCGTAAACGGAAGGAAGGAACTATTCCATTGGAACGTATACGTGCCCGTACCGCCGGTCACCGTCTGGTTGATATGGCCGGTTGCCGTTCCATAACAAGTTACGGGAGTTACCTGCGCAGTTGCCGTGATCGGAGGAATTTGCGGAACATTGGTACAAGTCGATTTAACACAACCGTTTACATCTGTAACGGTCACACAATAGGTTTCGCCCGAAGGTACCTGATAGAGATCCTGGTAGGTCCAGCCGTTCGACCACTGATAGGTAAATGGACCAGTGCCCCCCTGGACGGACAGGTTTACATTAAAGGTGCCGCTGCAAGGCGGATCAACCGTTTGCGTACTGCTCAGGCTCAGCGCCGCAGGTTGCCCGACCACCACGCTGAATTGTTGCTGGCAGCCCTTGCTATCCGATATTTTGACGGTGTAGGTACCGGCTGTCAGGTTTCCGGGATCCTCCACGCTCATGTTTCCGGGGGACCAGGAATAGGTGTAGGGTCCGGTACCGCCGGTTACCGTAAGATCGATCGAGCCGTTATTCCCGCCATAGCAGGAGACTTTGGTCACGACAGCCGTTGGTGTAATCGGCGCAGGCTGTCCTACCGTGGCACAAGTGGTTTTCGAACAGCCGCTTTCATCGGTCACCGTCACGCAATAAACGCCTGCCGCCAAATTATTGAGGTTCGGGCTGGAAGAGCCGTTGGACCATTTGAACGCATAGTCCGGTGTGCC
>CAYVDV010000455.1:0-4303 GCA_964450465.1 uncultured Saprospiraceae bacterium
GGAATGCCAGGCCGAACGCAGTCAGCACCAAAACCGCGATCGCGCCATGACCATGTTGCGCAGCCGGCTCTACGAACTCGAACTGCGCAAACGCCAGGAAGAAAAAGACAAGGTGGAAGCCGGCAAGTCCAAGATCGAGTGGGGGAGCCAGATCCGCTCTTATGTGCTCGACGACCGCTGGGTCAAAGACCTGCGCAGCGGATACAAAGTACACAACCCCGATGCCGTTCTCGACGGCGATCTGGATGGTTTCCTCAAGGCCTACCTGATGTGGCAGAGCAATCCGGTGCCGGTGGAGGAGGATTAACAACAGTGGCAGTCTTCATCGGAATGGCAAAGAGGACGACGGAACAATTTGTATCCCTCCTGTTGGCCGGTGAAGACTGCCCATATTCCCGTAAATCTTACGGCAAAAACGCCCATTTCAGGAAACGGGGCATGGCCCTGCCCCAGGTCGGTGCGTCATGGGTTCCGCCCTCCATTTCATAATAATGCGTGTGCCCGTCGGAGTAACCGCGGGCTTTCAGGGCTTCGATAAGATGCAGGGTATCGTCGATGGCATCTATAATGCCGTTGTTGTTGCGGTCGTCGGCTTCATCGAGGGTGCCAGCCTGAAACCAAAAGCGCTGCTTGTTGGGGCGTGGTTTTGTGCATTGCTGAATGATATCGTGCATGATGCGGCAGGCATCGGGATCCGCGGGGTCAACATCGGCCCAGCGCCACCACAGCGAACCCGAGAACACGCCGGCTGCACCGAAAACTTCAGGATGTTCCCAGGCGATGTCCAGGGCCGACAGGCCGCCGAGGGAAAAACCGGCAAACACATTGTCTTCGGGTCGTTCCGACAAGTGCCATTTGTCCCTTAGATGGGGCAACAACTCTTCCAGAATGTAATCGCGGTAATGCGGCGCGCGGTCGCCCCGGCCCTTGTAGTCCGGCTGCCGGCAGGTGCCGTACTCGTGCTTGCGCCCGGGCCCGGCGTAAACGCCGACTGCGATCACGGGAGGAATGGCCTGCAGGAAGTAGAGCGTTTCCAGCGTGAGTGCGAGGTTGGCGGCAGGCAGATCCTGTCCGTCGTTGAACAGGAGCAAGGGGTACCGGTAGTCGGGGTGTTCGCGGTAATCTGCGGGCAGGTAAACGTCAAAATCGACATGCCGGTGCAGGTGTCGGGAGTATTCGCCCCGGATTTCCCGGGGTAATATGGCTGTGTTCATGTACGAATGAGCTAGGCGTCGCCGTTGTCTGATGCTGTTTTGGCCTGTTTCCGTTTAAATAATCCCCGCTTTTGGCGCTTGGATGGTTCCGCAGCCGGTGTTTCTGGCGGGGTTTCCGCTTTTTCGGCCAGTTTGCGTTCTTTCCGTTCCTGGAATTTACGCCGCGCGAAGTTCATCAGCACGGGCGCGAGCATAGAGAGCACGCCGCTCCACCAGGAACTCATACCCGCGGCCCGGCTGAGCGCACTGACCGCGGTGGACCCCGCCACTTGTTGGGCGCCGCCCTGAAAGAGTTGTCCGATTTGCTTGGGAAGCGACAATTTATCTTCCAAAAGCATCCGGACTTCGTCGCGGGTGCGATTGGCACTGGCGTTCAGTTCTTCCTGCACAATTTCGATTTGCGCAAGCAAACGGGCTTTTTCCGCCAGGAGTTCTTCTAAATTATTGATCTTGCTTAACATGGTGGTTCATCACTTAAAAAAGGAGCGAATAATGCTCGTCAACAAGGGGTTGGTCAGCCAGCGCTCTTTGAACAGCAGGACGAGCACGACTAATGCGACATAAAAGCCGGCAACGCTGAGGAAGGCCAGGGGAAAGGAATCCCACAGCCGGCCCAGGTAGAATCCCGCAGCCAGGGTCAGCATGATCAGCGCAATGAGTCCAAGGGCGGCGATGACCAGCGTAGCAAACAGCGCGGAAGTGGCTTTGGCGAGTTTTTCCGCCGCCTCCAGGCGCAGGTAGTCGAGTTGCAGTTTGGCGTATTGTTTGGCATATTCGGCCGTTTCACCTGCCGATTCGAGCACGGATTCGGTATCTTTCATATTAATCAGGTTTGGTCATCGGATGGAATTCCCGCGGCGGCAAATTTTTGGCGCAGCCTTGCTTTGGCCTTATCCATGCCGTTTTCAAAGGAGGTTTCGGCGTCGTCAACGACATCCCGGGCATCGTCGTCTTCCTCTTCATCGAGGTTTTGCAGCAATTGTTCCTGCAGGTCATCGACCATCAGCAGGCCTTTTTCCAGAGCTGTATTGAGGGAAGCGATCAGTTCGCCGAATTGTTCCTGGGCCTGCTCGCCCAGATTGTCGAGCAAGTCATCCCAGTGTTCGGTGAGTTGTTCGCGCAGGGCGCTGCCCCGTTCTGAGTTGAGGTAAAAGCCCAGGGCGAGCCCGCTGGCCGCGCCGGCAAGGAAAAAAAGTCCCCGTGGAATAGCATCCTTATTCATACGGTGAATTTACGGTTTTTCGGAGGAAAAGTGCAATGATCCGGGGCATGTTTTTCCCTCGGATCAGTCATGCAGCCGTTGCCGGACCAGTTCCAGGGCTTTTTCAAGTTGTTCTTCTTCGGAAAGCAGGGTGTTGTCGATGACAACGGCGTCTTCGGCCTGGCGCAGGGGGCTGTCGGCCCGGCTGGAGTCTATGCGGTCGCGTTCCATCAGGTTTTGATAGATCTCGTTCCATTCGGCATCGATGCCCCGGGCGGCGAGTTCAAGATGGCGGCGGCTGGTGCGTACGTCCGGGTCGGCTGTAAGGAAAATTTTTAATTCCGCATCCGGGAACACCACCGTGCCGATGTCGCGTCCGTCGGCGACAAGTCCGCGCCGCCGTCCCATGGCCTTTTGCTGGGCAACCATGGCCCGGCGAACCGCCGAGATGGCTGACACGGGGCTCACAAGGTCGCTGACCCGCATTTCACGGATATCCCGTTCGACGTCCTTGCCGTTCAGGAAGGTATGGTTTTTTCCATCGACGCGTTCGAAATGGATCTCGATCTGCTGCAGCGCAGCGTCCACTGCTTCGGGGTTATTGTAATCGATATGTTGATCGAGGAAATACAGCGTAACCGCGCGGTACATGGCGCCGGTGTCCAGATAGGCGTAGTGCAAGGCCTTGGCCAGGCCTTTAGCCAGGGTACTTTTACCACAGGAGGAATGGCCGTCGATGGCAATAATGATCTGCATGGCGTGTAGGAGATGGGTTTGCCGGGGCGCCGGAATGTTCCGCGACGGGCAAAGGTGCGGATTTTAAGGCAATCCATGGCGCTCCGCTGCGAATTCCGTGGAATCTTTGCGGCAGATGATATACCACAGCATACTCCTGTTGTTTTTCGGCATTTTTGCCGGGGTCACCCTGGTTCAACTGGCTGTGTGGTGGGGCGTCTTTGCCCGGCTGGCCCGGTACAAACCGGCCACTTCCCCGCCGGCATCGGCTTTGCCGCTGTCCGTGTTGATCTGCGCCCGAAACGAAGCGGTCAATTTGCGGAAAAACCTGGTTTCGGTGCTGGAACAAGACTACCCCGAATTTGAAGTGCTGGTGGTGGACGACGACTCTTCGGACGATACCCGGGAGGTTTTGCAGCGCTTGCAAGTGCAATACGCCCGTCTGCGGGTTTTGCACAACAGCCCGAAAACAACGCCGGGGAAAAAAGCCGCCCTGGCCCGGGGTATTGCCGCGGCACGTTACGACTGGCTGGTGTTTACGGATGCCGATTGCCGGCCGGCCGGTCCGGAATGGCTGCGATACATGGCTGCGGCGGTCGCACCGGGGGTGGAGATTGTGCTGGGGTACGGTCCATATCGCGCGGCGCCGGGATTTCTGAACCGCTGGATCCGTTTTGAGACGGTACAAACGGCCCTGCAATATTTTTCCTTTGCCCTCGCAGGGCAGCCTTACATGGGTGTCGGCCGCAATCTGGCCTGGCACCGGCCGGTTTTCGAACGGGTAGGCGGTTTTGCCGGCCACGCGGATATCCCCTCCGGCGACGACGACCTGTTGGTCAATGCCGCCGCGCATGCCGGCAATACCGCGCTGTGCCTGCACCCGGCAGCTTTTGTGTATTCCGAAGCCAAAAACTCCTGGCACAGCTGGTGGTTGCAGAAGCGCAGGCACCTCGGAGCGGGGCGGAAATACCGGCTGGGGCACCAAATGCTGCTTGGGTTGCTGACTTTAACACATGTCCTGCATTATTTTTTGTTAATCGCCCTGCTGTTTTCGGATTTTGGCACAATTTCTGTTGCATTTTATGCCATTCGGATGGCCTCCGCCTTCTTTATTTTTTGGAAAGTCCTGCGCCAGTTTTGCGAGGAGCAGATT
>CAYVDV010000456.1:0-4289 GCA_964450465.1 uncultured Saprospiraceae bacterium
GGATGGGGGTGGGGTTGACACCGGCATAATACAATTGACCCCGCACCAACAGATGGACTATCCGTTGCTATTGTGCGGGGTCAAAAGACGCTGGTTCGGCGCCTGTGATCCAGATTGAGGGTAGGCATAGTTTAATGAATATGCCCCTCGTTTTGCCTCTGGCAGAAAATCCCTAATATGCTTTAATTGTTCAGCACGGTAAATTTCTGCGACAACTGCTGTTTGCCGTTGGTCATCTTCAGGTAGTAGAATCCGTTGGCCAGGTCCTGTACATTGATGTTCAGGGCATTGGCGCCGGCCGGGAAGTCGCGGTTGGCTACCGTGCGTACCTGCTGGCCGACCGAATTATACACCTCGATCTGAATACCCATGCTTTCTGCAAGCTGGAAGTTCAGGCTCATTTTCTGGCTGGCCGGGTTGGGGAACAGCGTCAGGCTGCTCACCGCAAGCAGATTTTCGGTGCCGCTGGCGACAGGCGCCACATCCAGGTTGATGTCGAGTGCGGTAAAGGCGTCGTTGTCCAGGTTGCGGTTAACGATCACGTTACCGGCGATATCGGATATCTTGGCATAACCGCCGCCGCCGTCCACCATGCCGTCGCCCCAGTCGTCCACCAGGAGGAGGTTGTAGCAATCGTTGACGTCGTTGGGCAGTTCGAGCAGTTGCACGACATATTCATTGCTGCCGTATGCGCCGGGGTCGGAAGCCGAGGCAACCCGTCCGCCGCCGCCGTCGGGACCGACCTTCTCGTTGCCGCCATAGTACAGCACATCGCCGTTGGAATTCTGCAATTCCCAGTAGATTTCATAGCCGTAGTTATCCACCTGCAATTCCAGCACCAGTTCGCTGCTTTGGGTGAATCCACGGGTCAGTTTGGGATCCCAGGTGTTCTGATAATCATAGACATCGGCCTCGCCGTTTACGGAAACCAGCTTGATGGTGACCGGGGTTTCCGTGACGGTTACGGTGCCCAGGGAGAAGGAGGCATAGTTGCCGGGCGTCAGATTTCCGCTCCATTGGTAGCTGAGCAGGGTGCCGGAGGGGCTGGAAACTTCCACTACAGCGGAGCTGATCGGGTTAGAGCCGAGGTTTTGGATGGTGACGCTGGGCGAGTAGGCCAGTTCACCGCAGAATTCGCCGCTCGAACCATTGTAGAACACGATAGCGGCATTGTTTACGACCGGTGTGGTGGTACCGGCGATGCTGAACGGCTGGTGGTCTTCCTCCTTGAATTCGCCGCCCTGGAGTATGATATTGCCATTGGCATCTTTCAGTTTGAAATAGCCGTCGCCCTCTACGCAGCAGATCCCGTCGCCGTACGAATCGTAAATGACAAACTCATAGCAACCGTCGGCCGGAAGGGGGAGTTCGTGGGTATATACGGCATCTCCCTCCGTATAAGCGCCTGAGGGATCCGTGCCGCCCACTACAGTGGGATTTCCGCCATGGTACAGCGAATTTCCGTTGCCGTCGAGGAGCGTCCAGTAGGTTTCGCCCGGATAGGGGTCGGTGCGCAATTCGAGGGTCAGGATATTTTGGTCGGTCTCGGTGGAAAGCGTTGCGGTTGCATTGACGAGGTTATTGGCCGGATCTTCATCCGTTACGCCATTGGCACTGGTTACCGTAATTTCGATAGCGGCGTCGTCCGTTACGGTGATTTCCGCGAAGCTTACCGTTTCCAGTTGATAGGTGCTCAGCGAGCCGGTCCAGGACAGGGTCTCCTGCAGGTTGCCGTTGACCCGGAGTTCAAGCGTGGCGCTGGTGAGCGCTTCGCTGCCGAGGTTTTGTACCACCACACTTGGGGCAAAGGTGGCCGTTTGGCAGAACAGACCCGAAAAACCGGTGTATTTCAGCAGGCCGGCATTGTTGGCGCCGGCTGCAACGGCACAGTCGCCGTTCCAGGCGTAGATCTCCTCCGTGCCCAGTTGCGGCACTTCCCGCACGATCCGGTTGGGACAGATGTGGTAGATCGTCGGCCAGTAGCTGATCTCGTAGGGATCGGCGATCACATCGTCGTTGATGATAGGGTAGGGGGTGCCGTCGGTCCAGTCGCCCTGGGTGGAGCTGTTACAGCCGGGCAGGTTGTAGAGGCAATCGATGTTGGTGCTGGGGTCGCCCTCGATCATGAACACCATCATTTCGTCGGTGCCGTCGGGGCCGTATTGCGCATACAGGTTTTCCAGGGCGCCGGAGTTGTGATAGGACCAGCAGGGACCGCACCAGGTTGCGGAAAAGTCGATCACGACGTATTTGCCCTGATCCAGCAGGTCGTACAGGTTCCAGGTCTTGCCATCCAGGTCCTTCAATTCGAAGTTGGGGGCAATGCTCCCGTCTGCCAACTGCGCCTGCGCAGCGAATTGTGCCAGGGTCAGGAAAGCCAGCAGTGTAAAAATCTTTTTCATGCCGTTGTTTTTTAATGTTAGAATAGATTGGTTGGTTGTGTTTCATGCAATCGCTTTGGCAGCAACCGTTTTGCCAAAAGAAAATGCAGCATATAAGTTCCTGTAAAAATAAGGCGGCAGGTACCCGGCAAAAAGAGAATTTTTTTGCAATTTTTTGGATTCTAAAAATACGCACTTGAACGGGCGAAAAGGAATATTCGGACCGGTTTGCTGGAAAGCAAGAGCCCGGGTATTATTCCATTGTGATATTTAGATCCTTAAGCAAGATTATATTGCTTTATTATTCTGTATTGTTACCAAAAATAACCAGCGCCCGGAATTTGCTTTTGTTTCGATGTGAGTTAACCGATCTGATCTATATTGTCGCCTGAAACCATATTTT
Source organism: uncultured Saprospiraceae bacterium (assembly GCA_964450465.1). Lineage (GTDB taxonomy): Bacteria > Bacteroidota > Bacteroidia > Chitinophagales > Saprospiraceae > M3007. The sequence goes on from CAYVDV010000456.1 coordinate 2,785, forward strand.
TGGAATTCAAATGAGCCAGTTAGTACACGACCTGATCCGGTCCCTTTCTGCGCGGGAAAAGGCATGGTTTAAGCGCTATTCCGGACTTTCCGGCGGCGGGGACGCCAAGAATTACCTGCGGCTTTATGAGGCCCTGGTGCAACAACGGGTGTATGATCCCGAGGCATTGCAGGCCCGGTTTGCCGGCGAGAGCCTGGGCCGGCACCTGCATTCGGAACTTAATTACCTGATGGAACAGGTATTGAAGAGCCTCCTGAATTTTCACATGGAGCGCACGCACTACCGGCAGTTGATCAAGATGTCGCTGTATGTGGATATGCTGATCGAAAAAGGGTTCCGGAAGCAGGGACTGAAGATCCTGCACAAGGCTAAAAAACTGGCCTATTACAACGAAGAGTTTTCGGTGATCCTGAAACTGATCCAGCAGGAAGAGGAGATCCTGTTCCGCGAAGGCGTGCTGAATTTTACGGAAAAACTCCGCCAATTGAAAGAGGAGCGCCAAATCGTAACCGATAAAATTCAGAATGTGAACGAGTTGCGCTTGCTTCGCGAACAAACCCGCGAGTTGCAGTTTACCGACAGCTACGTGACGGATGTTTCCAAATACCCGCATATTTTTGATAATCCCCTGATGCGCTCCGAAGCCTCTGCGCTCAGCATCCGCGCCAAGGAACACTGGTATTACATTCAGGAGATCCGGTACTACCTGACCCGGCGCTACCGCGAAGGCCAGGCGGCGCAGCGGGAGTTTCTGGCCTTTATGGAAGGGCACCGCCATTTTTTCAAAAGCCACAAAATGCTGTCTGTACTGAGCAATTTCCTGCTCGTGGCCGCGATTCTCTGCGACCGGGAAGCCCTGCAGGAAGGACTGGACCGACTCGACGCACTGGCAGCTTCCGACCAGCACCTCGACAAGGTGTATATCGGTTATATCCGGTATGGCCGGCTGCTGGAGTACTATTACAATACCCGGGATAAAGAAGCCACCGATGCCATAAAGGCTGAATTCGCCTTGTTTTTACGCACGAGTTACGGCGACCTGATGGAAGCCCAGGCCAACTATTCCCTTTTCCTGATCGTTCGCGCACATATCGATACCGGCGATTATGAAGGCGCCGTGGACTGGCTGAATTTCTGGAGCCAGGGGCCCTCGCTGGAATACACCCTGGTGCATCGCCGCCTTTTCACGCTCATCGCCTACCATGCGCTGGGTTGGAATGAGCTTTTGGAAGCGGCGCTGGATACCACCTACAAAAACCTGAAAAGCCACCGGAAATACAACAAATTGAGCAAGGCGTTTTTGAGCTATTTTCGCAACTGCCTTCGCAATCCCACGCGAAAAACGGCCTGGCTCCAGCAGCTGCACAGCCGCCTGAGCGCCATCCGTCCGCTGCCGGAGGAGAACAAGGAATTCGAATATTTCGACTTTTTGATCTGGTGCGAGGAGGAGATTAATACAACGCCATACTAAACTTCCGCCGGTAAGCCTGCGTGAGCGGGTGCTG
>CAYVDV010000457.1:0-4275 GCA_964450465.1 uncultured Saprospiraceae bacterium
GAAGGAGGAGGGGCTTTCTTTCAATTCCGACTACAGGCGTGCCCAATCAGTTGGAATTTATGCTTGGCGAGTGTTTGTCAGGTGCTCTTTTTACAATTTCTTCTCTTTTCAGGATACCCTTGCAGAACTTATTTCGGCCTGCCCATTGTTGGGCAATGCGCCAAATGCAAGAGCGTGTTTATTCTGCGCGCTGCCGGATGATACAGCCACATTTCACTTCAAAAAAACTACCATTACAGGAGATAAACCATTGTTTTTATTCATTAAAATAAGTTATTATGAACTTGAAATTCAACACGTTGGCTTTTTTGATTTTGCTTGGCTTTGGGCTTCATGCTCAAGTAAACGTAACCATTACCGGAACAGGGACAGGTGGTTGGGTCCAGCCCGGAAACGTAGCTTTGACATCCACTGACGGGATCGTTTGGACTGCCCAAAATTTTGAAATTGTTGCCGATGGCAACATGAAGTTTTCTGAAGAAGGAACGTGGGCAACAACAGGCGGCTATTCTGCCAGTACCCCTGCCCCTGGCTTTCCAACTGGGACTGTAACCATCAACGGCGGCCAAAACATCATCGGCACTTTGGGCTTCTGGAACGTAACGTATAACCTGACCACAAAAGAGTATGCATTTACGCCAGGCATAAACCCCAACCCTGTGGTGGTGGTAAGTGGTGGCGGATTAAGTTCAGATGTTCAAATGAGTACTACGAATGGAGTGAGTTATGCGAAAAAAAGCCTGTTCTTCCCGGGTGGAGATGCCAGCTTTAAGCAAACTTCTCCAACAACCGGGCAGTGGGGCGGCGCATTTCCCGATGGCCCGGCTGTATCTGGTGGGACAATACCCGTACCAGCCGGTGCATTCAATACCTATTTTGTTTTACCGTCTCCAACCGGCCCGGCAGAATATGTTTTTGAACCAGTCGTAGTGAGCATGATTGGAAATTTCGCAGGTTCCGGATGGAATACTGATTTGGATATGGAAACAACGGACAATGTTATTTTTACCAAATCCGGTTGGGCGCCTGTTGTTAACCCCACATGGACAGATACAACACTACACCTCAAATTCAGGGACAACCATGATTGGACTTTTCAATATGGCAACAGCACATCGACAAATGGCGCTAATTACCCAAATTTGACCGGCACCGCAATGAATGGCGTAAACGGTGGTGGTGGTGATATTTTCATCCCGTGGCCTGCTCCGAATGCTTACAATGTCACTTTTAACCGGTCAACCGGTGAATGGTCATTTGCGGTTACGACAGCTACCAAAGAGAAGCTGCCGCTTACCTTTAACGTTGCTCCATCCCCAACGTCCGACCGGTGGAATTTTACCTTTAAGGAGATGCCGCGAGCTAAAACCATCCAGATCGTGGATATCATGGGAAAAATTGTTTCAACTACGGAAGTGTTTTCTACGGAGGTATCCGTCGATGCGTCGCAGTTGGTCAACGGTGTTTATTTTGCAAGGATTGGTTCAGAAACAGTAAAAGTAGTTAAGAACTAATTTAGTTTTTACCTGTACCAAATCAGGGGTTGTGCCAAAAGGGTTCCTTGCGAAAAGTGCGGCAAATTTTTCTCCGCCAAGAGGCCGAGAATCATTCGTGGCGCCTTGGCGGTGAAAAAGAACAATCTGTGACGCGAATTTTCCGCAGAGCCTTTTGACACAACCCCGATTGTACCCGCTTCTGCGAATATTATACTCCGCGGAAACATGAGTCATCCCGAATTTTGGATTTCTTCAGATTCTTCGCTACGCTCAGAATGACAAACACTTAGAGAGAAAAACCTACCTTCAGATGTTTCGCTACGCTCAACATTTTAGCCTCGGTAATGGCCATTTTACGCGTTGGAATATTGAGCGTAGCGAAATATCTGAGCAAAACACCTCTTACTCCAAATGATTTGTCATGTTGAGCGCAGCGAAACATCTGAAGGTTGTAAAAATTCGGGATGTCTCATGTTTCAGCCGGGTTTTCAAATCGAAATTAGTTGGGTAGCCTCTCCGGCCTGTCTTCTGTTCTTTGGATGAATCGAGTTCAGATGAGAACAATTATTCAGACTTCCTTTTCACGACTAAATTTTTCAATAAATGAGCATTAAATACTATTTTAATCTCCTTTGTTTTTTTGCCATCAGTGTCGCAAATGCGCAATCCATAGACATCAATGGGAAAGTCGTAGACTTAAAAGACAACCAACCTTTGCCTGGGGTTACTATTGCTGTTAAAAATACACCCAACGGAGTGATAACGGATGTAAGTGGGAGTTACGCCATAAAAGTAAACCCCAATGATATTTTGGTATTTTCATTCATTGGATATGCTACCCAAGAGATTAAGGTAGTTGAATCACGAACTCTAAATGTAAGTCTTTCAGAACAAGCCAGTCAAATTGAAGGAGTTATTGTCGTCGGCTATGGAACACAAAAAAGGAAATTAATTACAAACGCTATTTCATCCATAGAATCAGAAGCTTTTGACGACAGGCCTATTATCTCTGTGGGCCAGGCCTTGCAAGGCAATGCAACAGGGGTGCAAGTAGTCCAGTCATCTGGGAAACCGGGCGGGCCAATAGACATAAGGATCAGGGGGTTGAACTCCATTGGTTCCGGGGTGAACCCATTATTTGTAATTGATGGCATTCAGACATATTCCGCCGATGGAATTAACCCCGACGATATTGTTGACATACAAATATTAAAAGATGCTACCGCCACTGCAATATATGGCATAAACGGCAGTTCGGGTGTTATACTAATAACCACGAGAAGAGGTAAAGCGAATAATAATGTATTTGGCTTTAATTCCTATTTTGGGGTTTCGAATATTGTTAAAAATATTGAGGTACTTGATTTAGAACAATATAAAGACTTAATGGGCGAATTGAGCACATCTTATGTAGATCAGGCAAATTCGCCAAGATATGCAGGCATCAATACCAATTGGCGGGAAGAAGTTTTTCAGACTGGGCAGGACCAGAATTATGAACTTTCTTATTCCGGGGGAACCTCAAAAATCAGGGCATATACTTCTCTGGGCTACCAGGATACTAAAGGGATCGTAAAACCTTCCCGCTTCTCCAGATATTCGGGCAGGTTAAATTTGGATTATGATGCAGCTTCGTGGCTGACGGTTCATGCGAATGTAAATTTGATAAAAACAGACTTCGTTAACACCAGTGATAATAATAATGCAAATCGGGGCGGTGTTATTTTGAGCGCATTAACCACCCAACCCTACTTGCCTGTTTACGCCGATGACCTGATTGGCGGTGCGGAAGCAAATGGTCAATTGCCAGGGCAATTTGCCTCAAACCCCATTGCTTCACTGGAAAACCCGGTGTCATTTCAAAGCAGGCAGGAAGATACCTATGTAAAAAGAATTTTGGGGAACTTTGGCTTTGATGTCAACCTAATAAAAAACCTGATTTGGAAACCTGCCGTCACCATTGACCGGTCAACAAGTGAATATGAATATTTTGTGGACAGCTACCGCTCAAATTATGGCAGGAACAATGACAATCCTGATATTGCGACCAGGGGTATCGGGCGATATAATACAGGCAAAAATTTGAATTTGAATTTTGAGAACACCCTGGACTATTCGATAGAATCAGGCCCCCACGACTTAAAGTTTTTATTGGGGTCTGGGATCCAGCATTTTAAATATAACCAGGACCAATTGGAAGGAATCGGTTTTCCGCTTGAATTAAGAAAACTGGACCTGAGCCAAATGATGGACACCACTTATGCACGGATTATTGAGCGTGAGAAAAATACGGTTTCCTATTTTGCCAGAACGACCTATAGCTATATGGATAAATATATTATCAATGGTGTATTTAGGGCAAGTGGTTCTTCACAGCTGGCAAAAGGTCATAAATGGGGTTATTTTCCGGGGATTTCTGCAGCCTGGCTTATTTCAAGCGAAGAATTTTTCAACAGCAATGAACATTTCATATCACTCTTAAAACTAAGGGCAGGATGGGGACGCACCGGAAATATCTCCGGCATTCCCGAATATGCATCTTATGGATTGGCCGCTTATAATTATGCAAACCCGGATGCGCTGGAACAAATTAATTATACCAATGATGATCTGACCTGGGAAACAACCACCGACATAAATATTGGGCTGGATATAACAATGCTCGATTACAGAGTGAAATTCACTACAGATGTGTTTAAACGAAATACCAACAACCTGCTTTTCAGGCTCAACATTGAAGGCAAAGATTATCTCTATAATGCCGGGGAACTCGAAAACA
>CAYVDV010000458.1:0-4258 GCA_964450465.1 uncultured Saprospiraceae bacterium
GTCAAAAGGTAAATTTGAAAAGGCAAATTTGAAAAGTTGGTTGGTCGTCGGAGGGTAGATGCTTGCTGGGCGAAGACTCAAAAGAGCAGAGTAAGTCAAAAGGCACGCGCCACTAATACGAATCCAGTGTAGCGGAAAGGTAGTTAACCGCCGGGCTGGCAGATAACTGGCCGCTTCGATCCAGGATGTTCAGGTATTGTTCATACAGCCCTTCTTCCAGCTCCAGAAGCCGGAGTTCGCGTTTGAGTTGAAGCTCTGCGGCCCGCAGGAGGACCAGCGGATTATCTGTCCGGCTTGCCTGTTGCAGGGTATATTGCGCCTGGCTGTCGTTCATTTGAAGGCGGGCGAGTTCGTATTGTTTTTCGAGAGCCGCCAGCCGAATGCGGGCATCGCGGATCTCCCGGCCTATGGCCAGCTGTTCCTGTCCGAGATCCAGGGCCGCGGCATGCTGCTCGATTTTAAGCACGTCCATTTTATACCGGGAAGAGCCTTTGTAGGGAAGGTTAATGCCCAGACCAATGGACAAATCGCGGGCAAAGGGTTCGTTTTGCCGGTTCTGGTGGCGGAGTTGTACAAAGTCCAGCACTTGTTGTCCCTGGGCTTTTTCCAGTTGATAGTCTGCGTAGATCCGGGCGATTTTGGCCTCTTTTTCCAATACTTCCGGATTGGATGCCGGAGCCTCGGGAAGGCCGGAGGCCACCCGGCCGAGCTGTTCCGGCGGAAGAAATCCGCTGGTGTCGAGTTGCCAGTCCGTACCCAGATCCGGAATTAATTCCTGCAGGTAGCTGCGCAGTTGTCCCTGGCGTTGTTCCAGGTCAGCCAGTTGCAGGGTCAGGGCATCGCGGTCGTATTCCGCTTTGATCAATTCGTCGATATCGGCGTCGGCGTTTAAGGCGGCGCGTTTTTGGAGCACCTGTATCTTGTCTTCAAAGACCTGCGTCAGGCGTTCGAGCAGCGAGCGTTCTTCCCGGATACTCCGGAGTTGCAGGATTATTTCATAGCGTTCGAGCAGCGCCTGATGCAGCAATACCCGCTGCCGGGTTTCGGCTACGGTTCGGCCGGCCGCCTGGTACCGGCTTTGGCTGCGTATTTCCCGGAAGCCGTTTACGTTTACCCGGGCGAGGTATTCCTGGCGCTGCCATTCAAAGCGGTCGGTTTCGGTACGCAGTCCGATTTGTTCGACAAAGGGCAGTTTCGGGTCCGTTTGCCGGATAAAATCCAGGTGTTGTTCCTGCAAGGCGACCATCGGGTCAATGCGGGCGCTGGCTAAAATCTCGGATGTAGTGCCCATACGTTGCCCCGTTCCGGAAAGAGTCAGGCATACGGCCCAAACGGCAAGGATCCACTTTTTTTGCATGGTCAGTTGATCGCGCCCGGTTCCTTCAGGAGCCGGAGGAGTCGGGCTGTTTAAAAAAGGAAAACGAAGCGGGCTCATCCGGATCGAGGCGACGCAGGAGTACCTTTTCTTTCTGCAGGAAATTGTTCTGCGAAGGAATCCCGATCAGTACTTCCCGGCCGTATGTTTTGATCTCCGGGATCTTGCGCAGGCGTTCCGGGATCTCCACCACACGGTGCCCCAATCCGCTGACGCAACCCCTGCATTGCTCCTCGGGGTGCATGCTGGAAATGACTTGCAGGGAATCGCCCACCTTTATTTGCAGGATCATGCTCTCGTGTACATAGGCTACTACGGTGTTCGGGTTTTGCTCATAAAAGGAGATCATCGTGTTGAATGCCGGGATATTTTCACCCTCCCGGCAGTGTATGCTCCCTACCAGGCCGTCCGATGGCGCATAGAGCAGAAGGCGCTCCTGTTCTTTTTGATACAGCTCCGTGTTTTTTTTCAATTTGTCAATTTGCGCCTGCACGGGTATCCGGGTCAGCAGGAGTTCTTTTTCCAGGCGGGCGGTTTCGGCGTCCAGCGGTTCCAGGGCGAGGCGCATTTCGTCGCGCAGCGCCTGTAATCTGGCGGCGTAAGGGCTGGTTCGGCTGTCTGCACTGTCCGGAAGCGGGATGCTTTTTAACTCCCGGACCAGGGTTTGGTTGAGTGTTTGTTCCGCTTCCAGGGTGCGGATCCGGGCCTGGATTGCGCCCTGCTTTTCGGCCCGTTGCGCCTGCAGGTGGTCCAGATCGCCCTGAATTTCAGCGATCCGGAGTCGGTCGCGGGCTTGCAGTTCGGCAATGTCGTGGCTGAGTTCGCTGAATTTGAAATCCAGGTCGGTGCGGGTTAGCTCCAGGAGCAGGGTTCCTTTCGTTACAAATTGCCCGGGTGTGACCGGAATCCGGTTGACAATCACCGCATGGTCGAGGTTGATCTGTGTTTCCTGATTTTCTGCCACGCCATAGAAGCTGGCGGTGCCCCGGTTGAGGTACTGAAAAATGGCGATCAGCGCCCAGATAACAAGGGGCAGGCTGAGGTACAGGATATTGATCCGTCGCATATCAGTCGGTCAGATTGACATAGGTATCGTTGAAGTTGAGTCGCAAGTCCTGAACGGCAGCGTGTTGTCGCAAAGCGCGGGCGAGTGCGACGCCTTTCATTTCATCGGCCAGGCGAAGGTCGTACCAGTATTCCACATATTCGCCCCGCTCTTCGTTGAACAATATGCGGTAGCGTTTCAGCACATAAGCCCTGCAATAGGAGCGGATGGTTTGTTGCACGGGTTCAAAATCGGGTGATTCCGCCGGCAATTGGAACCGGAGCTGGCCGAGCAAATTGCTTTTCCGGCTGAACGGCGTCAGGCGCAGCAAAAAAGCGATCAGGCAAAAAGCAAGCGTCCCGATGATCGCATTTAAAAAGCTGTAAACGCCACAGGCAATACCGACTGCCATAGCCGCAAAAATAAAGGAAATGTTTCGCGTGCTGATCAGGTTGGTCCGGAAGCGCAGGATGGCCAGTGCGCCGAATATCCCAAATCCCCGCGCCAGGCTGTCGCCGATCGACTGCATGATCGTGGCTGTCACGATCGCCATGAGGATCATCGACTGGATGAAATGATGCGGCGGCGCCACCTCCTGCGCTGTTTTTTCATAGGTAAAAACGATCAGCGAAGCCAGCAGGAAGGACAGCAGCACCGAAAAGACGATCAGCACGATGGACTGATTGTCCAGGTTAGATACAGAGATCAGGAATTCCATATTCAAATGTTGGGTTTTTCCGGGTCGAAATTGTCCCTAATGTTGTACGACCAGGCGGCTAGTTGCTGCCCCGTATTGAACAGTGTACACGCCGGCCGGCCATCCCTGCACCGGGATGCTGGTCTGTTCCTGCAGCGGCAGGGTTTGGTACAGCAGGCGGCCGGTCATATCGCGTACCCGGATCAGCGCGCCATCCACAAGCCGGTCGGTTTGCACGGTCAAAGACGCGTTTGCCGGGTTGGGAAAGAGTGTTAACCGGACTGCAATGTAATCCGCTTCTGAAACTCCGGTGGCATTATTGTTCGCATTGAAGGTCGGCGCCTGTATCACAAAGTTGCCCGTTCCGTTCGGCACCCGGGCGTAGCCTTTGTCGGTTTCCTGCGGGCCAAAGGTAACGGAATCAACCATCGCCAGATTGGCATCGAGCAGATAAAGCAGTTCGCCGGCAGCGGCCAGTTTGAAGTTGCAGTGGAAGGGTCCGTCCATGCCGTCTTCATCCGCCCAAAAGATCTTGTAGCCAAAGGCCGGGATTACAGTATTGGCCGGGATTTGGAACTTGTCGAGGTTGGCCGGGTTGTCGGTCAGGAAAAAGCCGCTGATATCTGCCGGTATTGCGGAGTTGTTGTACAGTTCGATCCAGTCGTCGTAGTCGCCGGTTTCATCCATAACGGTATTGGTGTTGGAGGCCATCAGTTCGTTGATCACCACGGCGACGTTGGATGCATTCTGGGGCTGCACCTGATAGATGAAGACGTCGTGTTCGGCGCCGGCAGGCAGATAGGAAGCGGAGCGGGCGGTATTGTTTGCTAGGGCTTCGACGTAGAAGCGCACCCAGGTGCCGGCAGTCTGTCCGGGCAGGGTAGCGCCGAACAGTCCGTCGTTAGCGGCCCCGTCGCGATGCTGCCCGTCGTCATACATTTGGAGCGGGGTGAAATTTCCGGTGAGTTGAGTGGAGTAGAACAGGTTAACCTGGGAGATGCCCGTGCTGCTGTTAACCTGTGCGGTCACAAAGGTTTCTTCTCCGGCCAGGGGATCGGTCCAGGGTTTTCCGGCGTTGTTTTCAAAGGCGGCGCTTTCGATTACCGGCGCCGCCTGCTTGACCTCTGTATTATTCAGGAGG
>CAYVDV010000459.1:0-4257 GCA_964450465.1 uncultured Saprospiraceae bacterium
GGTGTAGAGGGTGAAGTCGTCGGTTTCGTGCACCTCCATATCGCGGCCGCGGTATTGGCCGTTCACATCCGAGTAAATATTTGGCGCCAGCATGGTGTGGTACAGGGCGGTGTAGAAGGTCCGTTTTTGCGCGGCGGTACCGCCCTCAAGTTCGATTTTGCCGAGTTGTTGCGCCCATTTGGTCTGGGTTTGGGCCTTGATTTTGTCGAAGTCATAATCCAGGTCTTTGCATTCGGCATCGAGATTTGCCCGGGCATTTTGTACGCTCACGGCGGAAACGCCCACTGTTACGACCACCGGCATACCTTCGTAGCAGTAAAAGTCGAGCAGGCCGACGATCCCCTTGCTGGTTACCGAGCGCTGGGAGAGATATATTTGTTGGGTCAAATCGATGACCTTGGAGTTGAAAAACGGCCGGGAGAATCGGATGACGAAATAGAGCCGCTGGTCTTTGGCCCAGGCACTGGAGAAGCGATAGCCGACCAGTTCGTGGTCGTTCACCACCGTCATGCTCGAGGCGAGCACCTGATCGCGGTGGCGCAGATCGATGAGCATGTGGCCGATCTCGCGGTCGGCGGGGTAAATATAGCGATGCACGCCTACGCGGTCGGTAGCGGTGAGTTCCACGGAGATTGCATCGGTGGTTCCGCTGTTCAGCGTTACGGCGTAATAGCCCGGTTCGGCGCGTTCGCTCTTTTTATCAAAGGGTGCGGCGTATTCCTTCGGATCAAACTGGGCGCGGCGCATGTAGGGCTGGAACAGGATGTCGCCGTAATCGGGCACGCCGGTGCCGCTCAGGTGCGTATGGCTGAAGCCGTAGATCAGCGAGTCGGAATAGTGGTAGCCCGAGCAGCCGTCCCAACCCTCCAGGCGGGTGTCGGGGCTGAGCTGTACCATGCCGAAAGGCGCCGTAGCGCCGGGGTAGGTATGCCCGTGGGCGTCGGTGCCGATAAAGGGATCGACGTATTGGAGGAGGGTGGCGCCGGTGTTTTGCGCATTAAGCGTAGCGGCACAGCAAAACAGAGCGAAGAGAAACAGGCGTTGCATAGACCAAAATTGATTGCTTGGTGCAAAGGTACGGGTATCCGCCCGGGAGCGGGATTGATTTAAGATTTAAGATTACCTGATTTACAATTTAAGCAGGGCGCTGTAACGGATTAAATGAAAATTCCCCAACTTACGCTCCCCGAAACGCCACATCCCTTTTGCAATCTTAAATCAAAAAAATCGGCGCATGAAATACCGCATACTCCCCCTCCTCCTGTTTGCACTGGCTACACAGGCGTTTGGCCAGTCGCCGCTCGCTACGGCCAATCTCCGCTGCGAATACAAAACCAACCCGCTCGGTATCGGGGAAACAAAGCCCCGCCTGAGTTGGGAACTCAGCTCCGACGCCCGGGGTGTGGTGCAAACAGCCTGGCAGGTCCGGGTTGCTGCCAGTGAACAAGACCTTGCCCGGGGCAAAAAACTCCTCTGGGACAGTGGAATGACCGATTCCAGACAATCGAACCAGGTGGAATACCAGGGCGCTCCCCTGGCATCCCGGCAGCGCTGCTACTGGCAGGTGCGGGTTTGGGACAATCAGGGCAACGCCAGCGCCTGGAGCGACCCGGCCTGGTGGGAAATGGGATTGCTGGCGCCCGCCGACTGGAAAGCCGGTTGGGTAGAACCCGGCTGGGACGAAGACAGCACCCGCTCGCAGCCCTGCCCCATGCTGCGCAAATCCTTTCGCCTGAACGGCAAATTGCGCTCGGCAAGGGTGTATGCCAGCGCCCATGGCCTCTATACCCTGGAACTCAACGGCAAAAAAGTCGGCGACCAGGTCTTCACACCCGGCTGGACCAGCTACCATAACCGTCTGCAATACCAAACCTACGACGTGACCGCACTCCTCCAAACCGGCGAGAATGCCCTCGGCGCAATCCTCGGCGACGGCTGGTGGCGGGGCTTTATCGGTTGGGGCGGGCATCGCAATCACTACGGCAGCCGCCTGGCTCTGTTGCTCCAACTCGAAGTTACCTATACCGACGGCCGCACCGAAACGATCGGCACCGACGGCAGCTGGAAAGGCGCCACCGGCCCCATCCAGAACTCGGATATCTACAACGGCGAGGCTTATGATGCGCGCAAGGAGCAGTCCGGCTGGTCGGATCCGGGCTTTAACGATACGGACTGGACGCCGGTGCGGGTGGCTTCATACGGCTACGACAAGCTGGTTGCTCCGGCGGGCATGCCGGTGCGCCGGATATCGGAGATCACTCCCATCGCCATCCTGCACACCCCGAACGGCGAAACGGTGTATGATCTGGGGCAAAACATGGTCGGTTGGGTACGGCTCCGGGTAAGCGGCCCTGCCGGTACGGAAATTGTGCTCACCCACGCCGAGGTGCTCGACAAGGACGGGAATTTTTACACGGAAAACCTGCGCAGCGCCCAGCAAAAACTGACGTACACACTGAGAGGAACGGGTGTGGAACAATACGAACCCCATTTCACCTTCATGGGTTTCCGCTACGTGCGCGTGGAAGGCCTGACGAGCGAACCCACACCGGACCTGCTCACGGGCATTGTCATCCACTCCGACCTGCAGCCGGCCGGCAATTTTGAGTGTTCCAATCCATTGGTCAATCAGCTGCAGCACAACATCCAGTGGGGGCAAAAGGGCAATTTTCTCGACGTGCCTACCGACTGCCCCCAGCGCGACGAGCGCCTGGGCTGGACGGGCGATGCACAGGCCTTCAGCCGTACCGCCAATTTCAACCTGGACTGCGCAGCCTTTTATACCAAGTGGCTGAGCGATCTGGCTGCCGACCAGAAGGAAGACGGCCTGGTGCCTCACGTCATCCCCAATGCCCTGCAACCCCGCGCCGGCGGCTCCACCGGCTGGGCCGACGCTTCCACCATCGTGCCCTGGAATACCTACCTCGCTTACGGCGACAAGCGCCTGCTCGAACAGCAGTACGAAAGCATGAAAGCCTGGGTCGGGTATATGGAAAAGGAAGCCGGCGTTGATTTTCTGTGGGACAGCGGTCCGCATTTTGGTGACTGGCTTTTTTACAGCGTCAACAACGACTGCGATGGCAAGAGCGCCGTGACCGACAAGTATTTTCTCACGCAGGCATTTTTTGCGCACTCCACCGACCTGCTTCGCAAAACAGCCGAACGCCTGGGCAAAAAGGAGGATGCTGCGTATTATACCGGGTTGCTGAATAACATTAAAATGGCGTTTTATCGCGAGTTTATCACCCCTTCCGGCCGCCTCAGTTCCAACACACAAACCGCCTATGTGCTTGCACTTGCATTTGACCTGTTTCCCGAAAATATGCGCCAGCAGGCTGCCGAACGCCTGGTCGAAAACATCCACCGCTACAACGACCACCTGACCACCGGCTTCCTCGGTACGCCGCACATCAATCACGTGCTCACCCGCTACGGCCACACCGATCTGGCCTATACCCTGCTGTTGCAGGACACCTGGCCCTCGTGGCTCTACCCAGTCAAAATGGGCGCCACCACTATCTGGGAACGCTGGGACGGCATCCGGCCCGACAGCAGTTTCCAGGCCACCAGCATGAATTCGTTCAACCACTACGCCTACGGCGCCATCGGCGACTGGCTCTACCGCACCGTGGCCGGCATCGATATTGACGAAATGCAACCTGGTTACAAGCATATCCTTATTGCCCCGCAACCGGGAGGCGGGCTCAGCTACGCAAAAGCCTGGCACCATACGCCCTATGGCCGCGTTGCGTCGGAATGGCATTTGGATAACGGCGTCTTCCGACTGCAGGTCAGCGTGCCGCCAAATAGCACGGCCACCGTGCGGCTGCCCGGCGCCAAAACCGATCAGGTTCGCGAAAGCGGCAATGCACTGGCCACCAGCAACGGTATCCGGGGCGTCCGTCAGGCCGGTAATGATGTGGAAGTGGTGATCGGGAGCGGGGAGTATGGGTTTGAATACCTGATGAAATAAGCGCGTATTGTGCTGTTTTCCGGGTCGTTGCCGGTGCATGCGATGATCATCTTTGGCCAAAACTGGAGTTTTAAATGGATTTTGGCCAAAGATGAACTGATTTCCGGCCAAAAATTCAAATGCAATAGGTTTTTGGCCGGAAATAGAAAAGGATGAAACCTGAAATCGATCTTTCAGCGGCAGAATTACTCCCCGGAAACCCGCAGGACTACATGTTTTATGTTCTTTCGGTCCAGGGTGTACGTTACATGTACTACCCTGTCAGCCGTCTGAATGACGGCAGG
>CAYVDV010000460.1:0-4250 GCA_964450465.1 uncultured Saprospiraceae bacterium
ATGGGTAATGAAACGAATTGCCGAACCGCCGGCATACTACAATGATGAATTATCCTACCGGACCTCCAACAACCTCCAAAATTACATGCGCCAGCGCGGGTACTTCGAAGCGAAAAGCAGCTATTCGGTTCAGTACTACAACAAGCGCTTTTTCAAAACCATCCCCGTTCACAAAGATTCCACCAAAGCGACCACCAAAGCCGCCGTGACCTATACCCTGAACCTAGGGCCGCAATTCCATATCGGGAAGGTGCAGTTTGCCAGTCGCGACAGTGCGGTTTATCAGATCTTACAGCACACCGCCGGCGGTTCAAACCTAAAATCCGGCGCCCCGCTTGACTCCCGCAGTTTCGATGCAGAGAAGATCCGCATTACCTCGGAATTAAAAAACCGCGGGTACGCCTATTTTATCCCAAATTTTATCGAATTCACCGGCGACAGCACCAAAACCATCGCAGATGTGACGGTGGAAGTTTTGATGCAAAACGACTCCCTGCCGCACCAAACCTATACGATCGGAAATATTACGGTGTTCTCCGATCTGGTACCCGACTTGTCCAGTATCCGGAAAGACACGACTATCAGCGACATTTACTTCGCCACTTCGGATCCAGCTTTTGAGGTAAAACCCTCCCGGCTGTATCAGGCTATTACCATTCGCCCGGGCACCCAGTACAGACAGGACGAGGTGGACAAAACCTCCCGGAACCTGAATGGCCTGGGAATTTTTCGCTTTGTCACCATACGCCCCCTGCAGGACTCCATTCAACCGGACAAGATCAATATCGCCATATCATTTTCCCTTAACAAACGCCTTTCGGTAGGCGGCGACGTGGATCTCAACTCCTCGACCAACTCCAGCAGCGCCGTTAGCGGGCGCTTGCTCGGCGTATCGGCCAGCTTGTCGGCCCAAAACCGCAACCTGTTCCACGGGGCCGAGGCCATACATACGGACCTGGCCTACAGCCTTGAGTTTAACCTGGACAAGGCGCGGAACAGCCTGATTTTTTCGCAGGAGTTCAAATTTCAAAACGAGCTGACTTTTCCCCGGTATTTTGACTACTTTGGCATGTGGCACCGCCTGCACCGCTGGAGTATTCTGAGCAACCGTTTTTACAACCACCTGCAAAACGACGGCAGGGTGCGGATAGGGCTGAATTACAATTACCTGGATCTGCGCGGGTTCTATGTTTACAACCTTTTCAACGCCACCTTCGGCTACAGCGTCCGCCCCGATGCCGAGCACCAATATGTATTCGACAATGTCGGGATCGATATCCTCCGGCCAACCCTGCAGCCCAGTTTTCAGGACATTTTCGGCCAGAACAAGTTTTTGATCAACAGCTTTGGCAACCAACTGTTTACCGGCTTTATCCTCCGTTCTTTCACCTATAATTATTTAAGCCGCACCAACCCCTTTGGTGAACGCTGGGCGTTCCGACTGAACTCCGAGGTCTCCGGCCTGGAAGAACTGGTACTCAACAGCCTGTGGGGGGCGGCATTCGGCAAGCAAACCTGGAGGATCTCCGACCTGGATTTTTCCAAATACCTGCGACTGGATGTGAGCGGGAGTTATACCCGCGATTTCACCCGCGACCTGACCGGTATTGTGCGCCTCGGCGCAGGGGTAGCCACGGCTTACAGCGACACCCGGGAAGTGCCTTATGTCAAGCAGTTTTTCGTTGGCGGCCCCTCCAGCATACGCGCGTGGCGCCTGCGCGAGATCGGGCCCGGCGGCAACTACCTGCTCGACACCATCTGCAACTGCCCAACCCCGGGGCCCCAGCCTTTTTATCAGGCTGCCGACTTCCGGTTCGAATTCAACGGCGAACTGCGCTTTCCCCTGTTCTGGTGGATGAAAGGCGCCGTGTTTATCGACGGCGGTAATGTCTGGACTTTGAAACCCGATGCCCAACGCCCCAACTCCCAACTCCGCTGGGACTCGTATAAAAACATAGCCCTTGGAACCGGCTTCGGCCTGCGCTTCGACTTTGACTATTTTGTTTTCCGCTTCGATTGGGGCCTCAAACTCCGGCGCCCCTACCGCACGGAATCGCAACCCTATTGGGTGGACTGGACCGGCGCCTCCTGGAAAGAGATCAGCAACTTTAACCTGGCTGTTGGCTATCCGTTCTAAGGCAATTTTATTTGGTACAAACAAAAGATATTTGAGAACTTGCGGCCACGGACCATTATGCCGCTCCGGCCGTTCAGACGGCAGACATTTGACTCTTGATCTTTTATGGCAAACCTACTGGACCTCGTCAAAGAACACCTGCACCGGGGATTTATCGCAGAAACCGCCCACATGTACCGGGAAGGAGAAGAACAGACCGCTATGGCGCTGCAACACTGGAGTGCCGCCATTCTGGCCGGATTGCTCGGACATGTTGATAATCCCAGGGCCATGAAACGGATCTATCGCAAACTGGACCAGTTCCCTCCCGATATTCTGGAAAAACCGGAGCGTCTGCTGCGTTCGGGTAACCTGGCGCACAACGACCCCAAAGAGGTGTCCGGCCACCTGCTTGGCGAGCTGTTCGGGGATAAATTCGATGCCCTCACCGAAAGCATCGCCAGCTTGTCCGGCGTCAGCCCGGCCAATGCATCCCATTTGCTCGGCATCGCCGGCCCCGCCGTACTCAGTATGTTGGGGAAACGAATCCAGGCCGGCGCCATGAACGTTTCGGGTCTTGGCAACATGCTTCGCGCCGACCAAAAGCATATCCGCGAAACACTGCCGGAGGAACTGACAGCCATATTGGCCATCACCGCCCCTGCCGGCGACACGGATGCCCTGAGCGAACCCGCCACAGACCTGCACTGGGTGTTCCCGCTGCTCCTGCTGCTCGGCTTGGGCGGCGCTATTCTGGTTTACCTCCGGCAATGCGGGTAAGAAAACAGGAAGTTTAAACAATCATAAATCGTAAAACATACGCCATGTTCAAAAACGTAGAACCTGCCCTGCAGGAGGAAATAAAAGGCATTCGCGACGCCGGTTTATACAAAGAGGAGCGCATCATTACTTCACCGCAGGGCCCGGTGATCGACACCACTGCCCTATCCCATGTGCTCAACTTCTGCGCCAACAACTACCTCGGACTGAGCAGCCATCCGGCCGTGATTGACGCCGCTATTGAGACCATCCGGACCCACGGTTTCGGGCTTTCTTCGGTGCGGTTTATTTGCGGAACGCAGGATATCCACAAACAACTCGAAGGCCGCATCGCCGAATTCCTGGGCCAGGAAGACGCCATCCTCTACGCCGCAGCATTCGATGCCAACGGCGGGCTCTTCGAACCCCTGCTCGGCGAAGAAGACGCCATCATCAGCGACGAACTCAACCACGCCTCCATCATCGACGGCATCCGGCTGTGCAAAGCCCAGCGCTTCCGCTACAAGCACAACGACATGAACGCCCTGGAAGACTGTCTGAAAGAAGCCGCCGGCGCCCGGCGGCGACTGATCTTCACGGACGGCGCTTTTTCCATGGACGGCACCATCGCCCAGCTCGACAAGATCTGCGACCTGGCCGACCGCTACGACGCCATGGTAGGCATCGATGAGTGCCACGCCACCGGCTTCCTCGGTAAAACCGGGCGCGGCACCCATGAATACCGCGGTGTGATGGACCGCATCGACATCATCACCGGCACCCTGGGCAAAGCCCTTGGCGGCGCCTCCGGCGGCTTCACCGCCGCCCGCCGGGAGATCGTCGATCTGCTGCGCCAACGCTCCCGCCCCTACCTCTTTTCCAATACGGTGGCTCCGGCTATTGTCGGCGCATCCATCAAAGTACTGGAGCTGCTCAGTGGAAGCACTGCCCTGCGCGAC
Source organism: uncultured Saprospiraceae bacterium (assembly GCA_964450465.1). Lineage (GTDB taxonomy): Bacteria > Bacteroidota > Bacteroidia > Chitinophagales > Saprospiraceae > M3007. Next base: position 3,835 of record CAYVDV010000460.1, read on the forward strand.
AAACTCGAGCGCAACACGAAGTGGTTCCGCAACGCCATGACCAGTGCCGGCTTCGACATCATCCCGGGCGACCACCCCATCGTACCCATCATGCTCTACGACGCCCCCCTGGCCCAGCAGTTTGCCAAACAACTGCTCCAGGAAGGCATCTACGTAATCGGTTTCTTCTACCCCGTGGTACCCAAAGGCAAGGCCCGCATCCGCGTCCAACTATCGGCCGCGCACGAACCCGAACACCTGGAAAAAGCCGTAGCGGCGTTTACGAAAGTAGGAAAGGAATTGGGGGTCATTAGGGGTCATTAGGGGTCATTAGGGGTCATTGGGGGTCATTAGGGGTCATTGGGAGTCATTGGGAGTCATTGGGAGTCATTAGAGGTCATTAGAAGTCATTGGGAGTCATTAGGAGTCATTGGGAG
>CAYVDV010000461.1:0-4241 GCA_964450465.1 uncultured Saprospiraceae bacterium
AAACTGATGGCCTTCCGAAAGGAAACCGGCTCTATCATTGGCTATCCTGGCTCCCAGCATATCGGCGGCCCTTCGGCGGTTCTTGAAGTAGAATGCGATATTCTGGTGCCTGCAGCACTGGAAAATCAGATTACGATCGATAATGCAGACCGGATCAAAGCGAAGATCATTGCTGAGGCTGCAAACGGCCCGATCACGGCGTATGCAGACCCGATCCTGCAGAAGAAAGGTATCATGGTCCTGCCAGACTTTTATATTAACGCCGGCGGTGTTACCGTTTCCTACTTCGAGTGGCTGAAAAACCTGTCGCACCACCGCTTTGGCCGTTTGGAGAACCGCTTCCAGCACAATGCATTTGTCGGTATCCTGAATAAAGTGGAAGAAATGACCGGCAAACAGGTGCCCCAGCGCGACCGCGATTTCCTGACCCGCGGCGGTACGGAGGTGGATCTGGTTAATTCCGGCCTGGAAGATACCATGATCACGGCCTACCAGCAGATCCGGGAGACCTTGCTCCAAAACCCTGATATCCCGGATTTACGGACAGCAGCGTTTGTGTGTTCGCTGAAAAAGATTGCCAGCGATTATATTTCAATGGGTATTTTCCCGTAGTCGAAAGAAGATAGGCAAGTATCCGGGTTGAATTGGCGGAAAATGTTTGGCATGAACAGCCAACGCTCCCGCCAATTCAACCCTTTTTTATTTCCAGGCCCAAATTTTATGTTTTTAACAAATAATTTTTGGTCGGAAGGCGTTTTAGAGGGCTCTCCAGGCGAATATTATGGCAAATGAATGACAAAAAGCCCCATATTTCAAAATTTACAAAGGCTTTTAATAAATATACTTGCACATAATTTTTTGTCGTCATACCTTTGGGGAAATTTTACGAACCAGAATAATATTTCACTACTCCATAGCATTATGTCTGAGAAATTAGATAAGATAGATCTGAAAATCCTTAAAATCCTCCAGGAGAACAGCAAAATAACCAACCTGGATCTTTCCAAAAAAATCGGGCTTTCTCCTGCACCTACGCTGGAACGGGTCAAGAAACTGGAACAAAGCGATATTATTCAAAGCTACCACGCCCAGGTGAACCCGCAAATGATGGGGCTGAATGTTAAAACATTCGTGCTCGTATCGCTTGCCTGGAAACGCGAAAACGCGCTGAATAACTTCCTGGAGAAAATTGCCCGGATCGACGAGATCACGGAATGCTACATCATTACCGGCGAGGCGGACTTTCTGATGAAGATCGTATGTAAGGACATTCCAACATACGAACAGCTGTTGTTCAAAACTCTGAGCCAGATCGAAGAGATCGAACGGCTGAAAACCCTGATGACGCTGTCCACCGTTAAGGATTCAAAGATCCTGCCGTATAACTACGACGAAAAATAAAAGCAGCGCCGTCCCCAATTCCACCACTCCTATTCCCGTAAAACGGGGGTTGCCCGGCTTTGCAGCATACGTTGCAGAGCCGGGCAAATTCTTTTGGTCCCATTCCGAATGAGTTGTCCAGACAAAAACGGAAGAATCGCCGGCCCGGATGCTTACTGCGCCAGAATATGGGCCATGCGCAGCAAGTCCTTGTTCAGGGATTTGCTCTTGGATATAGCTTCCTTGAACGGGGTAAGGTAGATGTTGTTATTGCGAATGCCCACCATTGCGCCAGACTTCCCTTCCAAGAGTGCATCAACAGCCTTGAAACCCAGGATACTCGCCAATACGCGATCGAATGTAGAGGGGGAGCCCCCACGTTGCAGGTGTCCGATCACCGTGACTTTGATGTCGTCAAACACGTCGATCTTTTCCTCCACCTGCCGGGCAATGTCATAAACCGTGCCCATGTGGTTGCCTTCAGCCACAATAACTATGCTGAACAGCTTGGCCCGCTTGGCTCCGCGTTTCAGTAGTTTGACCAGGTCATCGATATTCGTATCCTCTTCCGGGATCAGCACTCCGCCCGCCCCTCCGGCAATGGCTGTATGCAGTGCGATATACCCGGAGTTCCTTCCCATTACTTCGACAAAAAACAGCCGGTTGTGCGAGTCGGCAGTATCCCGGATCTTGTCCACAGCCTGCACAGCGGTATTGACTGCCGTATCGAAACCGATCGTAAAGTCCGTTCCGAACAAATCATTGTCAATGGTACCGGGGATACCAAGGATCGGCATATCCGGAAATTCTTCCATGAATTTCAATGCGCCGGTGAACGTACCGTTACCGCCAATTGCAATCAAGGCGTCGATATCATTGAACAGCAGGTTTTCGTAGGCTTGCTTTCGCCCCTCCGGAGTCAAAAACCGCTGGCTGCGAGCGGTTTTCAGCACCGTACCGCCCCGGTGAATGATATTACTGACATCGGTAGTTTCCAGGCGCTTGAAATTGCCGTCAATCATGCCTTCATAACCGCGAAGGATACCGTAAATATGCAGGTCATTGTTGAAGGCATTTCGAACAATGGCGCGAACAGCAGCATTCATACCGGGGGCGTCGCCACCAGAGGTAAATACCGCGATGCGTTTGATCTCTTTCATTATGTGTTAAGTTTGCTGAGCGGAATAGATAGTTTCCCCCGGCCGGGCCAACTGCAGTGGTTCAGTCCAGCGGATGAGTATGATACTCGGCCAGCGGATAAATAGGCTTGCGAATGATCACGCCCAAAGTCATTTTACGTTCTTCCATGCATTCTGCCAGTACGCTTTGAAAATGATGTGCAATCGAGCCTACAAAATGAATGGGCACTTGCTGATACCCCTGATATTTGGCCACGTGCCGGTCCAGGAACTCGCCCAAAGAATCCGCAACGAGGCGCTGGATATAGGGATGATGCAGATGCTCGCCTAAAAAACGCGTAAAGGATGCCAGGTAAGCATTTGCTCCCTTTTCATAAATCCTGTCCTTGATCACATCCGGGCCCTCCGGGTATGCACTATTGAATGCGGTATTCAGATCGGTCGGAAGTTCGCGATAAAACCAGGCCCGCAGCAATGCCTTGCCCAGATGCGTACCGCTGCCCTCATCGCCTAAAAGCCACCCAAGCGAGGTTACATTATCCAGGATTTTCTTCCCATCATAATAGCAACTGTTCGATCCGGTGCCCAGGATACAGGCAATCCCGGCACTGTGGCGACAGGTAGCGCGGGCTGCTGCCAGCAGATCGTGTTCTGCTTCGACCGCAGCATTCGGGAAAACCGCGCGCAAAGCCACATTGACAATCTCTGCCCGGTGTTCATCGTGAATACCGGTCCCATAAAACCAGACCTCTTTGACCGAGCCTACATCCAATTTAGGCACCAGCTGAGTCCTGATGATGGTTTCAATTTCGGAAGAGGTGTGGAAAAACGGACTGAATCCCACCGTATTTTCCAATTGCTGATTCCGGTCGCCGAGAACCAGCAACCAGTCGCATTTTGTAGAACCGCAGTCGGCAATGATGACCATGAGCAGAACAAAAATAGAGTGTATTTTTTACACGAAGTTAAAAAGACGCAAATTTAGATTATTTCGAACAATTTCCTGCCTCATTTGACAGAATCAACAACACAATAATTTTTACAAAAAACTTTTTGTTGTTTTTTAAAAACATTTTGTTTTACTTTGTGGCGTTCAAATTAAAACAAAGTCCCTCATTCAAAATTGATTAAAAATGGCACGTACCAATTACAACTACGCGGCAATGAACAGCAAAGCGGCTGCGACCCGGATGGAAAGTGGCCTGCTGAATGAGCCCCTCTTATGGAAATGCATGCTTCTCATAGGGTTGACTTACCTGATATGGAGTGAAAAACTTTCCATAGTCCTCGATTTTAGTCCCGTTTCCGGGCATGAACGGTTTGACCCAAACGCCGGGCAACGGATCAAGGCTTCTTTGTTGCCCGAAATCCCCCTGCATCCACAGCCTTCCAGGGCTGCGGCACCCAAAGCAGCGGTGCGCATGCCCGCCGGAGCCTGGGGGCATATCCCGTATGTTATTGACCCGGGCTTCGCCGAGCGCAATGGCATTGGGTCTGCGCAGGCATCTAATTCACTTCAACGGTGCCGGATGTACATTGATCGGTTTGCTCCGGTTGCGGAGGCCGAAATGAAAAAATTCGGAATGCCCGCAAGCATCATCCTGGCGCAAGGGTTACTGGAAAGCAATGCCGGCGATAGCGAACTGGCACAAGTAAGCAACAATCACTTTGGTATTAAATGCTTCTCCAACCGTTGCAAGAAAGGGCATTGCGTGAATTTCA
>CAYVDV010000462.1:0-1584 GCA_964450465.1 uncultured Saprospiraceae bacterium
ATCGAGATCCTGGTCAAGGAAATGTCCAACGGCCCGGGCGATCTGGCCGTGATCGTGGCCGGCTACCCCAAGGAAATGAAGACCTTCCTCGACTCCAACCCGGGCCTGCGCAGCCGCTTCAAGATGACCTTCGAGTTTACGGACTACCTGCCGCAGGAACTCAGCGCCATCGCCGAATACGCCTGCCGGGAAAAAGAGATCCTGCTGGCCAAAGAAGCCAAAGAACTGGTAGATGAATACATCACCGAGGCCTTCCGCCGCCGCGACCGCTCGTTTGGCAACGCCCGCTTTGTATTTGACCTGCTCGACAAGGCCAAGATCCAACTTGGGCTCCGCCTGATGGCCGAACCCGATGTGCGGGATCTCCCGCCGGAAGCCCTGAAGGTCATCCTGCGCGAGGATGTGGAAAAAGTGCAGATCATTGCCAAACGCCCCCTGCCCAACATTCCCGTCGATGAAAATCTGCTCACCATTGCACTACGCGAGTTGGACAGCCTCATCGGCATGCAGGAGATCAAAAAAGATATCCGCGAACTCGTGCACCTCGTTCGCTTCAACCGCGAAGCCGGGCGCGATGTCCTGGGCCGCTTTTTCCTGCACACGGTGTTTGTCGGCAACCCGGGAACCGGTAAAACCACGGTGGCCCGCATCCTGACCAAAATCTACAAAGCCCTGGGCGTGCTCGAGCGCGGCCACATGATCGAAACCGACCGGCAAGGACTCGTGGCCGGATTCGTGGGGCAGACCGCCATAAAAACTGCCGAACGCATCGAAGAAGCGATGGGCGGCGTATTGTTCGTCGACGAAGCCTATGCCCTGACCAGCAGTGGCCGCGGCACGCATGGCGACTTTGGCGACGAAGCCATCCAAACCCTGCTCAAGCGCATGGAAGACCATCGCGGGGAGTTCTTTGTATTCGTGGCCGGCTATCCGGAAAACATGGACGCTTTCCTCAAAGGCAATCCAGGCCTCGCCAGCCGCTTCGACAAGGTGTTGCGCTTTGAAGATTACACACCCGACGAGCTGCTCGAGATCGCGCTTTACATGTTCCAGCAGGAAAATTATCGTGTTACCGAGGAGGCCCGCGAACACCTGGGTAAATACCTGGCCTTTTTGTACCAGTTCCGCGACAAGTATTTTGGCAATGCCCGCACCGTACGGCAAGTCGTTCTGGATGCGATCAAAAACCAGAACCTGCGCATCGCTCAAAACACCACCCGCGATGAGGATGTGGAAGGTCTCCACACGATCGTGCTGGACGATGTAGCTTCCTTTACATTTGACAAAGGTAAATTGTCGGTGTATCAGCGGCGGGGAATCGGTTTCGGGAAATAACGCAAGCGGTTATACCCGCGCCACCTGTTGCCGCAGCAAATGATCGGCGAGTACCAGTGCTGTCATCGCTTCCACGATCGGCACTGCCCGCGGCACCACGCAGGGGTCGTGCCGGCCTTTTCCTTTAACGATTACCGGTTCGCCGGCCTTGTTGATGCTCGCCTGATCGCGCATGATCGTGGCCACGGGTTTGAAGGCTACGCGAAAGTGGATGTCCAGGCCATTGGAGATGCCGCCCTGGATACCGCC
>CAYVDV010000462.1:1684-4223 GCA_964450465.1 uncultured Saprospiraceae bacterium
AGGCTACGCGAAAGTGGATGTCCAGGCCATTGGAGATGCCGCCCTGGATACCGCCAGCCCTCCCCAGCCCCCCCAAAGGGGAGGAGGACAGCCCCCCCCACCCCCCAAAAGGGGGGGAGGACGTCGTGGATGGTAGTTCTGTGTTCAGGGCAGCCATACTTTGTAGATCGGGTTGCCTGCTTTGTGGGCTACCCGTATCCCCATCTCCCCCCCTTTGGGGGGGGCCAGGGGGGGCTTCATTATGCTCCGATCCCAGCATTTTCACTCCCGCAAATCCGGAACCGTATTCAAATCCCTTTGCGGCATTGATGCTGAGCATGGCTTTGCCCAGGTCGGCGTGAAGTTTGTCGAACACCGGCTCACCCAGGCCTGCCGGACAGCCGCGCACCACACCCGTGATGACGCCGCCGGTGGTGTCGCCGGCCTTGCGGATCTTTTTGATCAGCCGGATCATTTTGTCTGCCATGGCCGGATCGGGGCAACGCACGTCGTTGGATTCGGTTTGGGAAAGGTCAAGTTCCGGGTAGGGCGTGTTTAGAACAAGGTGACCAACCTGGCTGACGTAGGCCCGGATCTCTACGCCAAAGCGACGCAAGAGGAGTTTGGCGATTGCGCCGGCAGCCACGCGGGCTGCGGTTTCGCGGGCACTGCTACGGCCGCCGCCCCGGTAGTCCCGGTGGCCGTATTTGGCATCCCAGGTGTTGTCGGCATGACTGGGGCGGTAGGCGTCGGCCAGGTGTTCATAGTCGCGGGAGCGCTGGTCTTCGTTGGGGATGACAAGTGCAATAGGCGTGCCTGTCGTTTTGCCTTCAAACACGCCGCTAAGCACCTGCACGGTGTCGCTTTCCTTGCGCTGGGTGACGATCGAACTTTGTCCGGGCCGGCGCCGGTCGAGTTCCTGCTGGATAAAATCGAGATCAAAGGGCAGGCCGGCAGGGCATCCATCGACGATGCAGCCGATAGCCGGGCCGTGTGATTCACCAAATGTCGTGACGCGAAAGAGTACGCCGAATGTATTGCCTGCCAAACTACTTCTGGTTATTCCCGTTGAAATTGCGCTCGTATGTTTCCCAGGGGGTTGTCTTGTGGCTGTCGGTGCCGAAGTAGTTGAGTATGGTTTCCAGTTTGGGCGCTTCCAGGTAGCCCGGGATGGGCTGGATCACATTCATGGATTCATCCAGAAAGACCACCGTGGGGAAGCTGAGGCGGTTATTGAGCAGTTCGGCGGCCAGTTCGTGGTAGCCGCGGGAGCCATTTTTGCGGAAATGGTAGGTTTTGTTGTTGAAGGTGATGTCCTGTTCCTGTTCGGCGTTGAGTTTGACGGCGTAGTAGTTGTCGTTGAGATACTTCGCCACGTCGGGATCTACAAACGTAGCCTGGTCCATGCGTTTACACCAGCCACACCAGTCGGTATAGACATCGATAAAGATCTTGCGTTTATCGGTTTTTGATTTTTCCAGGGCTTCTTCCAGCGTCAGCCATTCCACTTTGACCATAGGTTCATCCTGCTTCAACTGGGGCGCTTCCGGCATTTTGGACGGCACCGTTTTGGGCGTTGCCTTGCTGTCAACGGTTTTCGGGGTCTGGGTATTCGAACGGGCGTCCCTGGTCGTTTCGGTGGCCGTAGCCGTGCCGGTGGAGCGGTTGGCGGCTGCGGGCTGCAGGGTTGACCGTGGCGTCACGGTCGGCGTAGCCGTTCGGCTGCTGGTCCGGGATGCGGGCGCCGTAGTCGGATTGCGGGAAGCCGGCGCAGCTTTGGTGCTGTTCCGTGGCGTGGTTTGAGCGGTGAGTGCGATCGCCGACAGAGCGAAGGAACACAATATGAGAAGTTTGCGCATGGCGAAAACAGTTGAATTCAAAATGATTGAACAAAAGTACCACCGATATAACCGAAAAACAAAAATTGCTGGTTTGGGGGAGGGGTACTTTAAAGAAAGTTTAACCAAGTCGATTTTTAGAATAACTTGAAGCCATTATTGGACCACTGTGATTTTATCCGGTACACCCTGCTTTTTTTCGGCAACATGGGTGGTCAATACCAGGGTGGAGACTTTCAGAGCAAAGTCTGACCTCCGGCAACCAGACCCACCATGCGCCGCAACAAGGTCCAAAACCAGCACAGACTTACGAGTCACTTCACTTCCGCATACACCCCCTCTGCAAACCCCGGCGTGCAAATACACAAAAACACCAGGTCTTCCGGCCCGGTGTTGCGGATATACTGCGGTGTGTTTGCGGGGATATGAACGACCATCCCGGGCATGACATGCCCTGCCGGGGCGCCGTTGAGAAACATTTCTCCCCTGCCCTGCAGGATGTAATACCACTCGGCCGTGTTGCGCAGGCGGTGGTTTACGGTACTTGCGCCCGGTTCGACCCTCGCCCGGGCGATGGATAGTTCCGGATTGGACAACCGGTTGAAGATCTCGATGATATGGCATTGCTCCGGCGTGTAAAACTCCGTTTCGGGGGCAGTGTGGTATATGTTTGGATGCGGCATGGATGCAAAGAAAAGTGTTTTGATGGCAATGCCAACAGA
>CAYVDV010000463.1:0-1480 GCA_964450465.1 uncultured Saprospiraceae bacterium
TGGATTTCTTCGCCGAACTGGCGGATTGGTTGTCCACAGCATTTTAAAAAGCCACCAAGGAACCTCTTTTGGGATGAAAATGTTTTGGCCAGGACATTTTTGGCTCTTCCTGAGGTGTACAGGTTATAAAGAACTTTACCTTTGCAACCAATTTTCCGGAACGGTGTTTTTACACCTGTCTAAAGTCAACACAACTCATTATTTTATAAAAACTTGATTCGCGATGCCATACGAATTCACGGATAGCAACTTCCAGACAGAAGTATTGGACAATTCAAAAGTAACCCTGATCGACCTTTGGGCAGAATGGTGCGGCCCCTGCAAAATGATGAACCCGGTCATTGAACAACTGGCTCAAGAATACGAAGGCCGCGTGGTAGTCGGCAAACTCAACGTTGACGACAACCCGATTACGCCTATGGAATACAATGTGCGCGGTATCCCGACCTTCCTTCTTTTTAAAGACGGCAAACTGGTGGATAAAATCGTTGGCGCCGTAACCAAGCAGACGCTGACCAGCAAAATCGATCAGCATTTGTCTTAATGCCTGTTGCGTTTCGGGTTTTGAGTTGATTCACTTTCCCTGGAAAAGAGCGCTTTGTATTGCAAGGCCCCTTCCTTCACTACAAAAGTGAACCAACTCAAAACCCGAAACTGAGAGCGTGTTTAAATTTCGCTCCGGCACCGAAATTTAAACACGCTCTTATACGTTCAACATCCTCCCCCAGGCCTTTCCCAAATTCGCAACGATATCTCCTGCTGTCATCCCGGGTTGGCTGTTTTCGCCCGCCGCCATATCGCCTGCCAGACCATGCAGGTACACACCCAGCAGGCAAGCTTCACGAGGTCCATATCCCTGCGCCAACAGACCGGTGAGCAATCCCGTTAGTACATCCCCGCTGCCGCCGGTAGCCATTCCGGGGTTACCCGTCGAGTTAAACCAGCAGGAACCATCCGGACAGGCAATGGCGGTATTGGCCCCCTTCAAAATGATAAATACTCCCAGTTCACGGGCCTTGGCGCGTTGCAATTCATTCCGTTCAAACTGATCGGCACAGGGACCAAACAGCCGTTCAAATTCTTTCGGGTGCGGAGTCAACACCGTTTCCGAAGGGACAAAACCGAACCAATTAGGGTGTTTTGCCAGCAGATTCAGCGCATCGGCATCCAGAACCAGCGGCGACTTAGCCCCTTGCAGGAGTTTTTTAAGTGCCTGCGCGGTTTTCGGATGTTGCCCGATGCCACAACCGGCCCCGATGGCAGAATACACCTCCAAAGCGGGCAGTTCCGTCCAGCAATCTTCCGAGACATCCACGGTGCACATGGCTTCCGGCGCGGAAACCTGCAGGATTTCGTAGCCGCATTTCGGCGCATGCAAATGGAGCAAGCCAATGCCGGAACGCAGGCAGGCCTGTGCCGCCAGAACCGCAGCTCCGATTTTCCCGCGACTCCCGTTGATCAGCAAGGCATGACCAAAATT
>CAYVDV010000463.1:1580-4216 GCA_964450465.1 uncultured Saprospiraceae bacterium
CGGTCGGCAAACAGGCCGCTGGGCAGGTCAATGGCGATCCGTTCGTTGGGGAGTGCGTTAAGCCAATCCACCAGCTCTGCCCAGGCGCCTTGCAGGGGCCGGGTAAGCCCCGAGCCGAAAAGAGCGTCCACCACGAGCGCATTCGCCGGGATTTCGGGTAAGTTTTCCGGCGATTTTTGCCAAATCAAATCGATCGCTCCCTGGGGTGGCAGGGCCGCTATTTGTGCGTCGAAATCGGCACTGTGTTTCCCACTGAAGTCACAAACCAATACCTTTACCGGATAAAACAACTGGTGCAGCATCCGCGCTGCGGCAATGCCGTCGCCGCCGTTATTGCCTGTTCCGGCAATGATCCACACCGGGCGTTCGGTATCCGGATACAACCTGGCCAACCAATCGGTAAAGGCGCGCGCTGCGCGGTTCATCAAATCGACGGACGCAACCGGTTCGTGTGCGATGGTGTAGGCATCCCAGGCGCGGATCTGTTCTGTGGTAAAAATCTTCATATCCATGTCGAAAGACCTGTTTTTCAAGGATCTTAAAATCGTCGAATTCGCGTCCGTACTGGCCGGGCCGGCTGTCGGGATGTTTTTCGCCGAACTCGGGGCCGAAGTTATCAAAATTGAGAATAAGACTACCGGTGGAGATGTTACCCGGGGCTGGAAATTGCCCGTGGAAAATCCGGACGCGCCGGTCTCTGCTTATTTCTGCAGCGTCAACTGGGGCAAAAAACACCTGTTCCTGGATTTAACCAATACCGAAGACCAGAAAACAGCCCTTGGGCTCGTCGAAACAGCGGATGTCGTGATCTCTAATTTCAAACCTTCTTCCGCCCGGCGACTGGGTGTGGATGCGGGTCGTTTGCGTACACTCAACCCGCGGCTTATTTACGCCCAGCTCAGCGCCTATGCCGACCCGGAGGACGAAAGCCCGGCTTTCGATGTGGTGTTGCAGGCGGAAGCGGGTTTCATGTACATGACCGGCGAACCGGGCTGCCCTCCCGTAAAAATGCCGGTCGCCCTGATCGACCTGCTGGCAGCCCATCAACTCAAGGAGGCGATCCTGCTGGCATTGCTGCACCGCGAACGCAGCGGCGAGGGCAGCACTGTTTCGGCCTCGCTGATGGAAAGTGCACTGGCTTCCCTCGCCAACCAGGCTACCAACTGGCTGATGGCCGGACAAATTCCCCAGCGCATGGGCGCCCAGCATCCCAACATAGCACCCTATGGCGATACCTATACCTGCGCCGACGGACAACAAATTCTTCTGGCAGTTGGCACAGAGCGGCAATTTCAGCAACTTTGCCGCTGCCTGGAACTGGACGGATTAGCGGATGACCCGGAATTTCAAACCAATCAGGACCGCGTACAGCACCGGACCCGCTTAAACGGCATCTTGCAGTCCGTTTTCTGGCAAAGAGACCTGAATGCCTGGATGAACCTCCTTAAGGAGCAGCAGGTTCCTGTTGCCCGGATCCGGGACATGCGCGCCGTCTTCGAACTGGCGGCGGCGCGGGAAATGATCCTGGAAGAAACCCTGCCGGACGGTACGCTGACCCGGCGGGTTCGAACAAATGCGTTTAAAATCAGTTAATGTGTGGGCAACCTGAACCACAGCACGAATTATGAATCAAGAAGCGATACTCAACATCCTGCGCACAGTGCGCGACCCGCAAACCGGCCGCGACATTGTGAGCGCCGGCATGGTACAAAACCTGGAACTGGACGGCAATAACGTCAATTTCACGCTGACTATTCCCTCGCTCCAGATGCAGGGCAAGGCAGAACTCAACTTTGCCTGCATCGGCGCCATCGCCGAGCAATTCCCGCAAGCCAACGTGAATGTGCATTTTATGGCCCGCACGCCGGAAAGCCAGGAAAGCGCCAGCACGGTCCCGCATATCAAAAATATTATTGCAGTCGCCTCGGGCAAAGGCGGTGTAGGAAAAAGCACCGTAGCCGTCAACCTCGCGCTGGGCCTTAAAAAACTCGGCGCCCGCGTCGGCCTGATGGATGCCGACGTGTACGGCCCCAGTATCCCGACCATGCTGGGTCTGGTTGGCGAACGGCCAAAAGTACAGGATGTAACCGGCCAGATGAAAATGGTTCCTTTGATGGCCTACGATATGCCGACGATCAGTATTGGCAATATCATTGATCCCGAACAGGCTGTGGTGCTTCGCGGTCCGCGTCTTGCGGCCATTATCAAGCAATTTTTCAACGACGTGCTCTGGAACGAGCTTGATTACCTGATCGTGGACCTGCCGCCCGGCACCGGCGACGTGCAACTTACCCTGGTGCAGACGGTGCCCGTTACCGGCGTAGTGCTGGTCACGACCCCTCAGGAAGTAGCGATCGCCGACGCTATTAAAGCGATGAATATGTTCCTGATGCCGCAGATCAACGTGCCGATTTTGGGTGTGGTGGAAAACATGGCCTGGTTCACGCCGGAAGAATTGCCCGACAACAAATACTACATTTTTGGGCAGGGCGGCGGCAAAAAACTCGCGTTGGCAAGCCACTCCGTGTTGCTGGGCCAGATCCCGCTGGTACAGGGTATCCGTGAAAGCGGGGATGCGGGCAAACCGGCTGTTCTGCACGAAAACGGGGGCATCATGGCGGAAGCATTTCTGGAAG
>CAYVDV010000464.1:0-4205 GCA_964450465.1 uncultured Saprospiraceae bacterium
CTACATACATTTCGCCGCGCTGCGGCTAAAGAATTGATTGTAAGCAGGTTAAAAACCCCCTTATCCAAAATTCACGTTAATTTATATCGGGATATTGCAGCTGGCGAGGACGCCAACTGCGGCATTTCATTGAAATACAAGCCCAAAACGCCATTGTTGGCGGCCTCGCCAACAATATGCCTAGACCGGATATTGTTAGTCACAACTTGAGTTAAGTAGCTTTTCGTCGGGCATTGGCGATCCGGCCCTTCCCGGCGTTTGATAGGCGCAAATCCATTTATCGCCCATACACCGCTGCAAACCACCGCGTCCGTGCCAGTATGAATTCCGCCGCTGCCAGGTTGAGCACCCAACTGGGCCAGGCTACCAGCCGGTAAGCCGTTTCCGGGTCAATATCGGAATACATGGCCAGTCCGAACTGCATCAACCGCAAGGTAATGGCCGATAAGGTAAGTGCATAACTCCGGATCATCCAGGCGCCATGCCTGCGAATATCCCCCGCCCGGATGGCGCGCCAGGCCACCCAGGTACTCCACCACCACAAGGCACTCAAAACCAGAAAGGACACCCGCGCCACCAGCCCGCCGTTGGCGTACCAGGCCATCAGCATACCTGCCGGCCCGCATACCAGCAGAATACTGTAAGCATACACCCTGCCCACCCAGCGGTGAATCACCGGATTGCGCCGTAAGATCAGGCCCGAAAACTGCGTCAGGCCCGACGAGAGTACCAGCAAAGCCGGAAAAATATGCAGATAAAACGCCACCCGGTACCGCAACAAATGAATGATGTGTTGCTTGGTGAGTAGAAAGTCGATATCCGTGCGCCCCGACGTGTACGGCCAGATAATGCGAAACATGACCCAGGAAAAGAACAGCACCGCTCCCAAGCCCAGAGCAGACAGGGCGATACGGCTGGCACGGACTACGGGCGTTGTATCTGGCATGGCAGAATTTGGTTTGCAGAAACAACGGCAGGGACAGGGGTAAAGTGTATCCACCGGTCGCAAAAAAAAGACGTTTTCTGTATCGCAAAGGATGAAAGCATCCCTTAACGATTATTAAGAAATACGATGCCCAGCCCTTAACATTTACACAAAATACTGACAACCAAATTATTATTTCCTATCAGTTTTAACAGAGTCAATTTATGGGTTAAACTTGGCTTAATCTTTTGCAGGCAGTTGCATGGCCTGTCGGAAGGGGGCTAATATTGTCCCGAAACTGTTTTTTAACAACCCAAATCTTGCGCTATGAAACATCTCCTTCCTGTCCTCGCCACCCTGTTATTACTGGCCGCCTGCCGCACCGTACGGATCTCCGATTTCCACACCAGTGCGCCCACCCCCGAACCCCTGCCCCGCTTGGGGCTGGAGGTACACGTAGAAAGCTTCGCCCTGCTGTTTGGCAAAGAAATGCTCCAGCGTATACTGGTAAGCAACGCCATCCAACCCGGCAGCTATATCCCTACGCCAGTTGGGGTATACGCCCAGGTAGGTCAACCTGTACACGATGTATTTGTCCTGCTCGGCAATGAGCTCAACGACAATCTTGTGCTGAATACAGGCCCGGAGCAAGGCAAGGCCCGCTTCAAACTGATCTACTACGAACGCCGCAACCCCGGGTGGGGCTACACCATCCCTTCGGTACTTACGATGGGCCTGGTGAACCTGTTCGGACTGCCACTCAAGGTCACCCGGGCCGATCTGGAGTTGCAACTGGAAATCAAAGACAACGCCGGCAATATTCTGGGCCGTTACCGGGCGCCGGGCAGCGGCAAGGCCAAAGTGGCCATGTATCACGGCTACGATGGCATCGGCGCCATGCGCAAAGCCAATCTGCTGGCCCTGCAGGAAGCTATGCAAGGCATCAAAAAACAACTGGAAGCCGATCTGCCCCAGTTGCAAACGCAGCTGGCCGCAGAGGAGGCGACCAAATAATCAGGATCCCCGTCAGTTATTGTATTTCCGGAAAACAACCTGTCGCCAGGGGGGGCTTTTGCTCCCCCTGGTTTTTTTGGGCAAAGGGAGAAATAGAATACCTTTGTTTGCACAACAGCCTGCAATCATAATCATGACCATTGACCCTACGCAGATATCCCAATGGGGCAACTTTTCCCTAATCCCCTCGGAAGGCTGGAAACTGGGTAAGATCTTTATCGATCATGCGTCCGGCTTGCTTATCGCGAATGAAAACCCGGTTGATACCAGCGCGATTCAGCCCAATGAATTCGGCACGCGGTTGATCCCCAACAATGCCTATGTGGTGGATCCCGGCACAGGAAGGATACTTCCTCCGGAGGAATGGCGGCAGAAATTTGATTATCAACCGCGGGAATACCTCATTCCGGACACAACGTTCAAGATCGTTTATGAGCGAAAACAAAATGTGGCCGGGAATACGGATTTCGTGGAAGAGGTTTTGATCGATGTAGCATCCGGGGATGTAATTTCCATCTCAAGAGGCGTCGCCTTCTCTGCCGGGAAACGAAAATCGGTATACGAACAATACCTTCATAACCAGGAACTGCGGCAAAAAGAAAAAGACAGGGAAGCGACGCAACTCAGCTTGCAAACTTTCTTCTTCCAAATGCAAAAACAATTGAAACCGGGCGATGTCCTGACCCGTTTTTACGATCAACAGCAAATGGCTTTTCGCTTACAATACGAGGAGGGAGTGTTTTGGCTGCAGGAGGGTGACAAATTACCGGCAGACTACAGCGCCCGAGAAGGTATCCGGTACAATAACAACCGCTCTTTCCGGACGATAGAACAGGCGTGGCAGTTTATTCGTGCTGCGGAAAACTGGTACATGACCTTAACCCCCTTCGGGGAAAAAGTTTCCAATGGCATGCTGGCCAAATTTGTCATCGAACAGGGAAACCGTATTCGCTTCAGTACCGCTATAAACTGGGATCAGTACCGGGCGATCCGGGTTTGGGAAAACCAGTTTCATACCGAATCGATAAGGCCCTCCGAGTTTATCCAGATCTGTCCGAATTGCACTGAATTCGTGTCGTTTGCCCCACGCTACCCCACTTATTTGTGTAACGAATGCCGGCAGCTGATCACAGACCGGGAGGGAAGACCGCTCGATTTTTACAATACCTCCATCGGTGGCGGATGCCAGGGCTATTACAAAGGTTCCAAAGAAAAATATGAGGGCAACATCTGCTTTATCGGCGACAGGGAGTGTATCGCCGAAGAAGCCCGTTTCGGCGGAATTGTCATTCAAATGCGGGGTGCCTAACCCGCCGATTACCATACCCTGCTGGGCGAAGTCTTCAGACTCGCCCCAATGTCAGGCGGACTTCGTCCGCTTTTGTCAACTCTTTGGAGGACAAAGTCCAAATGATATGGCTTCCGGGTCCGAAGACTCGAAAGTGCAAGTTCCCGGCTGTCGCCACCGCATCAACGCCGTATTCGTTTCCGCCCAAAACATACTTTCTGCAATCGCGCCCCCTCCACCTCGCGGAACACCAGGGGCCTGGTCGCCGATGCGGGTTCGATCTTCCAGCGTTTCAGGGTAATGTTGCGCACGTCGTCGCACACGAGGGCCGGCCGGTAATCGGGCGCCTGGCATTCCAGCCGGATGTTTTCCATGCGTATATTTTCGGCGTGACGAATGTAAAAACCCCAGGCCGGCAGTTCGCCGAACATCGAAAACTCCGGGTAGTCTCCGGGCCGTTCCGGAACCTGATCCAGGGAATCCGGCGACACAAATGCCCGCTCCGGCCGGCCGCCGCCGCCAAAGCGGATAGTGATGTTTTTGAGTGTCACATCCCGCACCGGGTGCCCGGGCAGCCCGGTGATAGAGGAAGGAAACAGGTTGTGCGGTTCCGTGACCTCCGGCCCTTCAAAGGCATATCCGGCATCAGGCCTGCCCTGCGGCACCTCTACGGTAATATCGTGCAGCCGGATGCCGCGGATCGTACCGGGCGGCACTTTCTGGTAGCGATGCCCCAGCCGGATAAATATGGCGTTGCCGGTGTTTTTCGCGGCAATCTGCCCGATATCGATGTCCTCCATGTGCCCGCCGTCCACGATCTCGAGCGCCACAGCCGAGCGGTAGGTATCGAATACCTGCAGGTTGCGGACGCGGACATGCCGGAATCCGCTGCGGGAGGCCGTACCGAATTTGAGCGCGCTGGCGCTGGAGCGAATACTGCAATTTTCGATCAGGATGCTGTCGCAATAAGCCGGCGGG
>CAYVDV010000465.1:0-4194 GCA_964450465.1 uncultured Saprospiraceae bacterium
ATAATGCCGGTGCGGCGGGCAATATGGTCGCCGTCGCCGATCTGCAGCGTGGCGTGCGGGTAGCCGGCCAGTCCGTGAAATTGTCGCGGTGCGTGAAACACCGTTTGTCCGTGGCTGGCAATCAGGTCCACATCTTTCGGATCCACGCCCCAACCCTGCAGCGTTTCGTTGATGATGGCGGCATGCTGCTCGGCCACGAGCACGTTGAGCAGCACCAATTGCTGGAAATCGATGGTCATTTTGGCGAAAACCCGCCGTATTTCCTGCTTGAACGTCTCGGCAAACGGCGCCGTGTGGAAATGCGTCACCCGCAGCCGCGACTGAAAGCCCGCACCTTCGATGGCGCACAAGGCCAGGTCCAGGCCGTCGAGCGAGGTGCCCGACATAAGGCCAAGAATAGTGCGGGCGGGTTTGTGGGCGATGGCAGCGAGTTGTTCGATATGGCGTTTCATAGTTAAATTTTAATATGACGAGTGGCGAAAGTAGCAGCTCATCCCCTATTTTTCGCCAAAACTCAAACGCAAAACGTTATGATCGATCCCGATATTCGCCGGGCTGCCACCCTCCCCGGAAGTTTTTACCACAGCCCGGAAGCTTTTACCGCCTGCCGGGAACAGGTATTCGCCCGATCCTGGCAGCTGATCAGCGGCGCGGAGGAGCAACTGCGCCTCCCTCACGATGCCCTGCCGTTCCGGTTCATGGACCACTTTCTCGAAGAGCCTTTGTTGTTATTGCGCGACGCAGACAACACGTTGCACTGTCTTTCCAACGTCTGCACGCACCGGGGAAACCTTCTCGTGACGCAACCCGGACGGCTGGAGCGCGGGATCGTCTGCGGCTATCATGGCCGCCGGTTCCACCCTGACGGCCGCTTTGCCGCTATGCCCGAAACGGAGGGCATGGAAAATTTCCCCTGTGCCGACGACAACCTCGCCCGTCTGCCCCTGCGGCAGTGGCGGCAGTTTACCTTCACTTCCCTCGACCCTGCAGTTCCTTTCGAAGCCTGGGTCTTGGATATGGAGCGCAAGATCGGCTTTCTGCCCGTGGAACAGTTCCGCTTCGACGCTGCCAGCTCGCGGGACTACCTCGTGCATGCCAACTGGGCGCTTTACTGCGACAACTATCTCGAAGGCTTCCACATCCCTTTTGTGCACAAAAGCCTGGCCGCCGCGCTCGATTGGAGCGCTTACCGTACGGAACTTTTCTCCTGGAGCAACTGCCAGGTAGGCATCGGAAGGGGCGGAGAAGAAGTATTCGATCTTCCTTCCGGACACGAAGACGCGGGACAATCCGTCGCTGCATACTACTTCTGGCTCTTCCCCAATATTATGTTCAATTTCTACCCATGGGGCTTGTCGTTGAATATTGTCCGCCCGCTCCAACCGGACCTTACCCGCGTCAGCTTCCGGACTTATATCTGGCGCCCCGAAAAACGGACCGCCGGCGCCGGCGCAGATGTTGACCTCGTCGAACGCGAGGACGAGGCCGTGGTGGAACAGGTGCAACAAGGCACCCGCTCGCGTTTCTACCGCGCCGGGCGGTTTTCGCCGGAACGGGAGCAGGGCGTGCATCAGTTTCATCGCTTGCTGACAGGGATGCTGGGAGAAAGGACTTTCTTATGAAAGTGCTAAAACCCGCAGCACCCGGTACCTTTTTACCGCTTTACTTTTTCCAAATCTGCCGCTGCGCGTACTTTTACCCCTAAACTTGCCAGCATGAAGAAAAAGCAAATCTCTTCCCCTAAAAGCAAAGCGCAAACCGGCAAGGCTGCTCCGCCGCTGGCAACAGCCAACCCGCTTCGCTCAGCTTTTGCCGCAGCAGTCATTGCCTTGCTGGCTTATTTGCCTGCGCTCCGAAACGGTTTTGTCAACTGGGACGATGACGCTACTATCGTCAACAACCCCAACCTGTCCCGGATCAGTGCAGAAACCTTGCGGAATATCTTCGATATCGCGCAGGGTTCGGCAGGCCTGGGTAACTACAACCCTCTGGCAATCTTTAGTTTTTACCTGGAAAAGGCGCTGACTGGTTCGCTCAATCCTGCCCTGCTCCATTTCGACAATGCGCTGCTCCATGCACTGACAGTATTCTTCGTCGTGCGGGTATTGCTGGCAATGGGTATCCGGTCGGGCGGGGCTTTTGTGGGCGGTATCCTGTTTGCGATCCATCCGATGCGCGTGGAATCGGTGGCCTGGGCCACAGAGCGCAAGGACGTTTTGTTTGCCCTGTTCTTTTTCTCCGCGCTCTGGTATTATATCCGCTGGATCAAATCGGTGGAGGCAGGTGCAACCGAGCGTCGTTATTACGGGATAGCCCTTCTTCTGGCCCTGTTGTCCTGCCTGTCCAAGGTGCAGGCGGTTACACTGCCTCTTTCGATGCTGGCGCTCGATTACTGGTTCCGGCGGTCGTTCTCGCTTAAAACAGTGATATTGGAAAAAGCGCCGTTCTGGGCCTTGGCCCTGGCTTTTGGCCTGATCAATGTGTACACGCTTGGGCTTCAGGGTGCTACGGATAATAGTATTACCAACTTTACCCTGATCGACCGCCTGTGTATCGGAGCCTGGTCGTTTTGTGTTTATTTGTACAAGCTGGTAATCCCGTTCCCGATGCTGCCGTTTTATACGTATCCGAAACAATTGCCAGCCTGGATGTATGCGGCTCCTGTGCTGTTTGCAGGCATTTGTTATCTCGTTTGGCGATTGTACCGCAGCGAACGCCGGATCTGGGTATTCGGTTTTTTGTTTTTCCTGGTCAACGTAATGTTCCTGTTGCAGGTGCAGGTAGCCGGACAGGGTTTTTTGGCCGACCGCTTTACGTATGTGCCTTATTTCGGTTTTTTTGCGATCGCGGCCTGGGGGTACGATCGGGTTGAATCCAATTCAGCGCGGCAAGGCCAATGGAAAACCGGCTTTGCCGCGCTGAGCGTGGCGTATTTGGTGATGACTGTCTGGCAGACGGGTATTTGGAAAGACAGCGGGACGCTCTGGTCGCATGTCATCCGGTTCGAGGGCGACAAAAGCGGGCTGCCGCACTGGTACCGGGCCCAGTATCTCCGCAGCCAGCAACAATACGATGCGGCCATGGCGGATTACCAACATGCCCTGGCCCTCGAACCAGAAAACGCGGAATTGATCAACAGCCGGGGCAAGACCTATTTCGACATGGCTATGTCGGGTAAATACCCCAAAGCGCAGGCTGCCGCTTACCTGAAACAGTCGCTCGACGATTATAATGCCAGTCTGAACCGGGCCGGCAATCTTGCTCCGAAAATTAAAGGCGCCATGCTCATCAATCGCGGCGCCGCGCTCGGTACGATCAATCAACTGGACAAGGCGCTGCAGGATTTCAACGAGGGGCTGCAACTGGATCCGAACAACAAGACCGGATATCTGAACCGGGGCGTGCTCTACCGGAAACTCCGTCAGCCGGAACAGGCAATCCGGGACTACGCAAAATACCTGGAGCTTGAGCCGGGGGATGCCCGGATTGCGCAGGAACTGGAAAAACTGCGTAGATTGACGCCGGATCGGCGCTAATTAAGAGGTGCTGTGTTTAATTTCCGTCACTGGGCTGCAAGCGGCCAATTTTATTTCATGCTTCGTTAAAATTTTCGCCATAGGCACCCGGCTATGCCTGCAAATTTTGCCTTGCCTGAAATAAAATTTGCTCGCTTTCGCTCCGGCACCGAAATTTAAACACGCTCTAACTCAAGTCTGTCCATTCATTGCAAAAATGCATTCGCCATGCGGCCTGTTCCGATCCATACCATCCTCACGCATGAAAGCCCGGATCTGGATGCCATGCTTTCGGTGCTGCTGCTCCGGAAATTTGGCGAGCCCTTTTTCCCGGGAGTAGCGCAAGCGGGAGTAGCTTTTCATTCGGCAGGAGAACTTCCGGATGGCAAAACAGCCGCACAACTCGAAAAGGAAGGCATTCTTGCCGTCGATATTGGCGGCGGACGCTTTGATACGCACCCGGCAGGACTACATGTCGACCAGAAAAAGCAGGACCGCTCGGCCGCCGATCTGGTAGCGGAATGTCTGGGTGTGCTGGATCAGCCGGAATGGCGCGGGATTATCGAGTACACCCGCTTGCACGACAGCAGCGCACACAATTTGTACTCCCGGGATGCCCTGCACGGATTATTCGGGCTGATCAATATCCTGAACGGTATTCAGATCATGTATCCATCGG
>CAYVDV010000466.1:0-4189 GCA_964450465.1 uncultured Saprospiraceae bacterium
CCCGGCTGATCAGCTCTTCATGCGTACCCGATTCCACGATCCGGTGGTCTTCCAATACGATGATCTTGTCAAACTGCAGCATACTGTAAATCCGGTGCGTGATGATAATCGCAGTCTTGTCGGCCAGAGCCTGATCCAAATACCCCAGGATCTGGCTCTCCGTGTGCGTATCGACAGCGGAAAGGCAATCGTCGAGCAAGAGAATATCCGGTTGTTTGGCAAAGGCCCTGGCTATACTCACGCGTTGTTTTTGCCCACCTGAAAGTGTAACGCCGCGTTCGCCCACCAGCGTTTCATAACCATTCGGCAAACCGGTGATATCGTTGTGCACCGCTGCGCTTTTGGCATAAAATTCAGCCTCTTCCTGCGTTAGTCCCGCTCTGCCGAAAGCAATATTTCCCATTACGGTATCAGAAAACAAAAATACATCCTGCGGCACATAGCCGATGGCCCGGCGCAGCTGGTACAGGTCGTGCTCGCGCAAATCCTTTCCATCCAGCAGGATACGCCCTTCCGTGACATCGTACATCCGGACCAGCAAGTCGGCAATGGTCGTTTTCCCGGCGCCGGTACGCCCCACAACAGCCAACTTTTGCCCCGGCTTGATCTCGAAAGACACCCCGTCCAGCGCCTTGATCCCGGTATCCGGATAAACAAAACTGACGTTGTCAAACACAATATGACCACGGTAAACGGTAGACGGATCGAAGGGCTCCTGTTCCATTCGCCCTTCCGGTCCCGCATTAGCCACGGTCGGCTTGGTATTCAGGAACTCATTGATGCGTTTTTGGGAGGCTGCCGCCTGCTGAGTGAGCGAGGCGATCCAGCCGATCGCAGTGACCGGCCAGGTCAGCATATTGATATAGATCACAAATTCGGCAATATTACCGGGGGTGATGTTACCCGCCACCACCTGCAGGCCGCCTACATACACCGTGATGATGGTGCTGGCGCCTACCATGAGTAACATGAGCGGGTAAAAGAAGGCATCAACCCGGATCAGGCCGAGCGATTTTTGGCGGTACACTTCGCTTTGGTCCGCAAAAAACCGCCCCATAGCCTCCTCCTGCGCATAGCTCTTTACCACCCGGATACCGCTGTACACCTCCTGAGCGGAGCTGGTCAGGAGAGCCAGCTGCCGCTGGATCTTTTCGCTGCGCTTGTTGATGACCGTACTGACCCAGTAGATGGAAATACTCAGGAATGGCAAGGGCAGCAGCGACCAAAGCGTGAGCGGCACACTGACCCGGAGCATGGAAGAAATGGTCAACACAAATAAAAAACTCAGGTCAAGGCCATACAGGATGGTGGGACCCAGAAACATGCGCACTTTGGACACGTCTTCCGAAATACGCGACATGAGGTCGCCGGTGCTGTTGCGTTTGAAAAAAGCCAGATCAAGCTTTTCATAATGGGCAAAGAGCTCCTTGCGCAGATCGTATTCGATCAACCGGCTCATTACGATGATCGTTTGCCGCATGAAAAACATGAACAAGCCCATGGCGAAAGCAAGGGCGATAACCCCGGCGCCGAACCAGGCAATTTGCGAGCCCAGTTCCTGATACGCCTCCGGATGCGCCGCCATGCCACCGGTTTCCTTATAATGCCGAACCTGGGTGACTACCGTGTCAAGGGCATTGCGGATCACCTTGGGTTGCCACACCCGGAACCAGTTGGCCAGGCCGACAAAGACAATCCCCAGCAGAAAACGCCAGCGGTAATGCCAGAAAAATTTATTGAGATAAGCAAGATGTCGCATGGGTGGTATCGGTTTACAGTTGCAGGCCGCCCAAAACGCCCGGAAAGGATCAGGCGCACGGCAAACTAGGGCAACAAGCCCCGGATAAAAGAGTTGCAAAAGTACGGAAAGAATTGCCTGCAAAGTTTTTCCTAATTTTGCATCGTCCCAAGGGTCTTTTTCACTCATGCCTTAACCACTTTGTGCCTTATTCCACCACAACCATGGCAACCGTAAAAAAAACACAGGAGAAAGAAGTACCGCCCCCCTTCAACCAACCCGGCGCCCGCATCGTTACCCTCGATGAATTTATCATCCGTTCGGAAAAAGATTTTGACTACGCCACCGGCGAGCTCACCGGGCTGTTGCGCGATATCGGCGTGGCGGCCAAAATCATCAACCGCGAGGTAAATAAGGCCGGCCTGGTCAACATCCTGGGCGTAGCCAACAGCGGTGACAACTCCTCGGGCGACCAACAGCAAAAACTCGACGTTTATGCCAACGAAAAGCTCATCGAATGCCTGAAAAGCAGCGGCGAGTGCTGTGCCATCGCTTCAGAGGAAAACGAAGATATTCTGCAGGTGCCGGCGATCAGTTCCAAAAAAAGCAATTACGTCGTCCTGTTTGATCCGCTCGACGGCTCCTCAAATATCGACGTCAATGTGTCTGTCGGGACGATCTTCGCCATTTACCGGCGCAAAAGCGATCCTTCCGGCCCGGCTACCAAGGATGATTTCCTGCAGCCCGGTATCAAACAGGTGGCTGCCGGCTATGTGCTCTACGGCACATCCACCATCCTGGTGTACACTACCGGCCGCGGGGTCAACGGCTTCACGCTCGATCCCAGTATCGGCGAATTTTGCCTCAGCCACCGCAACATGCGCATCCCGGAAAATGGCAAGTTTTACTCCATCAACCAGGGGTATTATTCCAAATTCGACCTGGAAATGCGCCGCTATATCGACAACTGCAGCGACCACAACTACGGTCTGCGCTATATCGGCTCGATGGTAAGCGATATCCACCGGATACTCATCCAGGGCGGCATTTTCATGTACCCCAGCACACGCAAATACCCGAAAGGAAAACTGCGCCTGCTGTATGAGTGCAACCCGCTGTCGATGATCGTGGAACAAGCCGGCGGCAAATCCATCAATACCCAACTCAAGCGCATCCTTGAAATGGATCCGAAGGAATTGCACCAGCGCAGTACCATCGCCATTGGCTCGCCGGTCATGGTGGACGAACTGCAGGCTTTCATCGAACGATATTCGGCCTTGCCGCTCTAATAAGCAACTATGTCCTTAACCCTGCTGCTCTCTGCCCTGCTGCCGGTATTCTTTGCTGCCGCCGATATGCGTCTGGAATTCACAAACGTACAACACCCGTATGGCCGGCTATATGTAGCCGTTTTTGACCGGAAAGAAGATTTTTTGCAACCCGACCGGATCCGTTTTAAGGAGATCGCCCCGGTGCGGCAAAGCGGCCGGGTTGAAGTCCTTATCCCGGATGTCCCGGCGGGCACGTATGCGGTAAGTTGTTTTCACGACCTGAACAACAACGGCCAGCTGGACAAAAACTGGCTGGGCATCCCTACGGAACCTTATTGTTTTTCCAATAATGCCCGGCCCCGTTTCAGGGCGCCGGGCTGGGAAGAAGCCCGTTTTGAATTTATCCCGGGCCAGACTATCGCAAGTCTCCGCCTGGAAAAATGGTAAAATCTGCGCTTCGGCGCATTAGAATACCGGATTAGCCGTGCAGAGGTGTACTTTTGCCGTTGTAAAACCGCCGCACAGCGGCACCCGCTTGAAAACGCAGCCATGATTCGCGCAGAAAATATCTTTAAGTCGTTCGACGACCAGCAAGTGCTCAAAGGCATCAATTTCACCTTTGAAGCCGGTAAATGTAATTTGATCATAGGTCGAAGCGGTTCCGGAAAGACCGTGCTGATGAAGATCCTGGTCGGTCTGCTCCAGCCTTCAAGCGGTACCGTTTGGTACGACACCATCAATTTCACCAGCCTGGATAAAAAACAAATGCGCCCGGTCCGAATGAAGATCGGCATGCTTTTTCAGGGCTCTGCGCTGTTCGATTCCCTAACGGTAGAACAAAACATCCGCTTCCCGCTGGATATGTTCACCAACAAGACCCCTAAGGAAAAACTCGACCGGGTCAACTATTGCCTCGAACGCGTAAACCTGTCCGGCAACAATAAAAAATACCCTTCCGAACTCTCCGGCGGTATGCAAAAGCGGGTGGGTATTGCCCGCGCGATCGTGCTTGAGCCGCAATACCTGTTCTGCGACGAACCCAACTCCGGCCTCGACCCCAAAACCGCCCTCGTGATTGACGAGCTGATCCGGAGCATTACCATCGAAAACAACATCACCACCATTATCAATACCCACGACATGAACTCGGTGATGGAAAACGGCGACAACATCTGCTTCC
>CAYVDV010000467.1:0-4185 GCA_964450465.1 uncultured Saprospiraceae bacterium
ATGATCGCTCTGGAAAAAGAGATTGAAACGCTCCGGTTGTATATCGAAATGGAGGCCCTGCGATTTACCGACCGGTTCGAATACCGGATTGAAACAGACGATGCTATCGATGCCGGCAGCATCGACATTCCACCCATGCTGATCCAACCTTACGTGGAAAACGCCATCTGGCACGGTTTGCTCCATAAAAAAAGTAACGACGGACTACTGGCCATCCGCATCCGGCTGGAAGGACCAGACCTGATCATTGAAATATCAGACAACGGCGTCGGTCGAAGCGCCGCGCAAGCCCTGAAAAGCAAATCGGCCTCCGAACATAAATCGCATGGCATGACGGTGACTGCCGAACGCCTGAAACTGTTAAGCAACTTGTATAAACGCGACATTTATGCCCGGGTGGAAGACCTGATACATCCCGATGGGACCGCTGCCGGCACCCTGGTTATCCTGAGTATCCCGGTGCTTAACTAATAATTTGATACATGAAAGCTGTTATCCTTGACGACGAACCGCATAATGGCCAGTTACTCGCCCATTTGCTTGCGCAGTTTTTCCCGGAAATTGTGGAGGTACAGCAATTCACCGACAGCGTGGAAGCGGTGCAAGCCTTGCAAGCCAATCCTCCGGATCTGCTGTTTCTCGACATCGAAATGCCCCAGCTCAACGGCTTCGACGTCCTGAACCGCTTGCTGCCCCTGAAGTTCCGGGTCATTTTTGTCACCGCCTACGACAAATATGCGGTGCGTGCATTCCGGTACAGCGCCCTTGATTACCTGCTGAAGCCGATCGATGTGGAAGAATTTAAAAAAGCGGTGCAAAAAGCCTTGTCGGAAATACCCCCGCAGGGCGCTCAACTCGATGTGCTGCACAACGCGCGATTAAGCGATGCGGTACCCGACCGCCTGGCCATATCCTCGCAGGACGGGCTGTTGATCATCGACACCAATGAAATCATCCACTGCGAATCGGAGAGCAATTATTCCAAAATATTTCTGCGCAGCGGCCAGAAGATCGTAGTGTCGCGCACACTGAAAGACCTGGAAGAACTGCTCGACCCCGAAACGTTCTTTCGCCTGCACCATTCCCATCTGGTCAACCTCCGTTCCGTACGGCGCTATCTACGCGGAGAAGGCGGCGAGGTTGTGCTCGAAAACGGAACCCAACTCCCCGTAGCCCGCAGCAAAAAGGAAGAATTCCTGCGGCGTTTTGCCCGGATCTGAAGCAAGTCTGCAAACTACTCACCCATTCCCGCCAACTACTCAAGAGCGTCCCCACCTGCTGCGCTCCCCCCATACCTTTGTACCATCGGAACAAAGACAAAACGTACGTGGCCTCAAATTCCCGGAATGAACCAATACCTGTTAATCAAATGTGAAAAAAAATTCGCTCCCCAACCCTTCTGTAAAAACCCGCTGTCTAGCCCCAGTACAAACCGTTTAGTACGGCTATGAATTCAAAAACAAAAGAGAACAATTTCCATGTTTGCTGCCTTCCTATTGTCCGCTACCCCGGATCAAGCCATTCCGCAACTCCCCGGAGCTGCCATTGCTCTTTCCCCCAAAGCCCAACAACGCCTCCATGCATCTGGCCAGGACGCTGAAGCCGCGCTGATACGGCAGGCCATCGCCGGCAACCAGGCTGCCTACGCCGCTCTGGTACGCCGCTACGAACGCATGGTGTTCAGCCTTGCGCTCCAAATGCTGGGTAATCGCGAGGATGCCCTCGAAGTTACACAGGATGCATTCCTGAAAGCCTTCCGTTTTTTATCCGGCTACCGGGGAGAAAGCCGGTTCAGCACCTGGCTCTATCGCATTGCCCGCACATCGGCGATCAACCGCTTGCGCAAAGTACGCCGCGAAACCATCGCGCTGGACGCCCCCGAATCCCCCGTCCGCCAGATGCGCTCGGATTCGCCCAGTGGATTCGAAACGATGGTGACGAGTGAACGTACCAGGCTGTTGCTCCAGGCCTTCGACATGCTCCTGCCCGATGACGGCGCCGCGCTCCGGCTTTTTTACCTGCAGGAGCAAAGCCTGGAAGAAATCTGTGAGATCATGAGCTGGACGATGAGCAACGCCAAAAGCCGGCTTTGCCGCGCCCGCCAACGCCTGCGCGCAGTGTTGTTGGAACACTTCGCCGATGAATTTGGCGACTGGATTTAATGCCAAATACTATGGAACTCGAATGTTTGCAGAACCCGTATAACGGGCTTTCCCTGCGTTGGACAGACGAATACAGCCGAACCGGGCTGACCGACGGATCCGGTGTCGAATTCCCGATCCGAAACGGCTACCCCAACTTTCTGGCAGGACATCAGGTCACGGGGCTAAACCACACGTTCCAGCGCTTTTACGACCGGATCGGACGCCTGGCAGGCATCCTGGGCCGCCGTTTTTTCGGTCCCTTCGACATTGACCATCTCCGGGAAGAATGGCTGCATGGGATCGACATCCACCCTGGCGACCGGGTTTTGGAAGTTGCGGTGGGAACCGCCCAAAACCTGCGGCATCTGCCAAGGCATGCCCGTTATTTCGGAGTCGATATCTCCAGCGGAATGTTAAACCGCGGCGTTCGTAACGTCCGCAAATGGGGAATACCCGTTGAATTGTGCCAGGCCAACGCCGAGTATCTGCCCTACCGCGATAATACCTTCGACCTAGTGTTTCATATCGGGGGGATCAATTTTTTCAACGATCGCGGCAGGGCAATCCGTGAAATGATCCGGGTGGCAAGACCCGGCGCCCCGATCCTGATCATCGACGAAACCGCGCGCGAACTGAAAGCATGGTACCGCAAAAGCCTGCTCTTGCGCAGCTATTTGCGCCACAGCGAGATTGACCGCTCCCGCCTGTATGCACCGGCGGCGTTCGTTCCCGGAGAAATCCGGGATGTAGAAGTAAAACTTATCAATAACGGCGCCATGTACCGGCTAAGCTTTGAAAAACCGCTGAACCTTTTGGCCAACAAAAGAGTCTCCTGAAAACAGAAGCCCCGGCCATAGTGACCGGGGCTTTGTTTTCAGGCTACCTTTCCTGATTGACCCGGAGCGCATACAGTGACCAGCATCTCTTTTCGCCCCGGATACGCAGATGTAACACTACAGCAGTACGCTAAGTTCCAAGGACAACAGAAAAAACAGAATCTAAAATGTAAATTTGAAAAGTTTCAAGCCCTCACACCCTTTCCTGCCGCAGTTGCAAATAAGTGCGGTATCCCGGATCAGCCGGCGACGAGATCAGGAAAACCCGGGCGCCGGTCATCGTGCGCAGTTCGATAGCCGAAAGATCCCGGAGCAATACAAAATCGTATTGCCGGGCTGTTTCGCCGTTAAACGAAAGCTCGCCGTCGAGCACATAGGCTGAATATATCTTGGCGGGGTCTGCCTCGAAACTATGCGGACCGCTGCCGACCTCCAGCCGCATCACTTCCACGCCCGGCGTATCCATCCGGAACGGGCTGCCGTTGCCGGCAAAAGTGGTAATGGAAACGCCTTCCTCGTTGGTCACCGGAAAATCCGCCCCGTGATAATCGTCGTAACTGGCCGGCTTTTCGAGCGTTTTTGTCAGGTCCGGATCAAACCAGATCTGAAACATTTCCGCGTCCTTGCCCATCCATTCCGAATGACTGATCCCGTTGCCGGCACGGATGATCTGCACGTCGCCGGCCCGGAGCGTACGCCATTCCCGCAGTTTGGTATCGTAATGCCGGATTTCTCCGGCCAGCACAAAAGAGCAGATCTCAAAGCCCTGATGGGGGTGCAGGCCAATCGTACTGTCGGTGACAGCACGGGCATGAGCCCAATAAAATAAATTGGAATAAGGCCGGATACTGGAATGATCCTGCGGAAAACCAATTGGCTTGTTCTCTACGATCTCGCCGCCGTTAAAGGCGCCGTGACCTTGCTTCTCTTTTGATATGATCTGGACAGACATTAGTAAGTTTTGAGTTTTGAGTTTTGAGTTAACTTATCCCAGGTATCAGGAGAGAGTGTTCACCAAACTGTGTCACCAATATTTTGGATCTCCCTGAAACGCCGTGCACTGGTCTTTGATCTAGATAGAGGGTAGTGACACAGTTTAATGAACACGCTCTATCAGGAGTTGTCGCCTCTTTTCGTTTGGAAGGTAAAAGCAATGAAAAAGGTAACAAACCGCTCCCTTACTTTGTTTCAGATCGGCAAATTTG
>CAYVDV010000468.1:0-4178 GCA_964450465.1 uncultured Saprospiraceae bacterium
ACGCTCTACGGTGCAATTCGTGCCGCCAATCGTGAAAAAGGATGACGACGTAGCCGACGAGGAGCCGCCTACGGTGGAGGAGGTTATCGAAACCAAGGCAGATGTAGGTGCGGAAACCAAAAAGGGGAACGACGAAGCGCCTCCTACCATTGACGAGAACCCGCAGGAACTCGCCATCGTGGAAGCGCCCAAGGCTCCGGTAGAGGAAAAAACGTATGAAATGTTCGATATCCAAAAGCCGCCGAGCTTCCCTGGCGGTGAAGGCGAACTGCTCAAGTACCTGGCCGAGAATATCAAGTATCCGCCGCTTGCCCGCGAGAATAATATTCAGGGGGTTGTGGCCCTCACCTTTGTCGTTGGCAAAGACGGCAAGGTGCGTGATGTGAACGTCGTGAAAGATATCGGCGGCGGTTGCGGTAAGGAAGCCGTCCGCGTAGTCGAAACAATGCCCAAGTGGATTCCCGGCGAGGCCAACGGTAACCCCGTAAAGGTTCGCTTTACCCTGCCGGTCCGCTTTAAACTGGAGTGATCCAATACAGTTTCCTGCGTCTGAATAGCGCCGGGAAATAAAGTGTAAAAGCGCGTTGCTGATTCGTCAGCAACGCGCTTTTTTTGTCTAAAAAACTGAAAAACAGGGCCTTGTGAACACGCCATAACATTGGGTATCTGCATCTTACCATTAGAAGCGCTTCTCTTTTCTATCTGTTCACCGCTTCAATACCTATCTTATGGCAGAGGTTCAAGTAACCGGATCCAGCGGCGCAGCGGGGTCCAGGAAGGGCTCCCGTCGCCGGCAGTCAACCCGCGTCGATCTCACCCCGATGGTGGATTTGGGGTTCCTGCTTATCACTTTTTTCATGCTCACTACGGCGTTGGCCAAACCCCAGATCATGCCGGTGCTTATGCCGGAAAAGGACTTCCCGCTCTCCGATCCTTCACTCCGGAAAGAATCGCAGGTGCTTACCCTGATCCTTGGGGGCGCAGACAAGGTGTATTGTTATGAAGGGATAAGCTCGCCAGAGCTGGATTCCACCAACTATTCCGCGGATGGTCTGCGCCGTGTAATTCTGGATAAGAAATACCGGGTGGACAGCCAGTGGGGGCGAGATGAACGACCTGCACCAGGCCAGTCCCGTGTTACGCAGTCCGTATCCAAGCTGACCGTACTGATCAAACCCACAGCGGATGCCACGTATAAAAATGTGGTGGATGCCTTTGACGAGATGAAGATCTGCGGCGTCGCCTACTACGTCCTGCTGGATGTTTCACCACAGGAGCTGGACTTTATCCGCGATCCGGCTGCCGGTCTGCACTTCGATGCTGCCGCACAGGCTGCCTCCGCTTCCGGGAAAAATTAAGCATGCTTTTACTCATTATTTCATTTCTAAAGAAAACGCCATGACACAGAAATCGCAAGCGTCCGGCCCTGATATGCTGGACATCGTCTTCACAGACCGCAATAAAGCCTACGGCGCTTATCAGTTGCGCCGCACCTACCCTTACTACCTCGCCCGTGCCCTGGGTTCCGCATTCCTGCTCATTCTTTCGTTCCTGGCTGTGCTGCTACTGCTTACCAGCGCCCGGTTAGGTAGTGACGAAACCGCAGATGGCCCCATAGTGATCGATAACTGGCGCCGTACTCCTCCACCGGTCGATCAACCCAAGGCGCTTCCTCCTCCTCCGGCAAGTGCAGCGCCGAAACCTGCCCTCCAGCGTTTTGTTCCGCCGGTAGTCATTGATGATGATGCCGTGCCGGAAGAGGAGATGCAACGGACACCCGATGAGTTACTGCTTGCCAACACCCAAATCGGCAGTATAGATCAGGATGGGGATCAGGATGTGCCTCCTGCCCTTGATGTTATCCTGGAGACTGATTTTGGCAATGACACAAAAGGTAAAGGCAGTGGGAGCGACGACAATGTGTACGAAGGGTTCGATGTGCAAAAAATGCCGTCATTCCCTGGTGGCGAAAGCGAGTTGTTGTTATACCTGTCGCGGAATATCGTATATCCGGCGATGGCCAGAGAGTCGGGGATTACGGGCCCGGTGGTATTGTCTTTTGTGGTCAATACAGATGGTTCTGTGAGTGATATCGCCGTGCTGAAAGACCCGGGGGGCGGGTGCGCGAAAGAAACCATCCGGGTAGTACAGTCAATGCCCCGCTGGAGCCCCGGCGAAGCAAATGGCCGGGCGGTGAAGGTGCGGTTTATCTTGCCGGTACGCTTTGATTTGCAATGATAAGAAAAAGGTTAGAAGGTTAGAAGGTTTCTGGTTAGAAAGTTAGAGGGTTTCTGGTTGAGCGACGCAACCAGAAACCCTCTAACCTTCTAACCAGAAACCTTCTTCCGGTTATTTTTTCCCGCCGCCATTGGACGGAGGCGCCGGTGTTTCGCCTTCGAGGAACTTCTGAATATCCTTGCCGCTCGGGTTTTCCGGATCGAGGTCAAACAGTTTATCCAGGTATTTCCGTGCATTCTCATCATCCTGCTTCAGGAAGTAATACGAAGCGAGGTATTCGTAGGCGGTGATCAGGTCGCGCTTGTTTTTACTGACATCCGTTTCGGCTATTTCCACAAATTTCTCAAAGTAGGGTTTTGCCTTTCCGAATTCATCGAGGAGTTCGGGGTGGTTTACGATATCCGGCTCCAGTTTAGACATAGCTTTTGCGCGCCAGGTCCAGCCAAGTCCGGCATCCGGCATCAGGTCGGTCAGTTTTCCAAACGCTTTTTCCGCTTTGCTGTAGTGCAGGGAATCGTCCGGGCAGAAGTAATGGCAGAGCCCCAGGCGGTAGTAACTGTTCACCTGTTTCTGGATGTCAGCGAGCGAATCGAGATAGGACTGATAGGCAACGGCGGCATTGCAGTAGTCTTTGGCATTGTAATACAGCTGGCCAATATCCTCATTCAGGGGCCACTTGGATGGGTCCATTTCAATTGCCTTGCGCAGATTGCGAATAGCCTCCAGGGTATCGCCTTCCGTTTTTACCTGCAGGTTGCCGAGTAATTCATAGTCGGCGGCAAGCACCTTGTCCGGTGTAACCTGTTTGAAGAAGTCCTGTAAAATATTCAGGGCTTCTTTGTACTGACCGTTGTCGGACTGGCAGAGCGCCTGCAGGCGGCGGAGGTAGTTTTTTGAGCCGTCCTTTTTCAGGATCTTATCCACCAGTGCGCTGCACGCAGGGCAATCCTTGGTGATATAGAGCAGGTTAGCCAGGAGCATTTCATCTTCGATGGTCACTCCCGTTCCGCTGTTCACCAGGGCTTTCGCGGCTTCCGTGGCTTTTTCCCACTTTTTATCGAAATAGAGGTATTCTGCTTTGGCGCGAAGTGCTTCGGTGTATTTGGGATTGAGCGCAATTGCCTTATCGACGTAGAAAAGGAATTTGTCGTAGATCTTGGCCGTGCGGTACACTTTAGCCAGCATAAACTGCGGTAGCGGGTTGAGCGGCTCTATATTGGCTGCATACTCGTAATACTGTGCAGCGAGACCGCCATTAGGCATTTCTTTATAGCAGTAAGCCAGAGACATAAGCGACTGGTAGTCTTTGCCGGAGAGGTCGAGCGCTTCCTTGAGTTCATCTTCTGCGCGGTTGAACTCAGGCTTAACGCCGGGAACGTTGTACAGGAAAGACTCCCCGATCAGGCGTTTGGCCACGATATCTTTCTTGCCGTATTTTTTTGCTTTTTTTAAAATTTCATCGGCCTTAGCCGGTTCATTTTGCAACAGTAGGATACGGCCGCTGGCGATCATCGCATAGGGGCCTTCGGCCTTGGCATTAAATGCGGCATCGAAGGTTTCTTTGGCTTTTGCCTTGTCACCTTTTGCGAGATAGGCATTGCCAAGGGTAAGCCATGCCGGTTGGTCAACAGGATCTTTTTTGGTCAGGGCAGTATAGATCGATATGGCTTTATCCCATTCTTCCAGTTGCATGGCTGCGATTCCCTCTTCCCAGGTTTGCGTGAAGGCGGAACCGGCCCATAAGCCGGCCAGAAGGAGCATGATAGTTTTTCTCAGGAAAGTTGACATTGTTTGGAAAAGATTTTTTATTAATGACTATCGAACACAAATTTTCGTTAACGGCCGCAAAGATTCTATTTTTTGACGTTTTTTCGGTATAAAAGCAACATCCTATTTCATCAATCCGCCGTTTTCCCGGAGGTTTTAATATAAGATTAACG
>CAYVDV010000469.1:0-4163 GCA_964450465.1 uncultured Saprospiraceae bacterium
AGGATGTCGGGCAGGTTTTTGTTCACCCAGTCCCAGAACCCGCCGCCCTTGTTTTGGGGCAGCGGGGTTCCGTCCGGGCCGACGCCGGCATCATTTCCGAAGGCGTACACGCAATTGCCGTTCACCTCGATGTAACCATTTGGACAAGCCATGGCGGGTCGGTTTTTAGGGGTTTAGGAGGATTTGATGCTCCGGAAAAAATTCCAGTCCTTGCCCAGCAAGTTGCCGATGAAGGGCAGGCCAAATTTCAGGGCATTGTAAATCAGGCCGGCATAGGCGAAGTTGGGCAGGAACTTGTTCATGATGTATTCAAAACTCTCGGGCGTCAAAAAGCCGAGTTTGAAGGTCGCCGCTCCGCCCACGACCAGAAGGGCCGCCGCGGCACTCCGGATAAAGGCCCTGGGGATGCGCTTCAGACCCGGGATGGCGCCGGCAAACAGGCCGAGGAGGATGGTGATGGCCACTTCCACGCTGTTTGTGGCGTCGGGGGTGACAAAAGACGTGGGATCGGTGTACGTGACTACGCCGAGGCTGTCGATGGCTGCGCCCAGGGTATCGGGTCCGGCGAAGGCGACACAGATTCCGGCGGTAGCCCAGACGATCAGGGCGGCGGTACGTTTGAGGAAATTGGGGATGCGTTTCATGATTGGCGTTACGTTTTTCTGTGAATTTTTTAAAGTTTATTGCCGTTTGTTGCCCACCACCAGCACATTGGCGCCCGAAAGGCTGAGCGTGCGGGCGCTGGTGCCGGCTGTTTTTTCTATTTGTGTATAGTAGCCCATGTTGGCGGTGTTGGGTACGTTGGTCGTGATCACGCCGATGCTGACCCCGTCGATATAGCCTTCTGCGGCTGCGCCGTTGGGGGAAATGGCGATGATCAGGGATTGCGCGGGCGAGCCGGAAGTCACCGGTCCCACATTGGTGTTGAGGCTTGTTTCCGAGCCCGACTTGCGGCAGACCAGCTGCCAGTTTCCGGAGTTGACGGCATCGGTGCAGCGGAAAAACACACCGTTAGTAGGGTCGCCCAGCGGGTTGCTGTTGTCCATCCATCCGCAGCGGAGGTTGTAGGTGTTGGTTCCGTCGGATAAAACGTCCACGCTCAGGGTGGCGGCAAAGCGCAGGTAGGTGCTGCTGGTAGAGCGCACCATGGCGTTGGATGAGGCGCCGATGGATCCTCGTCCGGTCGCCGAAGAGGAGGTGGAGATTCCGGACTGTCCCCAGGGACCGCCGCCGAGGCCTACTCCGCTGCCGCCGCTGTTGGCTTTGACGAAATAGTCGCCACTGGTGCCGGTACCCGTGGCGCCGGCCACACCGTGGCGAAACTGGGCGGCGAGCACGTAATCGCTGCAATAGTCAAAGGGGCTCAGGGTGCGCCAGCGCGCAGCCAGGGCGTCGTACACCAGTTCGACAGAACGGCCCGGAAGGACAAACCAGTCCTGGCTGTCGAACGAAAACCGGTTGCTGTCCGTGCTGGCGCCCGATTCGTCTTTGAGCATGACAGTATAAGCGCCCACATTCATCAGGGTGATGCGCCGCCCCGCTTCGCCGCCGGCCAGACCGGTAATAATGCGAAAAGTAGCATCCGTCGAAAGGCGGATAATGCTGGCGCCGGAAAGTCCCGTGGGCGACCAGTCGTTTTGGTTGCCGCTCAGTTGAGCGGGGGAGATAATGCCTCCGGTGACGAATTTTTCCGACAGGGCATCGAGGGTAAACGTGCTGTTGGCGCCGCCGTCGCTCACGTTCAAATTGGCGCCGGCGACAAATATCCGCTCGGCGCTGAGGGTGGCGTTGCTGCCCAGAGTCAGGTAGGGCGCGTCGGTTGGAGCGCCGGATCCGCCGCCGGCGCCAAACTGCACCCAGGCCGAGCCGTCGTAGCCCTCGAATTTGTTGTCGGTGGTGTTGAAGCGGAAAATGCCCTGGTTGTTGGCAGGCCGTTGGACGGTGCTGCCTTTGGGCAAACGGATGGCGTCGCTCCCGGTGATGTCCAGCGAATAGGCCGGCGCGGCGTTTCCGATACCGGCCTGTCCGTCGTCGCCGACAAAAAAGCCGGGCGTGCCGTTGGTGTTATACACCCCGAAGGCATTGGTGGCGCCGGTGTTGCCCAGGCCTACCACAGCAAGCCGGGGCATCACTTCGGGGAAGATTGCCCCATCGCCGATCAGGCTGTAGCCGCCCACGGTTTCCAGGGCATACAGATTGGGTGC
This sequence comes from uncultured Saprospiraceae bacterium, assembly GCA_964450465.1. Taxonomy (GTDB): domain Bacteria; phylum Bacteroidota; class Bacteroidia; order Chitinophagales; family Saprospiraceae; genus M3007. The sequence goes on from CAYVDV010000469.1 coordinate 2,205, forward strand.
GCTAACGGCATTGGCCGCCAGGTAGAGCATGCGCACCTTGCCGTTTGCCCCGCCGCTTTGGTTGACGGTGCCGGTGACTTCCACCAGGTTCATCTGGGCGTTCCCGCTGGTCGGGGCGAAGCCGCCGGCAAAGGCCACCAGGGCAGTTGACCCGGAAGTCGCCGTCGAGCTGACCGAGGTGGGCTGGTACAGGCGGGCGTCGAGGGTGAAGGCCGAACTGTAATCGAAGCCCACCCTGCCGAGGCCCGTGCCCTGAAAATATCCGCTGTTGGTGATCCGGCTGCGCTCTACGTCGCCGCTGTCGAATCCCTGGAAGGAAAAAGTGGTGTTGTTGGTGTTGCTGCCCTTGACGGTGAGGCGGCCGGTACCGGAAACCGGTTGTCCGATCCGGAGGGCCGTGCCGGCATTGTCCCAGTGGAGGTTTGCCGATCCGCCCAGGGCATTGGTATTGTTGAACTGGATATCGCCGGCGCTACCGCCCAGGGTCATGGCGATGGTGTTTCCGCTGATGGAAATACCGGTTGCGCCGGACAGGAAGTTCTCCGCGTCCGTCCAAACCGTAGAGCCGCTGCTGTTGGTCACCAGCAGGCGGCTATTGGTTCCCGAGGGCCGGAGCAGGCGGGTGGCATCCACGCGGGTGGTTTGCCCCCGGCAGAGGGCGGCCGCTGCCAGGAGGAGCAGGACGCACATTATTCTTGGGGCGAATCGTTGCATTGGCGCGCTTTTTCGATGATGTCACTCAGGGTTCGCTTTTCCTCGCGCACGAGGGCGAGTTGGCGGCGGAGCACCACCAGCCGTTCCAGCAGACCGATTTCGGTTTCCAGGGTCGTGGCTTCTTCGGTTTTCTGCATCAGGTTTTGTTGCACCTGAACCGTATCGAAGGGTACCGTCCGGCCGTTCTGGATCAGCACATAACCGCTTTCGCGAAGTTCGATTTGGTAGTCGGCGGGGGTTTGGGCGGGGGATGCTGTGGCGAAAAAAAGAAGGAGTGCTATTGGTAAGGTTGATTTCATTGTTGTGGTTTTTTTCGGATGATTGAGGGCCTGCCGTTTCCGCCCCTCCCCCGGCCCCTCCCCCCGAGGGGAGGGGGGCATCCCCCCATTCCAAGTTTTGCTCTCTGATCCGGTAACAACAAGTAACGTGAGAGCAAGCCCCCCGCCCCTCGGGGGGCGGGGCGGGGGGGTGGGGCTTAGTTGACGGTAATTTTCTTCACCAGCACCTTCTGCCCCGCCTGCACCTGATTGGCAAATGTGATCACGTTGCCCGACACGGTGATATCTTCTCCGGCGCCCCAGTCGAGGTGGACGCCATCGAGGAATACCATGGTGTCGGTGGTTAGCGGGGTGAAACCGGAAACGGTGACGGTGGAGGTGGCTGAAACCGGTACATCTTCGTAGCGCTGGATGCTGACTGTTGGCGCGGAAGCACTGGAGGCGACCGTGATGGTGTTGCCGCTGCGGGTGAGGCTGATGCCGGAGCCCTGGGCCAGGGTAACGCTGCTGCCGCCCGTGAGGTTGATCGTGCGGTCCGAACCGGAGCCGTCGCCGGCGGAGAGCGCCTGGCTTTCGGTGAGGGTGGTGTTCGTGACGTCGCTGATGGTCCCGTCGGCGTTCAGGGTAAACACCGGGATTTGCGTGGCGCTGCCGTAGCTGCCGGCGGTGGCCTGATTGGCGCGGCCGATGCGCTGGAAACTGAGGGCGGTGGTTCCTACGGAGATCGCGCCATCGGTGGTCAGCACCCACATACTTTCGCTGTTGGCGCTGCCTTCTTCCACGAAAAATGCGCCGCCATTGGCCATTTCAGAGGCGCCGTCGAGATCGGTGGCGCGGGTCCATCCGCTTGTTCCGGCGATGTACACGCCGTTTTCCGAAGCCGTGGTTTGCGATTTGACCAGTACGCGGTCGCCCGTGGTGGTGGTCACACCGTCAATGGTTTGGTTGCCGCTCAGGGTAATATTGC
>CAYVDV010000470.1:0-4161 GCA_964450465.1 uncultured Saprospiraceae bacterium
ACGCCGTTGACAAACCATTGCAGGTCGCCCGTGCTGTTGCTGGTAAACAATACACTTTCTCCCGGAGCAATAGTGGTTTTATCGGCCGTAAAAACGGCATTTACCGGGCATGTAACCGCATAGTTGACGAGGGCGGAATCCTGGCAGCCCTGCGGGCCGTTCGTCACGATCAGTTTGACCGTACTAATACCCGGATAATTGAAGGTATAAGAGGGATTGGCTGCCGAAGAATACAATACGCCATTGACCCACCATTGATAGCCGGCAGCATTAACCGATTGGTTGATAAAATCAACCGTAGTGCCGGCGGGTACGCCATTGGGCGGATCAATGCTGAATGCCGCAGTAACAATGGGATCGCAAGGATCCTGACACCCGTCTGACAACAACAAGCTCTCGCGCACCATCGTAAGTGCAGCCTGCATGCGTTCCGCTTGCCCTTCCGTAAACCGGTAATAGCAATCGAACGGCGAATAGTCCATGAAGTTTTCCGTCATGTCATTCACATCTGCTGAAAAGGGATTCGGAGCCGGCGCGTCGGCATCGGTGGAACAGGAGTTATAGGAGCAGGCCGTATGCTGGGCCTGATCGGGAGGCGTATCGCAAACCCGGTCGCCGTCGAGCAGGCAATCGTTGTTCGGGCAGCCGCCCTGAAAGGTGTGGTAAAGTCCAAAATAGTGCCCCATTTCATGGATCAACACTGCATCCTGGGCGGGGCTGGTTCCAAAATACTGGGCTTCACAGACCATGCCGTCTTCGAGCTGCCCGTGCGAGGAGGGCAAGTAGGCGTACCCCGCCACGCCAGGGCCCAACGAAATGCTGGTAATGCCCGATACCACCCAGATATTTACATATTTGGTCGGATCCCACTGAACGATACTCTTCAGCAACAAATCCTGCGATTCCATGGTCATGTCGGTCAGCGCCGACTGATGCCGGGTAATGCCTGTTGTTGGTTTGCCATCGGGCGTTCGCCGGGCGAGGCAAAACCGGATGCCGGCATCGGCCCCGGCACCGGCATTGGCAAAATAACCGGTATGGGCAAAGGCATCGTTCAGGTTGTCGAGCGCATGCAGCACCTGTGCATCGGAAATATTTTCCGGACCGCCATTGTGTATAATATGCACGACAGTGGGCACGGTGTACTGCGACACACCGTCTTCTTTACCGGCTATTTTTCCGGAAAACAGCCGGTAAAGCTGGTCGTCCATTTTCATTTGGGCGACTGCCCGCTCCGGGAACTGCGCATACAAAGCCTCCCGGGCGCCATCAGTACCGCAGGAAAAAGCAGCTGCGGGTTGCGCAACGATTTGATTTGGAGCCAGGACATCTCCAGTCAACTGTTGCGCAGCGAAAAAAGAACTGCAAATGCAGGGAAAAAGCAAAAGGGCGGTAAGGATTAATCGAGTCATACTAAATGCGGGCCTTTTATAACGTCATAGCATGGCTTAAGACCAGGTACTGTGTCAAATCGCTGCCTGACAACGGGGATTGCCTGTTTTGAAACCTGCGATAGAGGAGCGGAGCGGCTTCGGGCGACATGGCACAAAGATACGGCGGCAGGAGGGGAGCGCAGGTTGGGAAATTTCTTTCCCGGCCCGGAACCGTTGGTTTTTTCACCTTCGGGTATTGAAACGCGGTAAATTTGGCTTAGGTTTATGCTGAAATATCTTCCGCGCTTGACCAGATTCCGCAACCCTATCAACCTGCACTGCCCTTTTGCCGGAGTTGCCCGGGGAAGGGCAGTGTGGATTTAGCCAAAATTCCCGAAAACGAATGCGTAAAAGGCGCAATGCGGGTTTTTGGTTTTTCGTTTTCGGGAGTGCAAAAGTTTGATGAAGTTAAAAGCAAAAAAATGAAGAAAAGTATAAATATATTTTTATTGACATTAGGCTTTCTTCCGATTCTTATTGCACAGAATAGCACTACTCGATTATGGACCGAGAAAGACAGGCAATTTTTGTTGGAAGAGCTTAATTCGACACAAAGTGAGTTAATAAATGAAATTGAAAATCTTAACCAAGAACAGTTTGCATTTAAGCCTGATAGTAGTAAATGGTCTATCGCTGAAGTAGTTGAGCATATTGGAGTTTACGAAGAACTTTTATATTGGGATTTGTTGAATAATCAATATACTGACGAAAGACCTGACCTTGTTGATTCCGTGAGAGGTATAGATTCGATAATGTTAGCCTACGCAACTGACCCCAACAAAGGCATTGCCCCATTTATTGTGCAACCAATAGGCAGGTTCAAAGAAAAAAATGACCTTCTCAATTTTTTTAACCGTTATCGAGAGGCTGTAATGGAACTCATACGATTGACATCCGCCGACTTCCGGCTTCACTTTGTTTATAGACCTGCTGATTGGGGTGTCTGGCATATTCGAGACTTGCATCAATACACCTTGGTTTGGATTGCCCATACTGAAAGGCATATCAATCAAATAAAAACGATAAAAATGAATTCGAATTTCCCTAAACATTAAATAAAAAAACATGAAAAAGATTACAATTTTAATAAGTGTATTTGTACTGGCTTTAATGTCTTGTGAAGAAGCCTCAGACAATAAATCAAATTTACCCAAAACAGCATTTGATGAGGCAACCGAAACCGCAGCCATCATGCAAGTTATCGAGAATGAAACCAAATGCTTTTTTGATGGCAATTATGAGTGTTGGGCAAATAATTGGAGCCACCAGAGTTATGCAATGCAAGATTGGAACAATTCTGATGGAACTGCGGATGCAGCCGTAGGATGGGACAAGATAAACACCCAGGGCAAAGATTGGATTGAACAATATTATAAAAATGGAGAAAATATAATTCATCCAGACGTGAAAAAGGGTAAGCCACAGGTGAAGTTTTTCAATGAAAATTTGGCTTATCTGATTTGGAAGCAATACAATGCAGACAAAGAAAAGAAATTCTATAGGGTCAGTCAAGAGACCCGAATTATGGAGAAGGAACCAGATGGTTGGAAAATTGTAAATGTCTCTGCATTTTGGGATGTAATGCCGAAAATATCAGTTGATAGTCTTAAAATAGAATAATTCATCGAACAACGGATGCGCGTCCATGGCGGCGTAAGAGCATGTTGGGGATTTTCTCACCGGACCCAAAACGGTTCTTTTTCCGCCATTTTTCACCTTTTTTCAGTCACGTAACTCCGGTTATGCTCCTTCAAAAACGTGAAAACTGACGAAAAAAGCCCTCATTTTTGCCTCCGACAGAAAACCCCCAACATGCTCTAAGCCCGCCCACAAAAGCCAACGCTCGCTGTCACGTCGCACATGCTACTGTTGGCAAAAAGACATAAATAATGGAGAAATCAGAGACAAAAAAGAATCCAGAATTTTTGGAGTATGTTTATAAGTTAAATGAAGGCATTGAACTTACAGAGGCTCTTAAACTAAGTTTGAAAGAAATCAATGACATTGATATTGCTCAATTAAACAGAATTGGTTTGAGAACTTATGAAAAAGACAAATGGACAATTCATAAAATATTACAGCATATCATAGACTGGGAAAGAATTTGGTGTTTTAGAGCTGTAATTTTTGCTCGTGGAGAAGGAACCATTCCGGATGCGCATGATCAGGAAATAATGGGCAAAAATTCAAATGCAGATGAGCTGTCAATTGAACAATTGGTAAATGAACTTCGAATTGTACGCCAGTCAACAATAACGATGTTTGAATCTTTCAGTAAAAAAATACTTGAAACAAACTGTAAATTTTTTGAATACGAAATGCCTCTTTTTGCAATTGGGCTCACTATTACTGCACATCAATTACATCACTTCAACATAATAAAAGAAAGATATATTCCTTTAGACGAATAAAGAAATGGTATTCTCTCCATTCAATAATGTTGTTAAACGCTGTCTTCAAGGTATGGACATGGAAGAAAAGGGCAAGCCAGAAGAAGCGATCCAACATAGAATTGCCAATTGCCATCATTTGTCAAATAAGTATTTTTTATGCGATCAACCGATAGCACAGTGCTCGATTAGCGAGTAACCCCAAAAAATACATACATTGCCGGAAAAACGGGAACAACGGCTTGAAACCATTATTCCCTTCCATAACCAATGACAAACGCACATGAAATTTTTCCGGAAATACGAGCCGCAGGAGTCCCAAAAGACAATCATTCGGG
>CAYVDV010000471.1:0-2554 GCA_964450465.1 uncultured Saprospiraceae bacterium
CCCGGCAAAGCGCCCGGCAATACGTCGAGGATTTTATTATCCGTCTTTTTCACCCAGCCCAGCTCGTGATCGGCTATGACCATCGTTTTGGCGCACGGCGGGAAGGCAGCATTGATTTCCTCCGGGAGTATGAAGAACAAGGGCACTTTTCGATTGTGGAAATACCGGCGCAGCAGGTGGACGATATTTCCGTGAGCTCGACCAAGATCCGCAAGGCACTTGATGCGGCGAATATGGATTATGCCAACCGCCTTTTGGGGCACCCTTATTTTTTTACGGGGACGGTGGTGGAAGGCAATCGCATTGGCCGGAAACTGGGTTTTCCGACCGCCAATGTCCGGATCGAGGATCCGTTTAAATTGATCCCGCCGCAGGGGATCTATGCAGCGCGCGCAGTTGTGCCGGCGCAAAATGATGCGCCTTTTTCCATGCACGCCATCCAGGACGCGCACATTTACAATGCCATGCTGTACATTGGCCACCGGCCTTCGATTGCCGGCACAAACGGCAAATCCATAGAAGTCAACCTTCTGGATTTTGAAGGTGATCTGTACGGCAAGTCTCTTTATGTGGAAGTATATGACTTTATCCGGCCGGATAAAAAACTGGAAGGAATGGACGCGCTCAAAGCGCAAATTGAAGCGGACAAGGTCAAAATCGAACAGTGTTTGAATCGCCGCTTTGACCCGGAGAATGCGGCAGCTCCGGTCCGGGAAGATGTGGCTGTGGTAATCCTGAACTACAATACCCGTCAGCATCTGGAGACTTTTCTTCCTTCGGTGGTGGCCCACAGCGAAGGGGCGCGGATAATCGTGGCGGATAATGGTTCTCCGGATGATTCCATGGCATTTTTACGGGAGCAGTATCCGGAGGTTGAATTGCTGGACTTGCAACAAAACCACGGGTTTGCCCAGGGTTATAATCAGGCCTTGGATCGGGTTCAAAGCGACATATATGTTATTCTGAATTCCGACGTCGAGGTTACCCCGGGATGGATGGACCCCGTGTTGCAAACCATGCGGGATAACCCTAAAATCGCTGTGGCGCAGCCCAAGATACTTTCGTTGGGGGATAAACAGCGTTTTGAGTATGCCGGTGCTGCTGGGGGATGGATCGATTATCTGGGGTATCCGTTTTGCCGGGGCCGGATTTTCAGTCACAATGAAGAAGATCTCGGGCAGTACGATACGGCACAGGAGTGCTTCTGGGCAGCTGGCGCCGCTTTTTTTATCCGGGCGGAGCATTACCACGCTTTTGGCGGATTTGACGGCGACTACTTTGCCCATAACGAAGAAATAGACCTGTGCTGGCGGCTTAAACGTGCGGGTTATCAGGTTTGGTGCATCCCCGAATCGGTAGTGTACCACCTGGGGGGCGGCACCCTGGAATACGAAAATCCCCGAAAGGTATTTCTCAACTTTCGCAACAGCCTGTTCACCCTGTTGAAAAATGAAACGGCGGGAAAACTGTTCTGGTTGTTGCCGGCGCGCCTGCTGCTCGATGGTTTGGCTGCGCTGCGTTTTGCATTAAAAGGGCAGTTTAGCGCAATCGGGGCTATCCTTAAAGCGCATTTTTCCTTTTACCGGCAGGTCCGGAAAACCCTGGACAAGCGCCGTGCAATTGCACAGACGATTGCGCAACATCGGGTCGGCCCCAACAACCGCCGCGGTATGTACCGCGGAAGCATCGTATTTGATTATTATGCCCGGCAGATCCGCCGGTTTTCAGAACTCGGCAAAAACGATCAGACGCAGGGCTGAATTAATATCCAGCCACTTCCCCGAATTTTCCGATATACGTTAGTACTATGACGCACTACGAACTCCTTCACGAAGATGAACACCTACTGGTGGTGGTCAAACCCGCCGGATTATTGACTATCCCCGACCGCTTTGGGAATAAGGACAGTTTGCAAAATGCCCTGGAGCGGGACTACGGGAAAGTGTTTGTGGTGCACCGACTCGACCGCGAGACCAGCGGCGTTCTGTGTTTTGCCCGAAACGAAGCAGCTCACCGGCATTTATCCATGCAATTCGAACACCATACGGTGGATAAATTCTACCACGTGCTGGTGGAGGGTGTGGTACATAACGATGAAGGGGAGATCGATAAGCCCATCGGACCGCACCCAACTATTTCGGGCAAGATGACTATTATTTCCCACGGCAAGCCTTCGCTGACTTTTTACCGCGTGTTGGAACGCTTCAAGCGTTTCACCCTGTTGGAGGCTTTGCTCAAGACCGGCAGGACACACCAGGTGCGCGTTCATTTCCAAAGCATTGGTTTCCCCCTGGCAGTAGATGCAATTTATGGCCGGAGACCGGCCTTTTTCCTGTCAGAGGTAAAGGGAAAGACCTACAAAACCGGCAAATACAGCGCGGATGAGCGCCCGCTGATGGAGCGAACCAGTCTGCATGCTTCGCGCCTGCGCATCGATCATCCCATTTCCGGCGAACGCATGGAATTCAAGGCCGATTTGCCGAAGGATTTTCAGGCGGTGTTGAATCAATTGCGGAAATGGGGTGCGTAGAGACGCGATGCATCGCGTCTCTAC
>CAYVDV010000471.1:2654-4150 GCA_964450465.1 uncultured Saprospiraceae bacterium
TGAAATGTTTACCCCTCTGGCATTACCCGGATTCTTTTGTAAACAGTTATCTTTGCGCCCCCGGAAAACGGGATAAACGCAAAATAACACCATGTTTGAAAGTTTAAGCGATAAGCTTGAATCCGCTTTTAAAGTATTGAGCGGGAGCAACAAGATCACGGAACTGAACGTCGCGGAAAGCATTAAAGAGATCCGCCGTGCGTTGGTTGGCGCCGACGTGAACTACAAAATCGCCAAAGAGTTTACCGACAAGGTTAAGGACAAGGCGCTTGGCACGGAAAACGTGCTCCGCAACGTGAATCCCGGCCAGTTGATGGTGAAGATCGTCATGGACGAGCTGACCAGCCTCATGGGCGGGCAATCCGTTGGTATTAATGTGAAAGGGAGCCCCGGAATCGTGCTGGTTGCCGGTTTGCAGGGAAGTGGTAAAACGACCTTTTGCGGCAAACTGGCGAAACACCTCAAAGAAAAACGCCAGATGTCGCCGCTTCTCGTTGCCTGCGACGTGTACCGTCCGGCGGCTATCGATCAGCTGGGCGTGCTGGGCGAGAGTTTGAAAGTCCCGGTTTACAAGGAAGAAGAGAACAAAAATCCCGTTGAAATTGCCCTGAACGCGCTGAAACACGCCAAGGCACATGGCCATCATGTGGTGATCGTGGATACTGCCGGCCGCCTGGCCGTAGATGAAGCCATGATGGCCGAAGTGGAGGCGATCAAATCGGCGATCAATCCTACCGAGACCTTGTTTGTCGTGGACGCTATGACCGGTCAGGACGCCGTGAATACCGCCGAGGCCTTCAACCAGCGCATTAACTATGACGGCGTGGTGCTCACCAAACTGGACGGCGATGCCCGTGGCGGTGCAGCCTTGTCGATCAAATACACCGTAGGCAAACCGATCAAGTTTGTCTCCATGGGTGAAAAACTCGATGCGCTGGATATCTTTTACCCCGATCGCATGGCGCAGCGCATCCTTGGCATGGGCGATATCGTTTCGCTCGTGGAAAAGGCCCAGCTGGAAATGGATGAGGAGGAGGCCAAACGAGTGGAGAAGCGGATCAAACAAAACAAGTTTGATTTCAACGACTTCCTGGGTCAGATGCAGCAGATCAAAAAAATGGGCGACCTGAAGGGGCTGCTCGGCATGATCCCGGGTATGGGCAAGGCGCTGAAAGAAGTGGATATCGACGACAAAGCGCTGCATCGCGTGGAGGCTATTATTCAGAGTATGACTCCTGACGAGCGCAAGGATCCCGATCTGCTCAATCTCAGCCGCAAGAAGCGCATCGCACGGGGTTGTGGCCAGACGCTGGAACAAATCAATCTCTTTGTAAAGAACTTCAACGATATGCGGAAGTTCATGCACCAGATGAGCAAAGGCGGCGGTATGGGTCGCATGGGTATGCCGGGCGGATTGCCTATGCCCAAAGGTGGTCCCCGCCGTTAGGTTCGGTATCCGCCTGTTGATCTTAAAAATCTGAAATTCAGGTTAGATC
>CAYVDV010000472.1:0-4149 GCA_964450465.1 uncultured Saprospiraceae bacterium
ATCAGAATAAAACCACGGAGGACGTCAAGAAGAAACTGGAGAACTGGAATCCGCTGAAAAAGAAGAAAAACAACTGATCCTAATTCTAATCCCGGCCGGCGGATGATCTATTCTTCCAGGTCTGCAGAATGAATCAACCATGCATATCCCGATCTGGAAAAAATGGCTCTCCCACCTGCTGCCGCTAACATTGGAAACGGCCAGTTCGGAACAGAATCCCGAACTGGCCGTTGTATTGGACCGGGGGCGCCTGCAACTCCTCAGTGGGAATGCCATCTATTCCTGGGATGACCTGTACCATAACTTTACGATCGCCCTGGGTATGCTCGATCTGGAGGAAAAGCCGTACGAGGAGGTGCTGATCCTGGGCATGGGGCTGGGAAGCGTGCCGTATATCATCGAAAAGGTTTACGAACTGCAGTACCGGTACACCGCGGTGGAATGGGATGAAGCAGTAGCTGCACTGGCATCTAAATACACATTGCCCCGTCTGTCGAGCCCTGTGGAAATGATCACCGCTGATGCAGGGGTGTTTGTGGAGATCACTGAAGAGGTGTACGATCTGATTGTCGTGGATATTTTTGAGGACGACCGCACCCCGGAACATTTTGAGACGGTTGATTTCCTGGACGCCTGCGAGCAGCGGCTTTCGCCCGGCGGCATACTTTTGTACAACCGGCTCTACAACAATCCGAAAAACATGCTGGCTACCGACCGTTTTTTTGAACATGCGTTCAAAGACGTGTTCCCGGATGCCTGGAAGATTGATACCGGCGGCAACTGGATCCTGGTCAGTCATCCCGCAACTTAGCGGTGCTTGCCCCCTGTCCAACCGGTTTCGCGCAGATACTCCTGTCCGCTCTCGAATGCCGGGTCTTCGAGCGAGGTGCCCATGCTGTCGTTCCAGCGGTTGAGGTATCCGAACAGGGCAATAACGCCCAGCATCTCCACGATTTCCCCTTCATCCCAGTATTTGCGCAGGTTTTCAGCAATTGCGTCGTCCACGCCATTCGGCACAGAAGAGGCGGCTATGGCAAATTCCAGCGCCGCGCGTTCCGCCTCCGAAAAAGAAGGATGGGTTCGGAATTCCCAAATATACCGGAGCTGATCATCCGGAGCGCCATAGCGCTCTGCGGCCCGGATGGTGTGCGCCTGGCAATACTGGCAACCGGCGGTCATGCTGGCCAGGTAGCCGATCAGGCGCTTTAGGGCGCTGCTTACCCGGCCTTCATTGGCCATAACCGCCTTATTCAGGTTGATAAAAGCCTTGGCAATGGCGGGCCGGCGTTGCATGGTCAGCACGCTGTTGGGGCAAAACCCCAATGTCTCGTTGAAAAAGGTGGCCAGTTCTGCAACTTCTGCGTTGTGGTCGGGGGTTAATGGCGTAACAAGCGGCATCTTTGTATTGGTTGAAATGTGTTACGTATGGGTTGTGCTGATAGCAAAGATGTAAGAAGAAATTGAAACTTTGTCTGGAAATGGGTCAACAGATATGGTACGGCCAGGTAAGCAGCGCTGATGAAGTGCAGCAAATACTTGATTTGCAGGCGACAAATCACTATTCGGCAGTTTCCGATCTTGTAGCGGCTTCGCAAGGCTTTGTGACGGTTCGCCACGACCCGGAAGTGCTTCAACGCATGAACCAGGCCTACCCGTCCATCATTGCCAGGGTTGACGGCCGGGTGGTGGGTTATTGCCTCGTCATGTTGCGCGAATTTGCCGCGGAGGTGCCGGTATTAGCCCCGATGTTTGCCATGCTGGAGGGCCTGTCCTGGGAAGGGCAGGCTCTGGAATGCTGGCGATGGTTTGTGATGGGACAAATATGCGTGGCGGAAGCATATCGCGGGCAGGGGGTATTCGACGGCATGTACCAGGCACTTCGCGAAGTTTGCCGCGGTGATTTTGACCTGGTGATCACGGAGATTGCCCGGCGCAACGGCCGTTCGATCAACGCGCACCGCCGGGTTGGATTTACCACAATGCATACCTACCCGGATGATACGACGGGAGAGGTATGGGATGTGGTCGCTCTTGATTTCCGGAATCATTCCTCGTCCTCGAAATAAACTTTGTAATACTTCTTCCCTTTATCCTCATCAAACCCGCGTTCGATCAGGTCGCGGCGGCCGTGCACGTAGATGTGAAAGTTTTTGTCGAGTTTAATGACGCTTTTCAGCACCTTGAATTCCTTTTTGACGGCAGGCGGACTGATGTCAAACTTGTCTTCAAGCGGAACCGCATAGGCCTTGGCATATTCGTCGCGGAATTCCTTAAAGGCATTCCGTTGTTCTTCCTCGGGGAAAAGCGTTTCAGCAAAGTCGTCGACCTCGAAGTGTTCGTTCTCCTTGAAGTACAACCCCGAGCGGTAAAGAGCGTCGAGTTGGTCGGCGCGATCCAGGCCGAATTTATGGGGCAGGCGTTCGTGGATGAATTCACCGGACAGGCTGATATAGTGCCGGGTGTTGAAATAGTTGTCTTCAATAGGCCGGAGACGCAGGAAATCATCTTTCCAGAAGGAACGCTCGTCTTTTTTCGTCACGGTATCCACGGCGCAAATCCGGTATCCCTCCGTTTCGTCGAGGTTAAAAATAAGCGCTGCCGTTTCCAGTTTTCCGGTCGGAATCCCTTCCAGTACATTCAGGGTGAAGGACTCTGCAGTGCGTTCCACTTTCAGGTAGGGATCTTTGGTCTGTATTTTCCACAATCCAATAGCGCTGGCAGGTTCGCCGGCCAGGAGCAGGTCGTCGAAATAGGTCACCAGGAACTCGCCGCCCTGGACGCGCGGGTTTTCGCAGTGCTCGTACAGCAATCCGGCCAGCCGGCCAGCTTCTTCCTGCAGTACTTCCGGATCCTGAAAAATATTGAGGCAACTTTGGAAGACCAGGTGATTACTGACATCCTCCTCGTGAAAGAAATAGAAGAACTCGGCCGACTTTTCAAAAGGCTTCAGGAAAGAGCCGATCAGGAGTTCATGCGCGACATCATGCACCGGAACCAGGGTTTGTTTGGGAATGCTTACGCCTTCATAGCGGTTCTTGTTTCCTACCCAGGATATTGCCAGGCGGCGGAGGTTGGCAGCAGAGAAATCTAACATAGTTGATACGCTTGTCGTAGTTTGGAGCGTGATTGTATTTGGACAGGCTGAAAAGTTTGGACAATTTTGCCGCTCAAAATTACGAACCCCCTGTTGGGCTTGCTGCGTCATGCGCAGTTTAGTTTTCCACAATTTTTAGTTCGGCTCCGATATCCGCTGCTCATGCGTATTGCTGTAAACACCCGTTTTCTTTTGCCAGACCGCCTGGAGGGGCTGGGCTGGTACACGCATGAGTTGTTGCGGCGCATGGTGGCGGCACATCCGGAGGATGAATTTATTTTCTTTTTTGACCGTCCCTTCGACCCGGCTTTTGTGTACGGCAGCAATGTGACCCCGGTTGTTCTTTTTCCGCCGGCGCGGCATCCGGTCCTGTGGTATATCTGGTTTGAGTGGTCGGTGGCCCGCGCCCTCCGGAAGTTTGCCCCGGATGTTTTTTTCTCGCCGGACAGTTACCTGAGCTTGCGCGGCAGCACCCCCTCGCTGATGACCGTTCACGACCTGATCCCGCTGCAGCATCCGGAACAGGTGCCCTGGTGGTCGAGGGATTATTACCGCTATTTCTTTCCCCGGTTTATGCGCCGGGCGGAGCGACTGGTGGCCGTATCCGGATTTACCAGGCAGGCAATCGTTGAACTTGCCGGCATTGCACCGGAAAAGATCTCGGTCGTGTACAACGGGTGTCGCGAGGGATTTGTGCCGATGGCGGAAAACGAAAAACAAGCACTGCGCGATCAGTTTTCCGGAGGGCAGCCGTATTTTTTCTATACGGGCGCCATTCATCCCCGGAAGAATATCCACCGCCTGATACAGGCCTTTGACCGTTTTAAACAACGCAGCGGCGCTCCGGCAAAATTGCTGCTCGCCGGACGCTTTGCCTGGCAGACCGGGGCTGTGACGGAAGCGTATGAACAGGCGCAGTTCAAGGCAGATATCCGGTTTCTGGGCTATATCCCGGAATCCGACCTGACCCGGCTGATGGCATCTGCCCTTGCCCTGACGTATATTTCGCTCAATGAGGGCTTTGGCATGCCGATGCTGGAAGCCATGCATGCGGA
>CAYVDV010000473.1:0-4140 GCA_964450465.1 uncultured Saprospiraceae bacterium
GGATCACCGACCAGCCGCGTTCGCGGAGCTGCCGGGTCACCCGCCGGTCGCGGCGCTGGTTGGTCTCGACCTTGTTCCGCCAGAAGGCGGCGTTGTGCTTGGGGGCCGAGTAGTGGTGCGGGCAGCCATGCCAGAAGCAGCCGTCGACAAAGACGGCCACCCCCTCCTTGGGCCACGCGAAGTCTGGCTTGCCAGGGAGCGGCAGGTGCCGGCGCCAGCCCTTGAGGCCGAACAGGCGGAGCGCGGCGGCGAGGCGGAGTTCGGTGGAGCGGTTACCGGTTCCACGCACCGACGACATGATACGCGAACGATAAACGTCAGACCGCTGTGGCCTGGGATGGGCCGCCATGCTACCCCCTTACCCCCGCTATGTGGTCAAAGACCATCACCTTATCTTGGACCAGATTGCATTGGATCGCCACCCACGGCGGCAGTTTCGACGGTAACCTGTGTGGCGTGCGTTGGACGGTGATCGCTCCAGGGCCGGGGCACCCCAGGGAGGTTGGAATAGAATGAGCGGAAGGCCGATCGGAGTCGATCTGTTCGCCGGCGCGGGCGGGCTCAGCCTCGGATTCGAGCAGGCTGGTTTCGATGTCGTCGCTGCGGTCGAGTACGACACGATTCATGCAGCAACCCACCACTTCAACTTCCCGAACACGACTGTGTTGGCCTGCTCGGTTGTGGGACTGAGAGGCGCGGAGATCCGGAAGCGGGCGGACATCGGAGACTGCGACATCGATGTGGTCTTCGGCGGTGCCCCATGTCAAGGCTTCTCGATGATCGGCAAGCGGGCGCTTGACGATCCGAGAAACCAGCTCGTCAAGGAGTTCGTGCGGATTGTCGACGAACTCCACCCGAAGACCTTTGTGTTCGAGAATGTGAAGGGGCTCACCGTAGGGAAGCACCGAGAATTCCTGCGGGAACTCATCGTTGCCTTTGAGGAGATCGGCTATAGGGTCCAGCTCCCGTGGCGGATTCTAAACGCCAGCCACTATGGTGTGCCGCAGAACAGAGAGCGCCTGATCTTGATGGGCGCGAGACAGGGCATTGAAATACCCCGCTACCCCAAGCCAAGCTCGTCTCGCCCTGGCGATCAGGGGCGCGCGGGCGTTCCTGTCGGACCGACCTGCAGGGAGGCCATCGACGACCTCCCCGACGCTGATGAGTTCGACGAGCTTCTCCAGAACGACGAAGTGGCTGTAAGTCATTGGGGATCACTCAGTGGCTACGCGCGCACGCTCCGCCCTAAGCATGAGAAGGACTGGGGGCTTGGGTACCCTCGCGATTGGGACCCATCTGTGTTGACCTCCAGCGCGCGTACATCACACACTGCAATCACTATTCGACGCTTCACTGAGACCGGAGAGGGCGAGGTTGAGCCTATCTCACGCTTTTACCGCCTACCCGGAGCGGGGGTTGCAAATACGCTTCGCGCGGGCACCGATTCCGCGCGAGGCGCCTTTACCAGCCCGAGGCCTATTCATTATGCGCTCCCTCGCTGTATCACCGTTCGAGAGATGGCACGACTTCACGGCTTTCCTGACTGGTTCCGATTTCACGCCACGAAGTGGCATGGCGCTCGGCAGATCGGCAACTCAGTTCCGCCACCCTTGGCGAAGGCCGTCGCCGTTCAAGTCCGGACGGCGGTTGGGGCACAGACCCTACGGCCGCTCAGCTCGCTTGCCCTCGGTGATCCGGGCTTGCTGAGATTCTCCATGGAGGAGGCTTCACGGTATTTCAGTGTGTCCCGACCCATCGGTGGGAGGACGCACAAGAGCGGCGCCAGGAAGCGGTCTCAGCATGCGATCGAAGAGGAACTAATTCGCCAGCGAGGAGGCACGAGGCATCATGCCCGCTAAACCTCGACCGAGGGGAAACCGTTACGAGACGCTACTCCGTCATGTTTTCCTGAATGGCTACAAGAGTGGAAGCAGAAGCATCCCATTCTCTCGTGACGATCTGGCTGCCGCCGCAGCTGAAGTGGGTGTGTCGGTCCCCAAGAATTTGCCCGATGCGGCATATGCATTCAGGCATCGGGGACTCGCGAGCCCTGAAATCGAAGCCCGAACACCAGCAGGAATGGAATGGCGTCTCAGGGGAAAGGGCAAGTCAAAGTACGCATTTGACCTTGTCGAACGCCTTGACATCGTCCCGACGACAGGTCTAGAGCCGATCCTGATACCTGACTCCACACCAGAGCTTATTGCGGTGCATGCCCAGACCGACGAGCAGGCTCTGCTTGCGAAGCTTCGATATAACCGGCTTATCGACATCTTTCTCGGGTTGGCGACATACTCGCTTCAGAACCACTGGCGGACGTCGGTTCCAGGGTTGGGACAGGTGGAGGTCGACGAGCTCTACGTGGGCATCGACGGCAATGGCTCCCAGTACATCATTCCAGTCCAAGCGAAGGGCGAGCGCGAACAACCGTCTGCACTTCAGGCGGAGAACGACATCAAGTGCTGCGAACTGAAATACCCATCTCTTATTTGTCGCGCGGTATCTGCCCAATTCGTCGACCCAAGCGAATTGGTCCTCTTCGAGCTCCGCGAAGACAAGGACCTTCTCCGAATCGAGCAAGAGGTGCGCTACCGGCTCGTACGAGGCAAGGAGGAAATCAACGCCTGGCTTGAGTCGCAGTAGCGGGGTAATCAGAAACCGCTCTGCGGATCGATGACCCGCGGTGAATGGCTATGGATCATGCAGAATTTCTTCTGGGATCCGATTCATCACCTTCTCGTCGTGTCGCGAGTCGACGGTTTCGAGAAACGCAACAATCGTCGAGCTTCCGGCGATGTGGGCGAGCCGAAGCACCTCCTTGGCTAGCCGAAGCCCATCGATCATCACCAGCGGATACTTGTCTTCTAGGACCTCACGCTGGACCTGTACCGAGAAGTAGCTCGTCGTCACGTACACCCCGATCCAACCCCGCTTCAAGCGCGCCACCGTCCGTGCGATATGATTGCCACCAGTTGGACAATCCAGCTTCTCGCATTTTGCTTGGCCCAACACGACGACTTTGACCTGCGCCATCCCGTTGGCCAGGTCAACGCGACCAATGAAGTCGGCCCCGTTGTCCGATGACGCCGGCGTGATCCAGCCTTCACGGTAGATCTTCGAATCCCCTCCGAGGACTGTACCGGCAACGAGAGACGCGAGTGACTCGAAACGCGAGCGGCGACTCCGGTAGAAGTCGTAGATACACCCCAGTGCCTTCGCTTCGCTTGATTTGGGTGCGGGGCGTTGTTCTTCGACGGAGAAGGTGCGAACACTGTAGACTCGCCGGCGAGAGCGCTCGACAGCAGTCTCACCATGTAAGACCCAATTCTTCCATGAGGCGGGCGCCTTGCGCATACAGACCGCATTCGAAGCAAGTGTATCCCTTCGCGTAGAGACCCAATCCCAATCAAACTCCTCATTCTCTTCGCTCGAACTGAACACAGTAAAGTCGAACATATAGTTCGTGAAGGGGCGCTGTAGCTTGCGGTCGAACTGGGTTATTCGTTCCGCCCGCCGGACGATGCCAAATCCTTGGAATTGGACGTTTCCCTTGGTTCGTGATCCGACCCGTACCCTTTTGAAGAGGATCACCGGGCAGGCAGTTTCCCGAACTTCTCGGTCCGGAGAGGAATGCGTCATAAAGGCATCGAGAAGAGCCCGATTCCCTTGGGTGGCTTCGGGGTCCGTCGAAGGATCCTTCGTGTCGCCGAAGTAGCGAACAAAGCCGTGATCGGGGTCGAAGAAATCCTGCCATGGAGTTTCGACAGAGCCAACCTTGTGCGGACTGCTTGAGATGAGAATTGCAGGACATCGTGAACCGAAGACTCCCATCACGTCCTGGATTGGATTGATGCCGCTATCGAGCAACGCGAGTCGGCTCCCGGGGGTCGCCGTCGCCGCGAAGTAGTTGGGCAACCCGTCTATTTCGATGGGTGTCGTACCGTAGGGCCGCGCATATCGGAAGATGTCCCCAACTCTCACACGTGCCTCATTTCTCCGCAGCTCACTCTGACCGCATCCGCCATCTCGGGGTAGCTAGCGACTATTGGAAGTCACTTTCCAATCACCACATACACCCCAAACCGCACCACCCCATCCTCATCCACCTCCCGCAGCATCACCCGCCCCGGCCCGAACCAG
>CAYVDV010000474.1:0-4135 GCA_964450465.1 uncultured Saprospiraceae bacterium
GTCGGGTTGATATAGTACCGGATATCGCCGGAGAAGAGTTTTTGCAGGCGCTTGGGCAAGCTGCGCTTCACGCGGGGGATCACGATCTTCTGAATGTCCTGTGCAATGCGCGCCTGATCGACATTTTCGTCGTGCTGGGTACTTACCACGATCGTGTCGATCTTTTTGGGCACATGCTTGTCGGTGTATTCGATGGTCACCTGGCTCTTGGCATCGGGGCGCAGGTATTTCATTTGCCGGCCTTCGCGGCGAATATCGGCGAGTTCGCGCAGGATCAGGTGGGCCAGGTCGAGGGCCAGGGGCATGTAGTTGTCGGTTTCATCGGTGGCATAGCCAAACATCATGCCCTGGTCGCCGGCACCCTGATCGTTCTCGCTTTTGCCTACATCCACGCCCTGGGCAATGTCGGGACTCTGTTCGTGAATGGCGCTGACCACTCCGCAACTTTTGGCTTCAAACTGGTATTCCGCGCGGGTATAGCCGATGCGCTCGATGGCCCGGCGGGCGGTTTCCTGCACATCGACATAAGCCTGGGAGCGCACTTCACCGGCCACTACGACCAGGCCCGTGGTTACCAGGGTTTCGCAGGCCACTTTTGAGTCGGGGTCCTGCCGGAGAAATTCGTCGAGAATGGCGTCGCTGATCTGGTCTGCTACTTTATCCGGATGCCCCTCGGCAACCGATTCGGAAGTAAAAAGATAAGGCATGAAACAGTTTTGAGTTTTGAGTCTTGTGTTTTGAATTTTGAGATTCGGGTTGGAATGGATACGCCTTTTCGAAAATAAATATCAGGACAGGAAAATTTTAAACCGCCAGGCCCGCATTTTCCTGCAACGAAAGGGTAAAACCACCCAAAACCCGGAATCCAAAACTCAAAACTTTAAAAAGCCGCGCAAAGGTAGGTATTCGCGGTAGAAAAATAAAAGTATAAACAAAGCGTCGGCCTGACTTGTAGTCATGCCGACGCTATCATTTACCGGTCACCCGCGCACTCAAAGTGCTTCCAGAATCCCGTCGATCTCCTGAAATGACTTCAGGTCTTTGATGACATACTGCACCGCGCCGCTGGCAATCGTTTGCAGCGCCACGCCGTAGTGTTCCTGCGAGGACAGCATGATTACTTTCAGATCGGGAGCGGCCTTGTGGATGAGCTTCAGGATCTCCAGGCCGTTTTTGGCGCCCGGCACATTGGAATCCAGGTAATAGTCGAGGACAATCGCATCGGGTTTATCGCCCAGCCGGTCAAGACATTCTTCTCCTGTGCCGAAGCTCGTCACATCGTACTGCCCCTGATCTTCCAGGTGATCGGACAACATGGTGCAGAACATTTTGTCGTCATCGACTATAAAAACTTTCTTTTTGCGGTCTGCCATAAATAGGTTGATCTGTTTGTAGCAAAGATAAGGGATGCCTCAATAAGTTAATGGGGCCAATGTAGTTTATCGCGAAGGTATGGGTTTATCCAATAAGTTCGCAATAGGATAAAGGAGTACGAAGTTAATCCTACTTTTGCCTGACGGATATCCTCCTTATTCACGTTCACCTTTTGCCAAAATGGCGCTATCCATGCTGAAGAATCTCCCCTTTTTATTGTGTTTCTGGCTTTCCTGGCCCTTGTTCGCGCAAAATCCGGAGACAACCCCAGCGCTGCTCACGCCTGAAGAAGCCCTGCGCATTGCGCTGGAAAACAACTATGACATCCGGCTGGTACGCAGCGATGCCGAAGTTGCCCGGCTGAACAATACGAAAGGAAATGCCGGCATGCTCCCGACCGTCAACCTGGTTGCCAACGAAAACCTCACGCTCAGTGCCTTTCAGCAAAAACTGGCCAACGGCAACGAGTTCAATGCCCTTGGCGCACCTTTCAATGCGGCCAATGCGGGGGTGCAACTCAGCTGGACGCTGTTTGACGGCCGGCGGATGCACATCACCAAAAAACGCTTGGAGGAACTGGAAGCGCTGGGGCAGGTTAATCTCCGCGGCGCCGTACAGCAAACTTCCGCCGATGTGCTCCTCGCCTACTACGACATCGTGCGCAGCCGCTTGCTGGAGCGCTCCACCGAGGAACTCATTGCCCTGAACGAGGAACGGCTCCGGATCGCCGAGGCCCGCCTTGCCGCCGGCTTCGCCGCCCAAACAGATGCACTGCAGGCCCGGATCGACCTCAACCAGCAGCGCGCCAACCTGCTCACGCAGCAGACCGGCACCAGCGCCGCCAAACGCAACCTCAACCAACTGCTGGCCCGGCCCGCCAACACGCCGTTTGAAGTGGCTGAAAGCCTCGACAATACCTATGCCCCCGATCGCAACCGCCTGCAGGAACAGATGCTGGCCCAAAACCCGCAACTCCTTTCCCTGCAAAAAAATGCCGAGGTGGCCGCCCTGCTGGTCGATGAAAACCGCAAACTCAGCAAACCCCGTATCACCGGGATCAGCCAGTTTACCGTACAACGCACCGACAACGGCGCCGGCTTTTTGCTCAACAACACCCAGGCCGGCTTCGTCATCGGCGGCTCGCTGGTGCTTCCGCTCTACAGCGGCGGCAACATCCAGCGCCAGATAGACGTCGCCCGCCTCAGTGCCGAACAGGCTGTCGTTCGCCTGGATGCCCAACGCCTGGCCGTGGAAACGGAACTCGACAACCAGCTGGCAACCTTCCAAACCCAGCAACAGGTTCTGGCCCTGGAAGCCGACAACGTGCGCAATGCCCGGGAAAGCCTCACCGTCAGCACCGAACGCTTCCGGCTGGGTCAAACCAATGCCCTCGAAGTGCAATCAGCCCAAAACACCCTGGAGCAGGCCATGCTGCGCCAGAATGTGGTGCTGTACAACCTGAAAACGGCAGAACTGCGGCTGCGGCTGCTGGCCGGCGAACTGTAACTGGCTAAGGCATTCCGATTGCTTTTCAGAATACCTGAACGTTACCTTCCCTGCAAAACCTCTTTGGTAAAATAAAATGCTTGAACCATGCCTGAGCAAATCCAATCCAAAAAAGCCGTTGTTGTCGGCGCCGGCCTTGTCGGCGCATTATGGACCGTCTTCCTCGCCCGCCGCGGGTATCAGGTCGATCTCTACGAACGCCGCCCGGATATGCGGGCGGCCGGCTACAGCGGCGGCCGGTCGATCAACCTGGCCATGAGCGTCCGGGGCTGGGCCGCCATCGACAAGGCCGGTATCCGGGAGAAGATTGAAAAAGTAGCCATCCCCATGCCCGGCCGTATGATGCACTCCGAAGCCGGGCAACTGACCTACCAGCCCTACGGCAAGGCCGACGAGGCCATCTACTCCGTATCGCGCGGCGGCCTGAACCTCGAACTGCTCCAGATCGCCGGCAGCTACCCCAACGTCAAACTCCATTTCGAACACCGCTGCACCGAAGTGGACCTGCAAAACCCGCAAATCTCCTTCGAAGACATGCGCAGCGGCGAACATAAAACCGTGGAAGCGCCCCTGATCTTTGCCGCAGACGGGGCCTACTCGGCCGTACGCTATGCCCTCCAACGCACCGACCGCTTCGACTATATCCAGCGCTACATCGAACACGGGTACAAAGAACTGACTATCCCCCCCACCCCCGACGGAAAACACCGCATCGACCCCAATGCCCTGCACATCTGGCCGCGCGGCAACTTCATGCTGATCGCCCTGCCTAATGCCGACGGCAGCTTCACCTGCACCCTGTTCCTTCCCTTCGAAGGGGAAATCTCCTTTGAACACCTGACGGACAACAACACGGTATCGGCCTTCTTCCAGCGCTATTTCGCCGACGCCGTGCCGCTCATGCCCACGTTGCTGGACGACTTTTTTGGCAACCCCACCTCTTCCCTTGTCACCACGCAATGCTATCCCTGGCAATGGCAGGGACGTATTCTGCTCATCGGCGACGCCGCACACGCCATCGTTCCGTTTTATGGCCAGGGTATGAATGCAGGCTTCGAAGACTGTACCATCCTGGACAGCATGTACGATCAGTACAACGGCGACTGGTCGCGAATTATTCCGGATTTCTCCAGTCAGCGCAAGCAGGACGGCGATGCCATCCTCGAACTGGCGCTGCGCAATTTTATCGAGATGCGCGACCTGGTCGGCGACCCTAAGTTTATCCTGCGCAAAAAAATTGCCGCCCGTCTGCACG
>CAYVDV010000475.1:0-4131 GCA_964450465.1 uncultured Saprospiraceae bacterium
TGTGTAAGCGGCATGGGTATTGGTCAAAATGACGCTGTTGCCCTGGTGGAAAATCTCGGCGACCGGGTAAATACCACTGGCGACGAGTTTGCTCCGCTGCCCTCGGTCAACCACCCGGGCCGGATCTATTTTTCCGCTGCACGGGAAAACTGCACGGGCGGCATGCGCAACGACCAAGGGTATGAAGACATCGAATCCGGGCATTGGTGCAGCGATATGTTTTTTACCGACCTCACCAACAGCGGCTGGAGCTATGCCACCCTGCTCGGCGACCTGCTCAATACCTCCCGGTTCGAGGTTGCGCTCGACTTCAGTAGCGACGGCCAGATCCTGTACTTTTTCAGGGGTTTCACCCTCTACAGCGGTGAAATTTTTGCCGATACCGCCGGCCGAAAAGACGAATATGCGGTGACACCGCCGGCTTTCCGAAGCCCTATGCAACCCGAAGCCGGCGATGCGGCTCCCTTCCTCGCCAACGACACCCTCCTGCTTTTTGCCAGCCGGCGCGAAGGCGGACAGGGTGGACTGGACCTCTACTACGCCACCCGAAGCGACAGCGGCTGGAGCGCACCGCGCAACCTGGGACCTGCCGTCAACTCGCCTTATGACGAAACGACGCCGTTTCTGGCCCACGATGGCCGGACGCTCTATTTCAGCAGTAATCACCCCGGCAGTATGGGCGGCTTCGATGTGTTTAAATCAACGTTCGACGATGCCACCCAAAGCTGGTCTTCGCCGGAAAACCTGGGCAAGCCCATCAATTCTCCTGCCGACGAACAGTTTTTCCGCCTGGCGGTGGACGGGCTCAGCGCCTATTTTTCCTCCGATCGTTTCGACAGCTACGGCCAGCGCGACCTGTATGTGAGCTATTTTAAGCAGGAACAGGCCGAGCAAATGGCTGATCGCGCGCTCTTCACCGATGCCGGCAAACGCGCGCGCGCCGCCGCCGGCGATACCGGCGATGCCGTGCAAACGATCGAAAAAGTGACCCTTCCGGCGCTTTATTACAATACCGACCGGGACATTCTCAGTGAAGAAAACCGCAAGGTCCTGGATGAGGTGGCCCGGCTGGCGCGCTATTACCCCGAGGCCCAGGTGCAGGTGGCGGTGCATACGGATGAGACCGGTCCTGCCAAGTTCGACCTGTATTATGGCATCAAACGCGCCGAACTGGTGGGCAATGCTTTGGTGGAACGCGGAGTGCCTGCCCGCCGCATTTCACTGAAAAGCTTCGGCTCAGCCTATCCTGTGGCCCGAAATGTGATGAATGCCGTGCCCAACCCGGTCGGTCAGCGGCTTAACCGCCGCATCGAGATCGGGCTGGCCTCTGCGGAAGGCCCCTTGCCGCTTGACCTGATCATACAGCGTCAAATTGTGCCGGAAGCCATGGCCATCCCGGGCGTGCAGCCGGTGGAAAAGCGTTTCGCCGGCATATCGTTTAAGGTGGAGGCTGTCAGCGCGCGACAGGTGGTGACTAACGACGCCCTCGGCATGTTCAACGATCTGATGATTGAAACACAACCGGGGGCCGGCTCATACCGCTATTCGGCCGGCTGGTTTCGCAACTTTAGCGATGCCGCCGCGCTGCGGCGTGCCTTGCAACAACAAGGCTTTGGCGATGCCTCTGTGGCAGCCTTTATCGATGGGGTGCGGATTTCCAGGGCGGAAGCCGTAAGCCTGCTGAAAAAATACCCCGACCTCGCACCCTTTATCAAAAACTAACAACCGACCCAATGACGCGACCTGCCGATTCTCCACTCCGCAAAAACCTGCCCAAGCGCCGCGCCCATTTTTTTCCCCTTTGGGCATTTGCCCTGACCCTGTTGTATGCCGCCTGTAACGATCCCTTTGTTTTTAAGTCGGAGAAGGATATCGCCGGTGGGCAATGGGCATACCGCGATACCCTGGACTTTAGTTTTGCCATGACCGATACCTCGGCGACTTACAACCTTTATGTAGATTTCGAGTATGCCGACACCTTTTCCACCCAGAATTTGTATGTCAAATTGCACACCCTTTTTCCGGACGGGAAACGGCTGAGCAAACAAAAATCCTTTGACTTGTTTGATGTGCAGGGGAAACCGCTGGGCGAGTGTTCGGGCCATAAATGTCGCTTGCACGCCTTGCTGCAGGAAAAAGCCTATTTCAACCAACCCGGCACCTATACCATTACGGTGGAACAGTTTACCCGGCGCGATCCCTTGCCCGGGATTTTTGCGGTAGGCTTGTCGGTGGAATCGACCGGGGGTAAACGCTAGCAGCCACATTTTACTGGAAAGCGGGTCTATTGTTGGAAGCAGATACCTTAGTTCGACTTTAGCCTTCTGTGTAACCATCAGGGCAACCGGGGTGTCCCAATACTGCCGGCGCTGCAAATGGTCTGCTTCGGCATTCCCTTTTCCAAAACAAAAACGCTTGCTATGAAGGCGCCGCAATTGCTCTTTCTCGCACTCCTTTTCCCTTGTTTGCCTGTCGCCCGGGAAACAGCGACTACAGGTTGGGTTACAGAAAAACACAAGGGCTATGTCCTTAATTATCAGCAATCCGACCGGCAGTACAAAAAAGAATACCGGAAACTGATCGAAACGGGGATGCAAACCGTGCGGCAGTTTTTTGGCGATAGCTATCCGCAAACGTTCACCGTCTGCATCCACCCCGACCGGCAATCGCTGGACAGCCGCTGGCAAAAAGACTGGAACATGCCGGAGTTTAAATCGGAATGCTGGATGGTCGCCAGCGGCATCGCCACCCGGCTCGACGTTATTTCCCCGGCAAGATGGGACAGCCTTGCCTGCGAACACCGCTATGCCGATCAGGGCAAGACCCGGCAACTGATCGCGCATGAACTGGTACACGTGTACCACGGTCAGCGGAATGTCAGCCCTGATTTTAGCGACGTAACGGGCATCGACTGGTTTGTCGAAGGTCTGGCCACCTATGCATCGGGCCAATGCGATGACAGCCGGTTGGTCGAGGTGAAAAATGCCCTCGCCGCACATAAGATCCCTGCCTCGCTCGATGAGTTTTGGACCGGCAAATTAAAATACGGGCTGTCGGGTTCCATGGTGCAATACATCGACCATACCTACGGCAGAAAAAAATTGAACGAACTCTTGCGGTTGAACAACAAGACAGCGCTGCTGACGGCGTTGAACATCACCGAAGCCGGGCTGCTTGCGGGGTGGGCGCAATATTTGAGTGGGCAGCAATGATTTGCTGCCCGTTGTTGCTAGTTGCGGGCAAGGTACTTGAAATTAAAAACTTTTTGTGTTTTATTCTTGCGTTTTCCCAACAAAACCTTTACCTTGGGCCCTCCAAAACCTGCCCTATGGTACAAATTGCCAACCCGATCTACGACGTCGTTTTTAAATACCTGATGAACGACGAAAAGGTAGCCAAGTTGCTGCTTTCCGCCATCATTGGTAAAGAAGTTGTTGCCCTCGAATTCCGCCCTACCGAACATCATTTTCCGGTCGGAGAGATGTTAATGGTGTTGCGGATGGATTTCAGCGCCCGTATCCTCGATGAGCACGGCAATCAGGAACTCATCATCCTGGAATTACAAAAAGCCAAGTTAGCCACCGACATCATGCGTTTCCGCCGTTATCTGGGCGAGCAGTATGCCAAAAAGGAGAATGCTGTCCGGGAGCCAGCGGAAGAATATCCATACCGAAAGGCACTACCTATCCTGAGTATTTATTTCCTGGGGCATACGCTCGACCATGTAAAAGCCCCGGTAGTGCGCGTAAATCGCGCCTATATAGATGCCGCCACGGGCAACGAAATCCGCGAAAAAGAAGAGTTTATCGAAAGCCTCACGCACGACAGCATCATCATACAAATACCCTATCTGAAAGACCGGCGCCGGACGGAACTGGAACAATTGCTATCGCTCTTCGACCAATCGAGCGCAACGGATGACCCACACTTTCTCGCCATTAATGAGAACGATCTCCCGGAGCGTTACCGCCCCTTGTTGCGCCGGCTCCAAAAAGCCGTTGCTGACCCGCTCGTGCGACAGACCATGGAAGCGGAGGATGACCTGATCGAAGAGTTCAAGGACTATCAACGGCTTATTTCCGCAAAAGAGGGCCTGATCTCGGAAAAAGAAAAAATCATTTCGGAGAAGGA
>CAYVDV010000476.1:0-4124 GCA_964450465.1 uncultured Saprospiraceae bacterium
TCCTTCTCGCGTATGCTGCAAAACGGCGGCGCCATCCCGGCTGTCTGCTGCCCTGCCGGTTTGCAGCAAGTGGAAGCTATCCCGTCCCGGTTGGTATTGAAAAGCGAGGCCGTTTACGATGGCCCACAGGTTGCCGTATGCGTCCACAGAGAGTTGGTCCACCCAGTTTTTCACCTTAAAAGCCGGTTGTGGTGCATCGGTATAGAGCCGGGTAAAGGCGCCTGTCCGGTGGTAGAACCGCCAGATTCCGGCACCCCAGCTGCCGAAATACAGCGCACTATCGAATTCCACTATGCTTTTGAGCACCTTGTCGCCGGCAAACCCCGCCGGGCCGGTGGGCGGCTGGAAATGGGTAAAAACACCGGTTTCGGGATCAAGTCGATCCAGCGTGGTGGCGGCGCCAACCCAAAGAAAGCCTGCTTTGTCCTCTGCGATGGAATAGGTTTCATTGGAGAAGATGCTCTTCGGGTCGGCCGGATTGCTGCGGTATTGCCGGAAGGTTTCCGTACGCGGATCGAAACGGTTCAATCCATCCATGGTGGCCACCCAGACAAACCCGTTCCGGTCCTCCAGGAGAGCGTTGATCGTATTGTTGCTCAGGCTGTTGCGGTTCCCCTGCCTGTTTTTATAGGACGTGAAATGGTAGCCGTCAAATTTATTCAGACCATTGGTTGTACCAACCCAAAGAAAGCCCGTCCGGTCCTGAAGCAGACAGGTCACCGTATTGTCGGAAAGGTCCGGCTGTGCCGTGACGCGCTCGAACGGAATCGCCTGTGCAAGGGAGTATGAACAAGCTCCGGTAAGAAACAGAAAAAGCAACAAGCATTTCAGGCCACCCCCGAACAACCATGCAGAGCCTGGCATAATCCCCTGTAAACAACTCCCGAATAAGCAAGCAAAAGAGCCTTGTCTCAATTAGTCAGAATAAAATACATCATTTTCAGTCAGTGCGGATTTTTGACGGGCAAGGGATTTGGCGCCGGACGAAGGTATGCAAATAGCATAGGTAGTTGGAGCGGAAATAATCTTTCTTTTGTGCAGGCGCAGGAAAGATACCCTGTGACAGGCCTCTTTCAACGATACGAACAAGCAAGCCAAGCTTATATTCCTTAGTCCTTTTCAGGCTCCGCAATATATTTCTCCATCAGCGCTTCCCAGCGCAACGTCTGGGCCCGCAACAGGGCCAATGCCGGGTCCTCCAGGATATCCACGTTCCAGGGGTCGTGCTGGTACCCTTTTTCCAGCGCCTGTTCCAGATAGTTGAAGGCATTATCCAGTTTTCCTTGCAGGCTGTACAGTACGGCATAATTGACTGCAATATCCTTTGCATTGGCGTCGTCCAATGTCAGGCCGATGCTGAATTGTTGATCCGCATCGGCGTATCGGCCGGTTCTGGCATATACCAGGCCCAGGTTGATATGTTGCCAGGCAACAAGGGAGTCCAGCGCAATGGCTTTCTGCAATTGTCCCTCTGCATCGGCAAGACGGCGGGTTTTTAAATAAATATATCCGAGGTAGGCGTAAGCATCGGCAAACGTTGAATCCAACTGTACGGCTTTTTCAAACAAGGGCTCCGCTTTTTCCTGTTTGTTTTCCTCCAGATAGACCAGACCGACCTCAAAATAGGCCAGCGGAAACTGTGAATCCCGTTCGATAATCTCCTTAAACAGGATTTCCGCTGTGTCCAAACGACCGGTATTGATATAAACGGCTACCAGGCCGATATATGGCCAAAGAGATGTGGAATCCAGTCGAATACTGTTCAGGTATTGTTCTTCCGCTTCGGCATAACGGTGGGTTATCCGGTAGAGCTTTCCCAGATTGACCGGGACTTTTTGATCCGTTGAATCCAGTTGAATGCTTTTCAGGTATTGCTGCTCTGCCTCTGCAATCCGCCCGGTGTACAAATACAGGTTTCCCAGGCTGTTATGGGCCCAGGTAAACGTCGAATCCAGTTGAATGATGCGCTTAAACTGTTGCTCGGCTTCTGCATATTGATAGGAATCAAAGTAATACAGTGCCCACCGGTACATATGAAAGATATTGGTCCGGGCCGCCGTCGAATCGACCTTGTCGGCCAGTTCCAAAAAATGTCTGGCTTTATCCAGATTGTGCAAAATAGTCCAGTCTTCATACATGCCGGCCAGCCAGGAGAAGGGAATTATCCAGGAGGGTGCCAGTTCGGAGGCTTTTCGGGCGAAATATTCCGCCGAATCAGCGTCCTGCATTTGGTAGAAGCAGGCAACGGCCATGGAATAATACACGTGGGGCGATTCGGGTTGCCACTTCAGCGCTGCCCGGTATTTTTCCAGGATCTTTTCCCCCAGTTCGCGGTCGGCCTGCCGGTAGTCTATGTGCATCAGGTATCCTTCAAAGTACAGTTTACGGGCCTGGAGGATCGGGTACATATAATGCGCCGGGCCGAGCAGTTCCGCTGCGCGTTCGAGGTAACGGGGATACAGCCGGTATTTGATGCTCTGCTTTACTTTGGAGAGTGAAAGTATTTTTGAATCCACAACCAGCCAATTATTCAGCACCTGCTGGGCATCATCCTGCAAGGCAGCGGCATAATTCCGGGTCATAGCGGCATGCAGGCGCTCCAGTTTGGGCTCCTTCAGGAGTCGTTCATAGCAGGCGTCGGCGCAGGCGTCCACGGGCTCCAGGAACACCTTGTCTTTCAAGTATTGGTTGAACCGATGGTATATTTTTTGGACGGTGGTATCTACCTCCGCAAGTATTTCCCCTTCCATACCTCGCGACTCGGTTGGTTCAAACAGTTCCAATTGTCCTTTTTTGCCCTCGCGAATTTGGTTGAGTATATCCGGGAACACGGTGGCCAGTTTTTCCTCCCGTGTGCCGACAATCACGGGCATTTGCTTGTTCGGCGCCACTTCAACCGAAACATGGTCTTCCAGGTACCGGCCGATTTCCTTGAGATCCACAATATGGTCTGAATTATTGTCAGCCATGCCGTACAGGCCATCGATCAGGTGATAACTGAAAGCGCCGCGGCCTCCCCCCCACTGTTCGCCTTCGAGGCTGTACTCGTTGGACTGGCAGGAGAGAATCTTGATTTCATTGGCGTATTGTTTAGCCAGGTTGTCATTGGTCAGCTGACGGCCACGGATGTCATTGCCCGCCAGTTTTCCCGAGCGGCAGGCATCCGTTATGACCAGCACCCTGGCTTTGTTTTCCGTAGAAAGCGTAGACACAATAGCCTGCAGATAATAAATGTGAAATGCCCCCGCGGCGTAGGCTTTGGGAGGCGAATCCCAACTAAGCAGAAACCCCAGTTGAAATGCCGTTTTCTGTTCCACATCGCCATGCCCGCTGAAATAGATGATGGCCTGGTCGCCTTCCTTACAGGATTCAACCAACCAGTCCAGACTGGAAACCATCTCTCCTGTTGTGGCCTGCTCATTTGTCAACAGTTTCAGGTGATCCCCATCCAGACTCCCCCCCGCCGGTGAGCGCAGGAAGCGGGCGAACGCTTCGGCATCGCGGTGTGCAAAGCGCAGGTCGGGAATGTCCGGGCTTTGGTAGTCCGATATGCCAATGACAACGGCGTATGTTGCGGGAGCAGATAGACGATGGACGGCAGGGGACGGGGTGGGAACGGCTTTTTCCCGGGAAAAAAGCAAGACCGGGAAGAACAGGAACAGAGATACGGCAAAAGTCTTCATTGGTAAATACAATATTTCATAAGTCCCGAAATGTAGGAAAGATTATCAGAAAAATACCTGAATTCGCCAATTGTAATAAAACTGCCCCACTCCCCGGTACGGGGAATGAGGCAGTGCTCTTCGTCGCTTTATCCTCCAGCGACTTTAAAGTTTCGAGTTTTAAGTTTCGAGTTTTGAGTGGATACACCTTTCGCAAAAGGCAAACCCACTCAAAACTCAAAACTCAAAACTCAAAACTCTATTTCGTCTGTATCATCGTCTTCACCGCACTATCGGTCGGTGTTTCCACTTTGTAGTACAATACGCCTACGGTCTCGATCAGGGCGCGATCCAGGGTAAAGGCGTTGAAGCCTTTGCCAAAGTCGCCCGTCTGGCCAAAGAGCACGCGGCCCGTTTCGTCGTACACCGTCAGCGTAGCCTCGCTTGCACTGGGCAGGTAGA
>CAYVDV010000477.1:0-4114 GCA_964450465.1 uncultured Saprospiraceae bacterium
GATCTTCCCGTTCGGTGAAATGTCCTTTTTTAAGTCAAAAGGTAAATTTGAAAAGACAAATTTGAAAAGTATATAAGCCCTCAATCCCTTAAGTTGACGGCTATGGGGGTTGGGGGTGGGGTTGAACTGGGCGAAGTGCAAAAACCCCTGCAAACGTTCCGGTGGCAGCGCCCAACAGGTCCAAAGCCCATTTCCAGGTACTTTCCGGTAACATTCCCATAAAAAATGAAGGGCTATAATAGGCTGAAAAGCAATGGTTTATAGTAAACCTCCTTTTCTTATTTTCCGGCTTTTCAGGTAACGCATCCCTGCTTTTTGTTTGCAATACCCCCGGCGTTCAGGCGGACTTTTGGATTCATAATCAACGAATTCATTTCATAATCAAATCGCCTAATCGTCATGAAAAGCACAATTTCTTTCCGGCACAATTTGATTTCCGGTATCTGTTTGTCCCCTATTTCGATCATCGTGGACACCACTATGGTATAATCCGGTAAAAAACATCCTGAATGCTTTCGGTTACAACTGCAAAAGGCCGCTATGTACTGCAAAGTAAGGCCTTGCATAAAGAAGTGGAGATGGAGGTGGTGTTTGGAACACCCAGCAAGAATTGCGCCGGAGTAGGTGTCTGTTTTATCGCAGAGCGCTTGCCCCAAACGTTCGTGATCGCCTGCCCGCATGCCCCGGCCCGCATTTTTTGCCGCCAACAGGAGCTCGTCTTCTGCTTTCAACGCCAGCACATAAGTGGTCCGGCATTTACCGCCTTCTTCGGGCGGGCCCTGTTTGAGGTAGAGGAAGCTTTTCGCTTGCCAACGCACCTGCGCAAAATGCTGGACATCGCTACCAAATGGGTTCCCCCGGGGATGTATCCCGTAGAGTACCTGGCGAATGAGTGGCGGCTCCGGATACCTGTTACGATGCGTGTCCGCCAGGCGCCAAATGCGAGTGAAGGCGATAAAAGCAACAGATAGTCAAATAGTTATAGTCTAATCCAATGAAATTAATCTCTCATCGAAATGAAAAGTCTGCAAACCTTGGTTTCGACCAACGATAAGGAACGATCAGGTAGATTAAAGCGTATAGCCGGTGACAAAGCGTTGCTGGCCATTGCTGTTTTCGGGCGGGATTATTCCCGCTGTCCGCTCGCATATCCGCTTGCTTTCGGGGTCTGGTTTTGGGTCCTGCAATGCCGGGTTGCCGGCGCAACAAATACGTACGCATCCGTTTTGTCATCCCCGTTTCGCGTACTTTCAAAAATGCCTCCGGGCCGGATTATGCCAGGCGCTGCCCTGGGTTCTCAAGGCAACAGGATTCCGGTCGGGGCGGCGAGCCATGGGGGTGATGACCATACCGCACCAGCCACCAGAAGCCGCGGCAAACCATGAGGCGCGAACCGGGAGGGGGCACCAAAAGGGGGGCTCCCTCCCATCCTCCGCGAAGCCAACCATTTGACAGTGAGCACTTTTCAAATTTCAAATTTCCAATTGATATTTTGACTTTAAAGAAGCTACCCAGATGGTGAAATGCCCCTTTTTAAGTCAAAATGTAAATTTGAAAAGGCAAATTTTAAAACGCCTCTCCACCCCGGATACCACAGTCAAAAAGCAATTTCAACAGAACAATCAGATATCCCTTCAACACCAAACCACATGCGCACATTCATGAGATTTTTATACACACTTGAGGTACTTCCGGCTGCCCTGGCTTCCCAGATGCGGGAGGCATGGGCAGTCTGGTATCGCCTGAGCAGTGCAGAAGGTTCCTGGTCTCCGGCTGTACACAGCCCGGCCCGGCCGTCGCTGCGTCAAAAAATGCATGACATGGATCCCGACCTTCTCCGGGGCGCACCCGGCTACTGGCAGGTTGCATTGCGCATCGGTAATATCCGCGAAGGCCCGGATTGACACCCTCCCTGTTCCTCGCAAACCCCGTTCCACCAATATGCAAAATACACTTGTCCGTAATTCAAAAAAATTAATAACACAACCGGTTTTAGTTGTTGACCCAAAGCGTACGATACGTTCTGAAATGCGCAGCAAGCCAGCCGGTACCCAAGCACTTCTTTCTTATGAAAAGTCAACATCTGTTTCGCAATACAACGCTTATTACCCGCTTCGCGCGGATGGGCTGGAGCGCTTTGGCGTTTCTATGGGCAAAATTGCTGGGACTATGCTTCGGCGTTTCCGCCAGACAGGCGGATGCCGCAGATGCCGGCACAACGTCCGTTTATCCGGACGCCGACGACGCAGCCGGCCAATGGGCCGAAGCGCCGCATACGATCTGGTCTTCAGTTATCCTCTTTGGCAGCAACAAAGGCCGGAATGGACAGAAAAGCCTGGCAAGGGGAGCTTTGGCCTTTGCCCTTTCACTGAGCCTGGCAGTTGCCGGCCTGAACGCCCAGACCAACGAGACCATGCCCACTGGCTCCTTTATCATCAACATGGGCGTCGTACCTCAGACGATAGGTAATGGACTCAAGCCTTATGGCCTGATCTACGACCTGACGAAAAACTACATGGTGCCTGTTAAATGGGTGATCAATTCTGCCAAAGCCAAAGACGGCACAGACTTTAGCTATGGTGGCACCGACTTCAAAGGCGGCACCTTTATCATTCCGGCGGAATACCGCTCGGCGGCCGTCAATACTGCCATCGCATCGTGGCAAGCCCAGGGGGTAGTAGGGGTGACTACCACTTCTCCGATTACTGTGCCGGTGTATGCCACCCTTCGCGTAGCACAGCGCTGGACGCTCGACAAGCAGAATGGCTCCATTGCCGCCAAATTTTTTGTCAATGCCGGTATTCCGTCTACCGCCCACGGCGGCAGTTCCAAGAATGGCTGGACGGAACCTGCCGATCTCACTTGTTGCGACGACATCTTTGTAATGCCGCATGCCGACCCAATCTGGGGAACACACAGCCGGTTGTATACCTGGAACCTCGATTGCAAAGGCGCCATCTGGCTCGGCTGTCATGCCGGCAGTGCCCTTGAAGACATGTTCAATCCGGGAAGCCCCAGCCAGCAGACCAACTTCCTTTGCGAAAAAACGACAGTTGCCAGCGGAAGTGGCCCGTACTATGAGAATGCCCTGATCCTTTGGGGTAATCACAGCAATGGTACCTTGCCCTACTCGTACGACTATCCTGCAGATCCGGTCATGCAATTCATGGGCATCCTCGATGCCGCTACCCAGAATGGTTCTGAGCAAATCTATCTTCCGAAAAGCGCTGGCTGGCGACCTACGACCCACGTAGGCGTTTACGATCCCGACCATCCGCAACGGTTCTCTTCCAACCTTGAGCATCGGGCGGCCATTGTAGCCTACGGGCGAGGCTTCGGCGATAACAACCGCGGTAATGTGATGATGGAGGCCAGTCACGATATTTCCAAGTCAACCGCCCCGGCCAATGTGGCTGCGCAACGCGCTTTTTTCAATTTCTCTCTTCTGACCGCTATCGAACGGGCCATCCTGCCCGAGATTAGCGGCCTTCCGGCAAACCTTCCGGCCGGCCAGGGTACGGTAATCACCTACAACCTGCCCCCGGGTGTCGACTCGACGCAGTATATGACGCAGTGGACTTCCAGTTGCGGCGCTACTTTTACACCCAATGCCACAACTAAAACGGTGACATTAACGCCACCGGCCAACGCTTCCGAATGCGTTATCACGGTGCGGATACAGGATGCTTGCGGACGGGAATTTTTTGATTCGAAAAAAGTCACGGTTTCTTGCGCTTTGACGGTTACGAAAACTGTCTCTAATGTATCCTGTGAAGGTGGCGCTAATGGCGCCATAAACATGACCATTAACGGCGCCTCGGCGCCGTATAACTGGAACTGGTCGCGTGTGAGCCCGGCCGGCACCGGCTCGGGCACGGGTACTGCTATCACCGGCCTGACTGCAGGCACCTATAATGTTACCGTTTCCTCCACATCCGGCTGCTCGGCCTCTTTCTCCAGCCTGATCACGCAGCCGACGACGCTGACGGCCACTGCTGCCCCCATCAATTACCAGTGCTTCGGCCAAACCGGAGGCATTAACCTTACAGTGAACGGTGGCACGCCCGCAGACAGCTACAAGTGGGGCGGCGGTGTCACCACCCAGCACCGCAGC
>CAYVDV010000478.1:0-4111 GCA_964450465.1 uncultured Saprospiraceae bacterium
TCTTCCTCCAGGCCGAAGTTTTCGATCAGTTTTTCCGATTTTTTGAAGTCAACGACGACAATTTCCCGTACATAAGAACCATTGTCTACGGTTCGGGTTCGCATATCCAGGAAGGCGACATTTTCTGCCCAATAGTTTTTATCCGTTTGACTGTTTCCCTGTTGCAGGTAAAAACAAAGTTGGAGCAAAAGAGCGGAGGTGATAATTTTGATAACAGATTTCATGATTCTTAGAAATTAAACTTCCTATTCGCCTACTCTATCCGCTTTTCGGCTTCCGCGCCCGTACTCGTTTGAGGATTTTCCGGGTCAACTCCCACTGTATCCAGACCCTCCCGTGGCGCCTTGCGGGATGCCGGATACATTCACGTACCGTCAGTATGGAGTGGTTGGCTTTTGGGCTCGCTGTCTTTTGGTTCCGAAGCTTTGCCGGTTCAGGTCAAAACCGGGCTTCCGTTTTCTGATAGGACAAAAATAGGTGGGTATTGGCGCTGAAACCAGGACAGTTCAGCAGCATTTAGGTGGGTGAAAGCATTTCAAAATTTTGTGCAAAAACTTGATTTTCAGATTTTTAATTTCTGAAAAACGGTCGCGTTTTTGCTCACGCGAAATCAATCTCCGTGTTATCTCCGATATTCAGGCTGAGGTTCATGCCTCTGACATTGGCATCGCTGCCGACGACCGAGTGGCGGAGCACCACATCGTCGAGCGTGGCAAAGTTGCCGATGATGCTGTCCTTGATGATCGCGGAGTTGACCGTCACATTGTTGCCGATGGTGACGTGCGGACCGATTATACTGTTGGCGATCTGACAATTTTCGCCGATAGCCACGGGGTGGATGATAATGGTGTTGTCGAAAACCGGGAGGCTGAACGCATCGGAGGCGTAACTGCGCTGGCCTAACAGCAAAGCATTTGTTTCGAGCAGTACTTCTTTTCGGCCGCAGTCGAACCAGTTGTCCACTGTAATAGCTTGAAATGGGGTACCCCCTTCCAACATGTGCTGCAGGGCATCGGTGAGTTGCAGCTCGCCAAAGGTGCGCTGTCCGGTTTGCATCAGGTGCTCAATGGCTTGCAATAAGGCTGAGACCTCTTTGATCTTGTAGAGCCCGACGATGGCCATGTTCGATTTGGGAATGCGGGGCTTTTCCACCATCCGCGTAACCATACCATGCTCATCGAATTCCGCCACCCCGAATTCGCGCGGATCGCTCACCTTTTTTACACCCAGGCAGGAGTACGGACATTGGAGCATCTGCTGCAGGTCGGCGTCAAATATGGTGTCGCCGAAGGCAATAAAGATCTCGTCTTCCCCGGAAATGGCGGAATTCGCCATCCACACGGCATGCGCCGATCCTTCCCGGTGCTCCTGGTAAACAAATTCCGTTTTCAGCTGCGGATAGCGTTGTTCGATAAACTCACGGACCTGATCGCCCAGGTATCCGATCACGAAAACGAACTCGGTCATGCCGGCCTCGGCCAGCTTGTCCACGATAAAACAAATAATCGGCTTGCCGGCTACCGGCATGAGCGGCTTGGGCTGGGTATAGGTATGTGGGCGGAGCCGGGTACCGGCCCCCGCAACGGGAATAACAACTTTCATGATGGCAGGCGGTTCGGCGCTGTGAAATATACCATAATGTATCGTGCGCCAGGTTGGGAGCATCAACCCTTTGTTGTCACTCAGGAACCGGCGTTATTCAACGCTCAAAGATAGCGAATTTTGAATGGGTATGAAATTTCATTCTCCGATCCCGTACAGCAAGTCTTTCAGGCGGGAGCCCTGGATTTCCGGAAGATTGTAGGCGCTGTTGAATTTTTCCAGCGTGACTCCGATATCGGTTTTCAGTTGGCTGAAGGATTCGGGAAGCGCCCCGTTGCAGTTTGCCTCGTTGTCGTAACCGTCGACGATCCGGGCAAATTTTTTGTAATACTCATTGCCCTGGGTTACAAAGGAACAGTACCGTTCAATAAAATGGACCACCCGGTCCACGGCAAACTGAAGATTGGCGAATGCCCTTTTTTGCATGGCATTCGTGGCCAGTGCCGGATCGAGGTTGCGATCGACATAATTATCGAGCTGGCTGTAGAGGCGTTCCCAGTCATCGCTGTCGCGGCAAACGGGCAGTGGAATGGCGTAACCCACTTGCCGGGTGCATTCATTGAAGAGGTTTTCGCAGGCGGTTTTCAGGGTCAGGTTTCCGTCGCGCAGGTATTCTGTTTCGTAACAAATGAGGTTCAGGTCCTGGTGCATTCGTACGGTAAAGTCCAGGATACAGGCGATTTTGTCCAGATGGGACTTGTCCAGGCGTTCGTTGCCGCCGCCCAGGGCAAGGCCCAGTATTGAATATACGGCAGAGAGGTATGGATTGCCTTCCAGCAGGCCGGGAAGGGCAAAGTTGTATTTTTTCTTCAGCCGTTCGTCCCACTGGGTTTTGACCTCCTTGAACTCGGGGTATTCGTGCGGGTTGCTGATGCGCAGGACCTGCTGGTTGGTGCGGAGGCTGGTAAAATGGTGATCCATGCTCAGGATCTTTTCGTACAATATCCGCAGGACTTCGATGCTTTTGCGGTAGCGCAGGCGCAGGGTTTTCAGGTCGGTTTCCACCTCCAGACGCCGGAGTTCTTCTTCCAGGCGGGTTTTTTCCAGCAGTAAAGGGTAACCCTGTACCGGATCAAGCGCTGCAGGCAGGGCCAGCGCCTTATTCAATTCCGTCAGGCGGAAACGGCAGGCGCCTTCCACCTGCCTGCGCTCCTGCCGTATGACCCGGAAGGCGGTCTCTGTAGCGTTCAGCCAACCCACGAGGTGAAACGAGCTATCCCCCGGCGGGCAGGCTGCCGGCAACCGGCCGGGAAACAGGAGCAATACCCCCGTTATTCCAGCCCAAACTATAGGACAGAATCTCGTTTTCATGACATTTTCAACTTGTTGGAACGAACACGGATCGCATACCCCGACACGGCTCACAACCTGCAGGTCCAAAGGGTGACCCGCAAGCCGGCCGCTTTCATGGTTCAAATGGTTTTTGGGGTTTAATATTTCTGACCAGACAAAGTTAGGGTGGCGTAAAAAGCCGAAACAGGACAGTTCAACAGGTTCTTATGCGGTGATAATTTGTCCGTTTGTTTTGCAATTAATTGATGTAGAGTAAGTTGAGTTTATTTTTGTGGTCAATCTATGGTAAAGTATTTGGAGAAAGAAGGCAAACCAACCTGCTTCCATTGCCGGAACAAAATCAGATTTCTATCTATTTGTTTGAAGCAATAACCTTGGACCATGAAACCAACTATTTGAGAATGGAGAAAAAATATTCCAATGACAAGGGTTATTTAACTGAATTATAATTGGCCATTGTGCAATACGAGGCCGTTTTTCGATTCCCGGCAACAACCAATGATTCACTTTCCCCAACAACAAAAGCCCGCCGGGCCTTGCGCGCGGCGGGTTGCCAAAATACCGGATGCCGGGATTTTTCAGTAGTGGATGATATCGATTATCAGCAGCGATATCTCCCGGCTCGAATACGAAAAACAAGGTGAGACTTGTGTTTGGGTGTTGAAGGGCATGGCAGGTTTGGTTGGTCGCATAGCATTATATTTTTGACGGTGAGCAGGTTCCGGTGCCGCACCCGGCCAATCCACGGCAAGGAAACCGGTTGCGGTACTGGGACAAAAGTCGGGGTCGTTTGGCGGTCTGACAAGGACGTTTATACCGGTTTGAAAAGAGTGATTTTATACTTGAATTTTGTGTAAATTATTGGTTAACAGGTTTTTAAATAAAAAAATACAGTCGCGCCCAAGGGCCTTTACCGCCTGTTTACGCATGTAACCCCGGGTTGCTCCTGCAACTTTCCTTTCTCCACACTTGGCATTTTATCTGAAAAGCGGTTATGTTTACCGGCAAAAGCGCAAGCCGGCGCGCATATGCCCTCTGTGCATTCGTTCGATTTTACCATCCTTCAACGGACGTATCCGGTATTGCGCAGCGCAATTTGAACAGCCAGTTATCCCGGTTTGACCGTCCGTTCCCGGCGGCCAACCGACTAACCATGCCGGCTCTCCGGAGCAGACGGCATATCAAATTGTTATCCGGCCATGTTAAAGGAACTCAA
>CAYVDV010000479.1:0-4101 GCA_964450465.1 uncultured Saprospiraceae bacterium
ACACCAAGCAGGGCGAAATAACACCAGACCCGGCAGCAGTTTAATTCAGTGAAAACTGCACCGCCACACCGGCATTCACCGTGGTGATCGGGAAGGACTGCGAAGTTTTCGGTACTGTCTTCCGGTAGTCGGTGAACAGGCGCAGTTTAAGGCGCCGGTTCAGGGCATAGTCCACCGATGGATTGATACTGATGGTGCGTGCACCGCGGGTGGGCACAGCCTCATCGAGTTGGTCGAGGCGGTGGTTGATCGTGATATCGTCGCGCAGGTCGAAATCGAACTTGAAGTTCATGTCGTTGGCCTGCTGGCCGGTGCTGCGGCCACCGGTAGGCGGCGGCGTGGTGGATCCCGGGGCAGGTTTTTTCGACCGGCTCTTGCTCTTTTTCTTACCAGTCAGGAATGGAATATTGACATTCTTCAAACGGTAGCCAAAGCCGACGGTATAGCCGCTGGAACGGGTTTCAGCCAGCTGGTAATCGATAAACGACATGGCCAGCGTACGGCTTTTTTTGAAGTCCACCTTAAAGGTCATATCGTTCTTCAATTTCACGTCGATACCCAACAGCGGCGACATTTGCTCGTTGATCACTACCTGCGGGATCTCGTAGCGGGCGATGTAGTTGAAACTAAGCGTATCGGGGGTAAACGGCACCGCCGGGTCGAAGAACAGGTCGGTATTATAGGAATTCACCGTCAGCGTATTTTTATACCCGTGGGTGATCTGTACGCTGGAGAAGATATTTTTGAGATTCCCGATCTTCGAAAGACCGTTGTAACTCAAACGCCAGTTGACAGCCGGCCGGGTTTTAAACACATCCAGACCGATCGTATTCGGATCCTGTTCGGAATAAGCCGAAATAAAGGCCGGAATAAGCACCTCCTGTTGGATCTTGCCGTAACCGTAGCGGTATCCCGGACCGTCCTTTACGTGCTGGTCGAAGTTGCCGGACTGTTGGGCCAGGCGGTCGGAAATGATCGGCCGGTAGTCCTGATAGCGGGCGAACAAGCCGTTCAGGTCGTTATTGAACAGCGTTTTCATCGTGAAATAGGACACCGTGAAACTGCCGAGGTCGCGGTAGGCGCGGTGCTGGAAATCCACGGCATTCGGATCGAGAAGGAAGTCCTGGTCCTTGAACAGTTCGGTATTGTTGCGGGTGTACTGCCGGTTGGCGGACAGTTCCACCCGGAAGTCGCTGAACGGCTCAATCGTGGCGGCAGCGTCGATATTTTGCGTGTAATTGCGCGTCACCTGCTGGTTGAGTTCGGGCCGGTTTGTGATCCATCCTTTTGCGGCGGCGTCATCGAGCCAGGCTGAGTTGGGCTGGATACCGGCGACAAAAGACCAGCCGGGGGCTGCGAAACCTTCGCTAAGGCCCATAAGTTTGGTATCCGGCGTAAAGCCCGGGATCACGCTGCTGAAGTTTTCGCTGTAGGTAAACCGGGCTTTCCGCACCATCATAAGCGGACGCAGGGCGATGCGCTCTGCCATGGAGGGATTGCGGTCTTTTTTGGCCTTTTTGGCGTCTTTCTTCCCTTTCATGGAATTGGTGGCATCGTCGCCGGCTGCTCCGGGCTTATCGCCGGATTTATCCGGATTGGCCGGATTCGCGGCATTGCGGTCGCGGCGGGTATCGTTGCGGTTGTTGCGGTCATTGTTGCGATCGTTGCGACCGCCCGGGGCATCCGACCGGCCGCCGGGGCCGTCCATTCTGCCGCCGGGAGCGCCCGGGTCGCCGGGATCGCCGCCGGGAAGATCCCCGTTATTGCGGTTGTTCCGGCCGCCTGAATTGCGGGAGCTGCCCTTGCTTGCCGGTTTATTGATCTTAGCCAGGTATTTGCTTTTGTTGTACAGCGTTTCAAAATTCAGGTCGCCATTGATCTGCCGGGTATTGTTATTCTGAATGACATTACCCAGGGAGCGCAGGTTGACCACATCGGCATATTGCGCCGGCACATCGGGCAGGTATTGCAGTTTGAGTGACTGGGCTGTCCAGGTATAACCGGCGGTATAGGAGGCCTTAACCGTCACCCAGTCCATCATCGGTATTACCTTGAACGGCAGCGTGTAGTTCAGGCTGGCATTGTGCGCGTAGTTTTTCGGGCGGCCCAGCCGCTTGAAATTGCGCCAGATCGAGTCGCGCCGCACTTTTTCCGGCACCGGCACCCCGTTTTCGAGTTGCTGGGGCTCATCGATCAGGCTGCGCGCGGTAGCGTCGAAGTTGAAGCGGAGGTTTTTCGTGATCTCCCAACCCAGGTCGTAGTTCCGGTCCCAGGTAAAGCGGCGGTTATAATAGGTATTCAGGGCGGGGTCCTCGCCGGCGAAGCGATAGGTGGTCACCTGTACGATCCGCTCCAGGTTGGTATTGAACCCGTAGGTGCTCGGGATGGGGTTAAAGTTCAGTTCCGTGATCCACTTGAAGTATTTGTCGTTCTTGATCATTTTCTTAAACGGCTGCAGGGGTTTGAGCCCGGTGGCATACTGATAATCGAGCGCTCCTTTATAACGGTTCGTCTGATCGTTGATTATAAACGGATTCCGGCGTTTTTCCTGGTTGAAAGCGTAGGTCAGGCTGAAGTTTTCAATGTTCCAGGGCAGGGGTATTTTACGGGCGCCGCCTGCGCGTTCCTTACGGACATTGGTAAAGTTGTAGCCCCGGGTCACAGACACATCCTGTGCACCCGTGCGAATACTGTCGCGTTTGGTAGGATCCGACTCCGCGTTCAGTTTTTCCTTCAGCTTGATATCCAGATCGTAGGGGTCGTATTCGGGGTTCTTGGTCACGTTCGAATATTGGGCGTAAAACGGTATCCGGAGGCCGAAGTTTTCCGGGAAAAACTTGCCGAGTTCGATGTTGGTGGACAAGTCGTACTGGATAATTTCCTCCCGCTGCCGCTGGATCAGCTTTTGTTCAATACTTCCCCAGCCGATACTGGAGTAGTTGCCGGCTACGGAAATATTCCCCAGGTCGGCCAGTTTCATGTCCACCCGGGCCAGGCCGGCGTATCCGCCCTGTTCGTTGAAGCCGTTCAAACGCAATTCGTTGATCCAGACCTCGACGCAGTGGGTCTGCCCGATATTGTCGGCATCGGTATTGCGCACGCCGACCATGATGCCCTTGACGTAGCCCAGGTTTGGATTGCCCACTACTTTCACACTGTTTTTCAGGTTGTCGGGATCCGGCACGGTAAAGGGTTCCTCCAGATTCCAGTTCGGAAAATCGTTGTTGCGTTGTTTTTTGATATCCGTCAGCAGGCTGAGCGGGAAATCGAAGTTGTTCTCGGGCCGCCAGACTTCTTCTTTGTAGGACCTGCTGTCGGGGTTACCATTGATCACGTTGTTCGGATCGGAGGGGGTCAGCGGGATCTCATATTCGTAGTAGTTCCGGTAGAAGTCGGAACCCATGCGAATGAAAATGCTCAGGTCGTTGGTATCGATGGGCTCATCGACGCGTTCGGCATGGACAAACATTTTGAGTTTGTCAAACTGCCGGAGGTCCATGTTCAGCGTCTTGAAGATAGCGCGGGCGTCGCAATAACCAAGGCTGCATATAGACATGGAGAGCGCCTGTTCGTTCTGCAAAATATCGGGGAATGCGCCTACGGATTGTTCCCGGGAGATACCATACGGAATGGTATAATTGAACGGTGCGCGCGCAGCATTTTCCTCGATACTGACGGCGTTGACATCGAAAGGCGTATTGGGCACCCCGGCGTCGCAGCCTACGCCGGAAGGCAGCGGCTGGGTGAAGCGGCGCCACTGGTTGCGGCCCAGTTCGAGGGTGGCAAAGCGGAAGGTGGTGCGCTCGTCGAAGCCTTTCCAAAACATCCGCACAAAACGGATAGAGCGGAAGTCCTGTATCCCGCCGACGGTTTGACGCTTGTTGTAGTCCAGCGGCAGTTTGAACCGGTACCACACGAAGCGGTCTCCGTTGCGGTCAAACACCACCGTGTCGGTGATGAGATCGCGCAATTCAGGCGCATTCAGGTCAAGGCCTTCGAGCTGGGTACCGTCGTTAAAGGTAATATTCGTTTTCTTGAGTTGGATCTTGTAGCGGAAGTAAGCCTCCGTTTCGTTCAGCGAGTTGTCGCGGTTGAGGTCTT
>CAYVDV010000480.1:0-4097 GCA_964450465.1 uncultured Saprospiraceae bacterium
ACGTGGCCGCCGGCATATCCGCTTTCGACTTTCAGCACGCCTTTCATCTCCTGGTAAACCGCCTCAATACACCAGAAGCAGCCCCCGCCCACGGTGGCGACTTCCGTTTTACCGCTTCCTGGCTGCCCGGCATCCGCCGGATTGGAAGTTGATTTGCTTGTTTGCATGATTTTTTCTTTTTGCGGCGCTTCCTGTGCAGAATGGCAGGCGGCGCCGATGAACGGAAGCAGGAAAATTACAAAGATCTGTTTCATGGCTTTACAAACGTTTTCCCCCTAAACGGTGCAAATGACCATCTGGTTGTAAAAACAATGGATTTCCGGTCCCGGATGTCGCGGGGCGAACATTTTCCTGGTTGCCATCCCTGGCTATCAGGAAACCAGGGCGCCACCTGTCTGCCGGTGCAATACCGGCCGGCCGGCTCCGGGCAGCATACCCAGAAAATGGTTCAACCCCTGCCATTTTGCTTCGTCCAGATTGTAGCTGATAAAGTGCCGGAAGTAGGTCTCCACGTCAAAACCGGGCATGGTCGGTATGATCTTCGTCAGCTCCGGTATGTGCGCTATCCCCGATTGGAGCGCCGAATTGAACGCCGCGACAAAGTCGGACGGCAGGGGGCGCACGCTGACCCAGGCTGCGAATACAAAAGGCAGTCTGGTCCATTGCGTCCATGCTTCCCCAAGATCATAAACATAGGGGAACTTTTGCGCAAGCCCGATCGTCCGGTCGCCAATGATGAGCCCCGCCGTATCGCCGCCAATCCGTTGTTCAAAACCCGGGGTAGCCTGCAGAAATTCGGGACTGACCTTCCAGTAATCCCGGCAAAGGATAGGCGCCAGGGTCGCGGAGGTTTTTGAGTGAAAATCCAGGTACAGGTACTTGATCTCCTCAAGTGGCTTTTCCGCATAAATGCAAACCGTCCCTACCGGGCCGACGGCGCCAATACAGTAATCGGAAACCAGCCAGGCTTCCGGCAGGCCGGGAATAACGGCTACCGGCGCCAAAGCGATATCCGCCTCTCCGTTCAGGAGTTTTTGGGCGCATACCGAAGGTATATCGAGACTCAAATCGATCTGTTCCGACACGGCGCTGCGGAAAATACCGTAGATAAACGGTTTGGTGTTGAGGTAGCTTACGGCTGTTAAGCGGAATTTATGCATGACAATACGAGATTGGAATTACCCGGATCAGGACTGCACCACAGGCAGGTCAATGTACCCGCGCCATTGTTTGTCCTCTTCAAATACGGTTTCCGAGTAGTCCTGGAGTACATGGTAAAGCGTATCCCGTTCGATGGGGCGGCGCCCTACCTTGCGGATCATATCGACGAGTTGTTGGGTGCTCAGCACCGGATTTTGTTCTTCGGCGCCGGCCATGGAATAGATCTTCGTGGTGTCGTCGATGGTGCCGTCGATATCGTCCACCCCAAACGCCAGGGACATTTGCGCAAGGGTGCGCCCGATCATCGGCCAATAGGCCTTGATATGGTCGAAGTTGTCCAGATAGATCCGGCTGATCGCATAATTGCGCAGATCCTCGATCGCACTGTTTTCCGGCACATGGCTCATCTGATTTTCCTGGTTCCG
Organism: uncultured Saprospiraceae bacterium; assembly: GCA_964450465.1. Taxonomy (GTDB): domain Bacteria; phylum Bacteroidota; class Bacteroidia; order Chitinophagales; family Saprospiraceae; genus M3007. Next base: position 1,587 of record CAYVDV010000480.1, read on the forward strand.
GAATTTCAGCGGGATAAAAGTCTGGAAGCCGCCGGTCCGGTCCTGCAATTGTCGCAACTGCTCCATGTGATCGACCCGGTGGCGGAATTCCTCGATGTGGCCGTACAGGATGGTGGCATTCGAGCGCCGGCCCAGTTTGTGCCAGATCTCGTGAATTTGCAGCCATTGTTCGCCCGTGCATTTATCGGCAGCGATCTGTTTGCGGATCTCCGGATCGAATATTTCCGCGCCGCCGCCAGGCATGCTGTCCAGCCCTGCCTCCAGCATGAGGCGCATACCATCGTCGTAACTGACCTTGGCTTTCTTGAACATGTAGTGGTATTCGACCGGCGTCAGTGCCTTCACGTGCAAGTCCGGACGGTGCGCCTTGATTTTCCGGAAAAATTCCTGATAGAACGGCAGATCATATTGGGGCAACACACCACCTACGATATGGACTTCGGTGACCGGCTGCCCGTCGTAGCGCCGCACGATATCCATCATTTCCTCCATGGAATACGCCCAGGCATTGGGGTCTTCCCGTTGTTTGATCAGGCGGGAGTACGAGCAGAATTTACAGTCGTACACGCAGAGGTTGGTGGGTTCGATGTGGAAATTGCGGTTGAAATAGGTATTGTCACCGTTTTTCTGCTCGCGCACCACATTCGCCAGGGTTCCGGCAAAGGCCAGATCGGCGTGTTCAAATAAAAACAACCCTTCCTCCGGAGTGATCCGTTGCCGGCTGGCCACTTTTTCGGCAATATGCCGGTGCGCGGCGCTCAGCGGGTTGTTCTTCAGAAAAAGCTCAAGTTGCGGAATTCCTCTCATTACTGCTTATTTCATGGAAAACGGCCGTTTCCGTTTGTTTTGGTCTTGTCAAAGAACCGGATCCCGGCGCATTTGTTCAATATTTTCAATTAATTGTGAAAGTCAGTCGAATTTAATGATCTCCATCATTTTTCGGGCATTTTCCAGGTTCGAGTACTGCGTCTCAAGCGCCGCCTTGCGCTCGGCGATCCGGCTTTGTTCGAAGGGGGCATTAATTAGCGCTTCGACCGTTTGGCGTATTGCCGAGGCGGAATTACGCACATAACACAGGGCTTTCAGGTCCATACCGCTGACCATTTCATCGTTGACGATGCAGAACCGGCCGCGAAACAAGGCATTCAGCAACTTGAGTTTAATGCCGGCGCGTTGATTGGATATCAGCAGATTGATATGGGCGTTTTTGATCAGGTTAACCATCCGGGATTCATCGGGGTTTTCGACAAGACTGACGTGGTCATACTGCCCGACCAGTTCCCGAAGCCGGGGAGAGGGGTCCATACCGGCGATGACCAGCGGAATATCGATACCGGAGAACACTTCCCGGATCAGCCAGATGGCCGCCTGATCGTTGTCGGGCACGCTGAGTTTGCCGTGAAAAAGCACATATTCCCCTTTACCGGGCAGGCTTTCCACCGATTTGTTGGGGTGAAAAGCCGGGATGTAGTGCGTATTGGCTTTCATCTGGCGATAATACGCCTGATCCGTAACAGACAAGGTCAGTATCTCGTCGGCATGCAGCACTACCCTGGGTTCTATGCGCTGCAATTTCAGGCTTTCCACAAAATAGTAGATCGTTTCCATCACACCGGTGCTGAGTTGGGAAAGCCCCTCGTAATATTGCCATTCTACATTATGCATCCGGACGATCTTTTGCCTTCCACGCAGACGGCGGTGCCAAACATAGGCCGCCGTGTGCATACCTTCGAAGAGGATAGGGTGATCGTCTTTCCGGAGCCGGCGCAGGAGCGCGTTTTTTTTGCGCGTGCGCATGATAAACGGCAGCAGACCAAACTGATACCACAGGGCTCTGCTCCGGGGGTAATAATTTACCTCCTCGCAGTATTTTTCCAGTTCAGGGTCGGGTCCGCGGCCACCGTATTGAAAACAATGCAAAATAACCTTGACCCCCAGCTGATGCAGCGCTTTTATCTGGTTGAATATGACGATGACCCCGCCGTAATTAGCCGGATAAGGGATGTCAAAAGAAACGACGTGAAGGTACATACAGGTCAGATAATGGAGGCGAACGGAAGATACTGGTGTATAAAGCGGGGCAAAGATAGAGTATCTGTGTTTTTCGGAGCCTTTGTAAAATTTTTTTGCCTGTCTGCTTGTTTTTTCTTTGGCAATCGGCATACCTTAGGACAAGATTAGAAATGCAGTTCTTTCCTTTCTGAAATTCTTTTGTTAACCAAAATCTGAGGGTATGAATATTACTTTTGAGGAGCTCCGCCGCATCAAGCATGCTTTGCCTACCGGCAGCATCGCCCAGATTGCAAGTGACCTTAATATCGATGAACAGACGGTGCGCAATTATTTTGGCGCGCACAAGTACAAAGACGGTGAAATCGTTGAATGGCACCTGGAACCGGGCCCGAATGGCGGCATTGTTCACTTGGAAGACACTACCATTTTAAATCGCGCACTGGAGATTCTCGGTGAACCAACCATGAGCGCGGGGTAAAGTCAATTTTTTCCATTTTA
>CAYVDV010000481.1:0-4035 GCA_964450465.1 uncultured Saprospiraceae bacterium
AAAGGCAAATTTGAAAAGTATTTAAGCCCTCAATCCCTTAAGTTGATGGCTATGGGGTCTTGGGGTACAATAACCGGATAGTCATTAAATATAAATCTCCTGCATTATACGTTGGGATGCTTTTTGTTGTCTTTGTAAATTACGTTTGATCTGCGACCAAATGTAGTACTGTATGCTTGATCCTGGCAACCAACCCAAAACTCAAAATTTACACACCTTCACCGTCTTCTGCCCATAACGCAAAAAATACACCCCTGCAGGGAGTTGTTCTGCCGGGATGCGAAATAGTTCCGTATTTTCAGGAACCCGGAAATATTGCACAGGTCGGCCAATCCGGTCCAGCAGACTTATCTGACTGACCCCTTCAGGTAGCTGTACTAACAGTTCGGTGCTAAACGGGTTGGGATAAAACAGGTCAGATAGTTCTTGTTTTGGGGCACCGGCGCCGGTCGCCGCACCGGCAAAACGGTACACGGCCGTGCTGTCTGCATAAACGACAAAAAAACGGTCCTCCAGCCCCGGCCGGTGGTCCAGGTGGGCCTCTTTCGCTCTTGGAAAATCATAAAGTTTCTGGCCGTTTTCGTCCAGACAGGTGACAAAAATTTCTCCATTCCGGGAATTCGTGAACCAAAACTCAAACGCATCACCGGCGGAGAATCGCCCTTTGGTTACCTGCAGGTTCCAGAAATGACGGTACGGTTCCGGAAAGAGGAAGGTTTTTGTCAGTTGAAAATCAGCGTCGTGCACCCGGATGATGGAGTCGTTGTTGGTCCTTTGCGTCCAGTAAAAAACGGCTTTGCCGTCCGGGCTGAAGCGCATGCCGGTTTTTTCCGCCGTAAAACTGTGGCGGATGGCAAGGTTCCGGAAATCCAATAACTCCGTTGTGGATTCACCGGAAGGCAAGGCTCGCCAGATCCAATACACATCAGGTAATCCTTCTTCACTGGCCTTAACTGCGCCTCTGCAGGGATAGTCCAGCAAGACCTGTCCATTCTCCTGAACAACCGTAAGGCGGCGGTCGTTCAGGGCATCCCCTGTAACCCGGCGGACGCCGGCAAATTCGAGCAGGGTATCGCTGTTGAAATAATCCTGGCTTATAAAACAGAGGTCCTGAAAATCTTCAACGGACAGATTAACCGTTTTACAAAGTCGATGCTGGAAGTCGTACAGGTTGAATCCTTCGAACGGCGTATTAAAGGACCTTTTGTACACTACATAACAGTCGCCTTGTTGCAATGGCAAGCGTTGAACCTGTTGGTCCGGGCCATAATCTTTCTCCAGAACTGCCCCGGGCAGGGTGTACACAGCTGACCCGGCCAGGAGCCTTGGCGCCAGCCCGGGAGGCATGCTGAATTGCGGGGCGGGTGCATGTTTATTCAGCCAGAACGGAGTTCCGTCATCGTCCTCCAGAGTGCAGCCGGTAACCGGACAGGAAATATCGTCGGTGGACCAGTCGTAGATGGTTTCGATCGCCGGATCATCGTCGATATATTTTTCCGACAGGAGGTAATTGGCACAAAACGCAGCGTCCCAAGGCGGGGTAAGCGTCAGGTTTTGCCAGAGGGTATGATCCGGATGGAACAACTGCAGGGTACAATTATTCGTCTGCAAATAGGTTTCACCCGACACATCAAGCACGATGCGCTGGAGCCGGGCGCCGGAGTACGTATGCTCCCAGTCCAATTGGGCGCAAAGAAGGCCGGGCAGAAAAGTCAGGATAAAAGTCAGGCGTTGGGTCATATTATACCGGGTTTGATGATCTTCCGGAACCGGGCAATCAATACCAAAACGTCGGCGGGCGCCCAAACGCTGCCATTTGTTCCTGGGCGCATATTCGCCCGGTTACTCTTTCACCCGCACCACATCCACACCCAGTTCCCGGATCAGTCGGTTCAGGGCAGGCAGTTCGTTCGCCTGGATACCCTGCCATTTTTCCAGTTCCGTATCGATCAGGGCAAAGAGCATCGTTTTTACCTCCACGGCCTGGTTGGTAGGCGGAAAGTCGCTCTCACCCGTCAGTTCCATGAGGTTGCCGAGTTTATCGTTGAGCCGGACGGGGAAATTGAGCGGGTCCTGGCTGGAGCGGTTCTTGGTTTGGTACAAAGCTTCCTCCACGCCGGTCATCAGCGAATCGATGGTTTTAACCTGATCGCGCAGGGGCTTCAGGCGATCCTCGTCGGGCAGACGACCCGTCAGGCTTTTCATCTGGGCGCGCAGGTCGCGGATATGACCGATGGCCGTATGCATTTCAGTAAGTTTGTCCGAGCAGGCTTTGACGAATTCAAATTGCTGCCGGAAGTCCTCGGGCCGGGCTTCGGAGCGGGGGTCGGGCAGCAGGGTGAATTGTTCCGTTGCGCTCTGTCCCTTCACGGTCAGCCGTACCCGGTAGTCGCCCGGCATGGCCACGGGGCCGTTCAGGCGGGTGGACCAGAGGATGAGTCCGTCGAATTTCTTGGCGCCCGGGTAGCGCAGGTTCCACACGAACCGGTTGCCGCCGGCCTTGAGATCGGATAACTTATCCTCCTTGCTTTGGGTGGAAAACGCGCGCACCACGGCGCCGGCTTCGTCCAGGATCTCCAGACTTACGGTGTCTTTTTCTCCGGGTTTGTCTTTCAGGTAAAAATGGATCATGACGCCGCCCGGGTGATTGGTGCCGGCGGTTTTCAGGTTTCGAGCCTGCCGGCCAGACATCCGGTACGAGGGCATGGGCTGAAACAGGTGAAAAGCCTTTTCCCGGATCGCGTCCGACAACTGGTGCAGCACCGTCAGATCGTCGATGATCCAGAGGCTGCGGCCCTGCGTGGCGGCGATCAGGTTGTCGTTTTTGACCGCCAGGTCGGTGACAGGCACGATGGGCAAATTGAGCCGGAAGGGCTGCCAGCGGGCGCCATCGTCGAAACTGATGTACATGCCTTCTTCGGTACCGCAATAAAGGAGTCCGAGGCGCTTGGGGTCGGCACGCAGCACCCGGGTGAAGTGGTTAGGGGCAATGCCGTCGGTGATCTTGCGCCAGCTCTGTCCGTAGTCGGTGGTGTGAAACAGGTAAGGGCTGTAGTCGCCCGATTTGTACGAAGTGGCCGCCAGATAGAGTCCGCCCTTGCGGAAGGGGTCGGGCTCCACGCTGTTGATCATGCACCATTTGGGCAATTCGGCCGGGGTGACGTTCGTCCAGGTTTCGCCGCCGTTTCGGGTGACATGCACCAGTCCGTCGTCGCTGCCGGTCCAGATCAGGCCGGGCTCATAGGGCGACTCGCAGGCAGCGAAGATGGTGCAGTAGTATTCCACGCCGGTGTTATCCTGAGTAATGGGGCCGCCGGAAGATTTCTGGCGATCCTTGTCGTTGGTGGTAAGGTCGGGGCTGATGGTTTTCCAGCTCTGGCCCTCGTCGGTAGTCACATGCAGGTGGTTGGAACAGGCGTAGAGTTTTTTCGGGTCATTGGGGGAGAAAAAGAGCGGAAAGTTCCACTGGAAACGGTATTTGGCGTCCTCGGCGCCGTGGCCCATGTTGTCTTCGGGCCATACGTTGATGGCACGGGAGGTTTTGCGCCGGTGATCCACCCGGTTGAGGAAGCCGTGGTATTCACCGCCGTACACGATATCGGGGTTATTGGGGTCCACGGCAATATGGCCCGATTCGCCGCCGGCGGTAGATTCCCATTCGCGCTCGTCGATGCTGGCGCCATCGCTGCGGTGGCGGATGCGGACGGTGCTGTTGTCCTGCTGCGCAGCGTAAATTCGGTAGGGAAAGTCGTTATCGGTAGTGACGCGGTAAAACTGCGCGGTGGGCTGGTTGTGGTAGGTGCTCCAGGTTTCGCCGCCGTCGTAGCTGACCTGGGCGCCGCCGTCGTCGCCGATAATAAGCCGGCGGGGGTCGTCGGGCGCAATCCAGAGATCGTGGTGGTCGCCGTGGGGCGCACCTTTGGCGCTGAAGGTCTTGCCGCCGTCTTTGGACACGTGGTAGGCTACGTTCACCACATATACTTTGTCCTCGTCTTTGGTATCGGCATAGATACGGGTGTAGTACCAGGCGCGCTG
>CAYVDV010000482.1:0-4012 GCA_964450465.1 uncultured Saprospiraceae bacterium
AACTGAGTCACGTGGCTGACATTACCGTCTCACAACCGTGGGTATGTGAAGGAAGACCGCGGGGCATCAAGGTGGGATCTGGGTTGGGAGACTTCAGGGGAGAGACAGCGCCCTCAGAGAGGCGCGCGTACGACGTAGAACGCGACTGCTTGAAACGACTGAAGGTTGCGGACCCAGGGGACCGACGCTGCTGCAAGAAGTTCATCGAGCCACGGCTTAGCCAGCTGGCCGCCGAAAGAAAGCAGTATGAACGTTAGGCTCTTCGTGCTGTTGGCTGCGGTCAGCATGCAGCGAGCGGAAGCTGTCTCGGCGCCGCCCGCGACTGCCGAGCCGGTCACGGTGTCAGCGACCATATCCGGGAAGAGCGTTCTTTTCACTGTGACGAACCGGGGCGGAAGACCAGTAGAACTGCTGGAGGGGTCGCTGCCATGGCGGACCCGATACGCCGCGACTATCGCGGTGATTGAACTCTCGCCGGAGGCTAGGGCCCTAACGCAGAAGTTCCTGCCAATCTCGGATCCAGGTCCGATGATAGTTGTGCTTGGTCCTGGGGGGGCGCTTAGCGGGACGGTCGATATCGAGGCTCGGTATCCGGGATTCTCGGAAGCAGCAAGCCGGACCGAACTGCTAGTCGCTTGGAGTTGCAGGCTGAGTCTTGGAAGCGGTCGGCCACTGAGGCGCTACTCGGGCGCAATAGCAATCGAGAAGCGGTGACTATCTCCTATTGAGCTTTCGAAAGTGGTCGTGTCCGATCAGTCGTGTCGAGGCCAGGATCAGTCGGTCAGGTCTACCGTCTGCACCCTACGAGGACCCCGGCCATGCCGTCGAAGGGCAGATTTTGACGACGATCGAGTACTGAGGGAGAGATGAGAGCTGATCGAATCGCTCTGGCGCTCCTGTTCGTGGCCCTTGCGACGGCGTTGCCTGTTGCGGGCCAGCCGTACTGCAGCGAGCCGGTGCCGGACCGCGGGGAGGGGACGCCGAGGCAATCGCCGCACCCGCAGTGTTCTCAGTGCCAGGGAGCGAGCTGCACGGGGTCGCCGTGCTACGCGGGCAGCGGGGTCTACACGACGCGTGCGACGGACCTGAGCGTGAGCGGGACGGCTCTGGCGCTTGGGGTCTCGAGGACCTACCTGAGCTCGAAGGTGTCGGACGGAGCGGTGGGCATCGGCTGGTGGAGCAACCTGACGGCGAGGGTCCAGGTGGGCAGCTACCTCTGGGCGGCTCCGGACGTGACGCGGACCCTGGCGACGGTCCTTCTCGCCGACGGGAACCGGCGCGTCTTCAAGCGGGAGGCCGACGGGGCGTGGACGGCGCCGGAGGGGAGCCGGGACGCCCTGGTGAGCCTCGGCGACGGCAGCCTGGAATTCCGGCCGGCGTGGACCACTGACACCTACCGATTCGGGCCGACGGGGCGCCTGGAATTCGTCCGGGACGAGCAGGGACACCAGAGGACCTACACGTACGGCACAGGCGAGCGTCTCGACAGGGTCACGGACGAGACGACGGGCGTCTACCTCGAGCTGACCTGGGGGGCGGACGGACGGATCGCGAGCATCAGCGACTCCCGGGGCCGGCAGATCGCCTACACCTACAACGGCGACGGGACGTTGAAGACCGCCTCCGACCCGGCGCAGCGGCTGACGCGGTACTCGTATACGGCGGGACGCTTCGGCCCCGTGCTCACGCGCATCGCCGACCACTGGGACCGGACGCTCTCGACGATCGCGTACGACGGCAAGGGGCGCACGGCGAGCTTCACGGAGAACGGCGAGACCTACACCTACACCTACGACAGCCCGACCCAGACGACGAAGAGAGACTCGGCGGGCAACGCCTGGGTCTACGGCATCGGCTCGGGGGGCTGGCTCATTACGGCGAGAAAGCAGCCGACCGCCGTCGGGGGCGCCAGCACCACGGCGACCTACAACGACGACGGCACGACCCAGACGACCCTGGACGAAACAGGGGTCCAGACGGCGTACACCTACGACGGCCAGGGGAAGGTGGCGACCGTCACGAAGGCGGCCGGCACCCCGGAAACGGTCCGGTGGGATTACGCCTACGACGCGGCCTTCCCGGAGAAAGTAGCGGCGGTCACGCCGAAGCGGCCCTCGGACCAGGCGCAGCTGACCACCTGGCAGGCGTGGCAGTACGAGTACTGGCCGACGGGGAGCCCGAGCCCCGGCTCGCTGAAGACCGTCAAGCGGGTCCGGACGGACGGCGCGGCGGAAGTCACGGCCACCTACGAATACGACACCCAGGGACGCGTCACGAGGCAGACCGCAGGCGTGGCGCAGACCGACTATGCCTACGACGGCCAGGGCAACCTCCAGAGCGTCACGGCCCCGGCCAACGCCGACGCCGGCGCGCGACCGGCGACGACGTACGGCTACGACAGCCTGGGGCGCGTCCAGACCGTGACGGACCCGCAGGGGCACGTCACCAGCTACACCTACGACGCCCTCGGCCGTGTCCTCACGGTCACCCTCCCGAAGCCGAGTGTCTCCTCTCCTCTCACCTTCACGACCACCTACACCTACGACAACTGGGATGCCGCCACCGGCCTCCTCTTCACCCACGTCACCGACCCGAACGGGAGGCTCACCAAGCTCGGCTACGACCAGCACGGGCGCCTCGCGAAGTCGATCGACGCCGCCTCAGGCGCCACCACCTACGCGTACACCCGGGACGTCCTCACCTCGATCACCGACGCCAACGGCAACGTCACCGGCTACGAGTACGACGCGATTCGGCGGCTGACGAAGACCACCTTCCCCGACGGGGCCACGGAAACCTACACCTACCGGGCAGACGGACTCCTGTCGACGAAAACCGACCGCCGGGGCGTCACCGTCACGTACACCTACGACCCGCTCAAGCGCCTCACCCAGAAGGCCTACTCCAGCGGGGGCTCGATCACCTACACCTACACCGGCCAGCTCCTGAGCCAGGTCCTCGACACGACGACCACCCCCCAGGAGACCCACACCTTCACCTACGACCCCAGCTACCGCCTTGGCAGCGTTACCCAGGGCCCCCGCGGGACGGTGACCTACACCTACGGTGCGGGCGACCGCCTCGAGGGCCTCGACCTGCCCGGCGGCGTCTCGGCCGACTACGGCTACTACCCCGACGGCAGCCTGAAGACGATCGACTGGTCGCCCGTGGCGGGCACCTTCCGATGGGACTACACCGCAACGGGCCAGTACCAGCAGGTGAGCTTCCCGAGCGGCCAGAGCCGCTCGTATGCCTACGACGACCAGGGACGGCTCCTGCAGCTGACAAGCGCCCTCGGCGCGACCCCCCTGGCGAGCGTCGGGTACAGCTACGACGTCGACCACGCCACGGGCACCACGACGATGCTCGGGCAGAGGACGGGGCAGACGACCACCCTGCCGGCGCAGGCGCTGAGCGGGGCCCTGGCGAAGTACCAGTACGACGGGCTCTACGAGCTGAAGAAGGCGGAGTACCCCGCGGCGGCCCCCTTCAACGGCGCCGTCGAGTCCTGGACCTACGACGCCATCGGCAACCGGCTGACGGCCACGACGGGGACCACGACGCGGAGCTACGGCTACTACCGCAACGGCGCCAACCCCCAGAACGGCCAGCGGCTGCAGAGCGACGGGGACGCCACGTGGGGCTACGATGCCGCCGGCAACGCCACGAGCCGCCAGGGGAGCGATGGGTCCTTCGCCTTCGCCTACGACCCGGAGAACCGGATGAACGGGATCTCCGGGGCGACCTCGGCGAGCTACACCTACGACTACCAGGGGCGCCGGACGAGCAGGACGGTCAACGGCGTGACGACGACCTGGCTCTACGACGGCCTGAACCTCGTGGCGGAGACGACGAACGGGCAGACGACGTACTTCCTGAACGGCCCGGGGATCGACGAGCCGCTGGCGATGTCGAAGGCCGGGGCGGTTTCCTACTTCAGCGTGGATGGCCTCGGCTCGGTCCTCGCCACGAACGACCCCTCAGGCACCGTGACGCACTCGGTGGTGTTCGA
>CAYVDV010000483.1:0-4000 GCA_964450465.1 uncultured Saprospiraceae bacterium
GCCCAGTATCCCCATTACCCCAAGCCACGCCATCACCGCCACCACCAGCCAGCCGGCGGCGCTCAACCAGCGCGGGTGCCGGTAGCCGGGCACCGGATGGCGCAGGGCGGCGAGCAGCACCAGTGCCAGCGCCAGCGGCAGAATGAAGCCGTTGGCCGCTCCGGCAAAAATGAGCAGTTGCACCGGCTTGCCGATTCCGACCAGTATTGCCGTGGAAAATACAATAAACGCCGTGATCACCCAGCGCTGCCGCCGTTCCAGTGCTGGGTGCCAGCTGCGAAGAAACGACACCGAAGTGTACGCCGAACCGATCACCGAGGTAATTGCCGCACACCACATCACCAGGCCGAACAAGCGGTAGCCCGCCTCGCCGGCTGCCAGGCGAAATACGCTGGCCGGCGGGTTGGCGGCATCCAGACGGGCGCCGCCGGCCAGCACCCCCAGGGCGGCCAGGAAGAGCACGTAGCGCATGACGGCCGTGACCAGAATACCCGTGGTGGCGCTGCGCTGTACCTGCGGCAGGGCTGCCGGCCCTTTCACCCCCGCATCGAGCAGGCGGTGCGCGCCCGCAAAACTGATATAGCCGCCCACCGTGCCACCCACCAGGGTGACGATTGCGAGCGCGTCCAGTTTTGCAGGCCAGAAGGTGCGCCACAGCGCCTCGCCCAGCGGCGGGCGGGCAAATACGGCTACGTACACCGTCAGGCCCAGCAATAACAACCCCAGCACCCGCACCACCGCGTCCATGATCCGGCCTGCATCTTTGGCCCAGAACAATCCGATGGCCAGCAGGCCGCTGAGTATGGCGGCGCTATTGACATCCATACCCGTAAGTGCGTTCAGGCCCAGTCCGCAGCCTCCGATATTGCCGATATTGAAGGCCAGTCCGCCCAGGGCCACCAGAGCGCCCAGCAGGTAGCCAAGACCCGGAGCCACGGTATCCGCCACTTCCTGCGCCCGTTGTTCGCGCACGGTCAGGATACGCCAGATGTTGAGCTGCGCACCCAGGTCGAGCAGCACTGAAACCAGGATAACGAAGCCGAAGGAGGCCAGCAGTTGCTCGGTGAAAACCGCCGTTTGGGTCAGGAAGCCCGGTCCGATAGCCGAAGTGGCCATGAGAAAGGCGGCGCCAAGGAGGGTGGAGGAAAGGGTGCTTTTTTTCATGCTGGCGAGGATAGCGTCCCTAAAGGTACTTTTTCAAGTCAAAAGGTAAATTTGAAAAGGCAAATTTGAAACGTATCCAGGCTCTCAGCCCCCGATTGTCGTCATGCTTTCGCGCACCGGGGCGCCCAGGTAGCGGCGTTGTTCGGCCTCGCGGCCGTCTTTGGCGCGGTTGCCGATGGCTTCGAGGAAAGCGGTGCGCAGCTGCTCGTCGCTGGCGCCGGCGCGCAGGAGGTCGCGCACGTTGAACACGCCGGAATCGTACAGGCAGGTTTTAAGCAGCCCTTGCGGCGTGATGCGGAGCCGGTTGCAGGTACCGCAAAAGGTGCGGCTAAAGGCTGCGATCACGCCCACCGTTCCCTGGTGCCCTTCGATCGCGTAGTTGTACGAGGTGGAATGCGGCGGATCGGGCAGCTTGGTCAGGGAAGGGTAGTGTTCGCGCAGAAAATCGACGATCCGGCGATGGTCCCAGTTCCATTGTTCGTAGTGCTGGCCGGTACCGTTGAAGGGCATTTCCTCGATGAAGCGCACGCTCAGCGGATGGGTGCGGGTGAGCTCGGCCAGGGGCAAAATATCCTGTTCGTTTTGGCCCTGCATGACCACGGTATTGATCTTGGTCTCGATGCCGTGGCTCAGCAGCTCGGCGAGGCTGCGCAGCACCTTGGGCAGTTCATCACGGCGGGTTATTTCGAAAAAACGCTGCGGGTCGAGACTGTCTAGGCTAAGGTTGACAGACTTGATCTTCAGGCTTTTGAACCGTTTCACAAAGGGCGCGGTGAGGGTTCCGTTGGTGGTGAGGGCGATCTGTTCAATCCCTTCGAGCGCAGCGATCCGCTCGAGGAACAACATCAGATCGCGCCGCACAAAGGGTTCGCCGCCGGTGAGCCGCACTTTGCTGACGCCCATTTCCGATAACAGGCGCAAGAGCCGCTCCATTTCCTCATAGGACAGGATATCGCGCCGGGGGGCAAACCGGATGCCCTCCTCCGGCATGCAGTAAAAGCAGCGGAGGTTGCAGCGGTCGGTCACCGCCAGGCGTACGTAATTGATCAGTCGGCCGTGGTTATCGTAGAGCATCGTTTAGCGGTATGGCAGCAGGGGAAATGATTCGCCTGCCCCGAAGTGATCGCGCTCCAAAGGTAAGGCTAAAAAGGCATCGGCGTCGTTGAGGTTGGCCAGGTCGCCCGAACCGTGCCCCGGCAGCGGGAAGGCCCGGATCTGCCCGTCGCGGCTGTTGTCGAGTTTCACGGGTAAGAAATACGCCAACTGCGGTTTAAAAACCACGGTTTCCGCCAAAACGGCGCTGTGTTGCGGGAGATCTGCCAGCCCCATGCTGCGCCGCAAAAACGGCACCACATAGCGCCACAGGCACATGAACACGGAAACGGGGTTGCCGGGGAGGGCAAAAATGACCGTCCGGCCCGCCTGCTGCCCAAACCAGAAGGGTTTGCCCGGGCGCTGCGCCACCTTGTGGAAGCGCTTCTCCACGCCCAGATCGTGCAGCACTTCCGGCACGAAGTCAAATTTTCCTTCGGAAACGGCGCCGGTCAGGATGACCAACTCGTAGTCCGTCAGCACGCGCGCCAGCCCTTCGGCGATCTGCGCTTTGTCGTCGATAAAATGAAACAGGTCGCCGGTAATACCAAATTGTTCGGCCAGCACGGCCTGCACGGCGTACACATTGGAGCGGCGGATCTGATGCGGCAGGGGCGTGTCCTGGGGCGGTACCAGTTCGTCGCCGGTGGAAATAATCGCCACCCGGGGCAGCCGGGTCACCTTCAGCCGGGCCTTGCCTACTGTGGCTGCCGTGGCGATCTCGGGTGCGGCGATCAGGCGACCGGCCGGCACGATCAGCTCTCCGGCGCGGCGATCCTGCCCCCGGTAATGGATATTTTGCCGGAATTGCACGGCATCCACCTGGATTTCAGCCCGCCCTTCGGTCATTTCCAGATCTTCGTACCGGATCACGGTGTCGGTCCCTTCGGGCAGCATAGCGCCCGTCATCACCTCCACGCAGGCGCCGGGTTGCTCCAGCCGGAGCGGGGGCATGCCGGCGGGCTGCATGCCGGCCACCGGAAACACCCGTTGGCCGGCTTCAAAGCGTTCGCAGCGGATGGCGATGCCGTCCATGGTCACGCGGTCAAAGGGCGGAAAGTCGCGATCGGCGCGCAGGTCTTCGCGCAGGATGCGGCCCCGGGTTTCTGCCAGCGGCAGTTCCTCGATACCGGGGTCAAAACAATGTTCCAGGATAATCTTTTCGGCTTCGGCTACGGTCAACACGGCGATAGTATCTTTGCTACACAAACATAAGGCCTCCGGATTGGTTTAACTTGTTTAAATCCCCATACCGCTAAATTATCCAAGAGAATGCCCGATTTTTCCCATATTGACGAGAGTGGCCGCCCGGCTATGGTGGATGTGAGCGCCAAGGCGCCGACCCGCCGCACAGCCCGCGCCCGCGCCATTGTGGCGCTACCGCCCGCCGTACTCAAACAGCTGGAAGGCGATGAACTGCGCATGCCCAAGGGACCGGTGTTCCAGACGGCGATCATTGCGGGAGTGATGGCTGCCAAGCGCACCGGCGAACTCATTCCGCTCTGCCACCCGCTGGGGCTGGAAGACTGTCAGTTGCACATCGCCCTGAACGAACAGCAAGAGGTAGTGATCGACTGCACGGCCGCGCTTACCGGCAAGACCGGCATCGAGATGGAAGCCCTCACCGGCGCTTCGGTGGCGGCACTGACCATTTACGACATGTGCAAGGCGCTCTCGCACGATATTGTGATCAAAGAGATCCGCCTTATGGAAAAAACGGGTGGAAAACGCGATTTTAAACGCG
>CAYVDV010000484.1:0-3992 GCA_964450465.1 uncultured Saprospiraceae bacterium
ATCGGAACGCGCATATATGGGCGGCAGCCAATGCACGGTATCCAGCTGAGACCATACGGTGGTCTGGGCTATGAAACACAAAAACAATATAATGACTCGGTAAAGACGGTTATTCTGCATAGTTGTATTCATGGAAAATTCGCCAGCCCCCTCCCTGTATCTTTGTCCGGCAATGATCAGATTCATCTGCGCCAGCAAAACAAAGGTACTCGCAGGATTTCGATAAGCCCCAACAAAGGTTTGGTTACGCGCTTTTTAGCCTTTTTGAGGATCATTAAAACAGTGCAGCTGGTTTCGGACACCTTTATAGATACCACCGCACCGTTAAATATTTTTAACACCCGGAATACTACCATCCCAATTCCTGCGTACTTTTGGTACCTTAACATATCATCATCACAATCTAACCAATAAAAAAATGCAACTCCTCACCAGATTGAGTAACGGCTGGGACCTGGCCAAACTCAGCTTCCGCACCATCAATGAAAACCGTTCCCTGCTGCTGTTGCCCGTATTTTCGGTAATTTCGCTGATCCTGATCCTGGCCACTTTTTTTGGCGGCACCTTCTTTTTCGTCGGCGACGAAATTCAGGCCCTCCTCGACGACGAGCAATACGGAAACGTACTGGCCTTGGGACTGGTCTTTCTTTATTACCTGATCAACTTCTTCGTGATCGTGTTCTTCAACAGCGCATTGATCCATTGCGCGATCAAGATCCTAAACGGCGAAGAAACAAATGTAGGTGATGGCATAAACTTTGCCGTTTCCAGGATCGGTAAAATCTTCGCCTGGTCCGTCTTGTCTGCCACAGTGGGCACATTGCTCCAGTTATTGCAAAATGCCGGAAAACTGGGCGAAATCGCTGCGTCACTACTGGGTATCGCCTGGTCACTGCTGACCTTTTTCGTGGTCCCGATCCTTGTTTACCAGGATATCAGCGTATGGGATTCCGTAAAAGAGTCCGGCCGGCTGATGAAACAAAAGTGGGGCGAATCCTTTGCCGCCAATGCCAGCTTTGGCATCTTTTACTTTTTGGGTATCATAGCTGCAGTTATCGTGTTCTGGGTGTTGTCCCAGGCCAGCCTTATACTGGGAATTGTGGTCGCTGTGGCCATTGTGCTGCTGGCCAGCACGATCACTGCAGCTGCACGCACCATCTTTGTCGCTGCAGTGTATAACCACGTGATCGGTCGCCCAACCGGCAACTTTGACGGAGATTTGCTGGATAGCGTGTTTATCGCAAAGTAAGTACAACAAGACAGCTGATTTGAAGAGGAGACACAAAGAGCAATGTTCTTTGTGTCTCCTCTGTATTCCCGGCGCTCAAAAAGTTTTCAACCGAAACCGTTTGCACCCTCCTTGCCTCGTCTCCAATAGCTTTGGATATAAAATACTGAATTACATTTGATTCCGGAACGAAATATATTTTAGGAAAACTGCCATGTCAATTGTTTTGGAAGAATGGAGTATTCGGGCAAGCCGCCTGCTGCTGCAGCTGAGTACACCCTACGGGATTAAAGCGTCGCTTAGTGCCGAAGCGAATTATGCTGCCATTTTTACCCGGGATGCCGTCATGGCGGGCATCGTTGGACTGCTTGCCGGCGACAAGCAGATCGCAGACAGTTTCCGTAGTACACTCCAGCATTTAAAGGAACTTCAGGGCAAAAACGGCCAGATAGCGTCGAATTATACGATAGTTGATGGAAAGGTCAGCCGCGTCAGCTATGGCGCCCTGAGTCCCAAGATCGATGCCGCAACCTGGTACCTCACCGGCGTAGGTCTGGGTGTCCGGCATGGCCTGCTGCAGGCTGCGGAATGGACCCAGTCGGTGCAACAGGTGATAAACCTGCTGGACAGCCTGGAATACAACAACCGCCACCTGATCTATATCGCAGAAGGTGGCAACTGGGCCGACGAATATGTGTACGAAGGTTACATTCTGTACGACCAGTTGTTGCGCTTTTGGGGCCTGCAGCTGGCAGGCAGGATCTGGGCTGAACCTGCCTGGCAGGACAAGGCAGCACGGATTGCCGACACGATCTTTCGAAACTATGCCCCGGGGCAGCCTGAACACCCGGAAGCCTCCGGCGCCTATCATCCGGTCGCATATGCCCGGCGACCGGCACAGCACGGCACTTACTTTTATACCAGCTTCTCCCCCGGTGGCTATAACGATGTGTTTGACCTGGCAGCCAACAGTCTGCTCTGTCTGCTGCACCCGGGCAAACCGGAAATCCGGGCAGGTCTGGACTGGATAAACCGGCATTTTTTGTTGGAAAATAAACTTCCACCGGCCTTTTATCCCATCATTCGTCCCGGGCATCCGAAATGGGATGAACTGAGTAACTTTTACCTTTTTTCATTCAAAAACCAACCCGGCCACTACCACAATGGCGGTATCTGGCTGATCTGGCTGGGCTGGCTGGCATTGGCGCTGCGCATTAATCAACACCACGAAGGACTGGAGAATCTGGCCCGGATCGTAGAAAGCGCGCTGACCCAAAGCCCGGACTTTGCCTTTGAAGAATACTGGGACGGAGAACAAAGCCAGGCCGGAGGAACCAGGCAAATGGCCTATTCCGCCACCGGCCTTCTCATGCTCCGGCATGCTCTTCTTTCAACTGACCTTTCCACCAGCTTTACATACCTGCTATGATCGGCGATGTATTTGATATCAAACCCCATTACTTTGACCTGACCCGGGAATTGCTGGACATACTGTTCCGGCGTTTCCACATTAGCGAAAAGCAGAAATTCGTCATTGGTGTCGGCGGCGAATCCGGCTGTGGAAAATCCATGACGGCCAAATGCCTGGAAATCGAACTTAACCGGAATGGCCTGCCAAGTGCCCTGTTACATCTGGACGACTATTTTCGCCTCCCGCCGCACGATAACCACGCTAATCGCCTCCGCGATTTATCCTGCGTTGGCCCCGGCGAAGTTAGAATGGACCTGCTCCAGGAACACGTTCACTTTTTTCTGGAAGGTGGAGAAAAAACCGAAGGGCCGCTCGTCGATTATCCCAATAACAAGATCCTGAGCCAAACCCATGATTTTTCCGGCATACAAGTATTGATCGTGGAAGGAACGTACGTATTGTCCCTGTCCGACCTGGACTGCAAGATCTTTATGAAACGCGGATACCCGGATACGATCCAAAACCGCGATGTGCGCAACCGGGATCAACGGGAACCGGTGATAGATCAAATCCTGCAGTTGGAACAGGAAATTATCCGAAAACATGCGATCCTGGCGGATATTATGATAGACAAGGACTACAAAGTGCTGAATACTACCACGTTAAAAGCCTGAATGCGTATGCCGCCGGAAGTTATTGCCGGATATTCAAGACGACCTTGGTTTCTTCCCGGTAAATATTGCCGGCATGGTTAAAGCGAAGCTGTAAACGCAGGCTCCCGGCAGGCAAGCCTTCACCAATCAGAAATTGCTGGAGCGCAGCGAGTTTCAACGCGCCCAGCACCTCCAGATTTACCGGATCGCCCGGGCTAAGCGTACGGTTTTGCTCCACCGCTGTGCCCGTAACATTATCCACCAGCGTGTACCGGATCGGTACAGTGCCAACCGCACCATCATAAGAAAGGCCGAGGCTGTAACCCAAGGTATTGCGATCCTCCTGCAATTCCGTGACCAAGGCAATACCGGCAACCCGGATGCCTTGTTGTTCCAAAAGGCGCATTTGGCCGACGATGTGCCCGGCGAGGGTGCGCAATTCATTAGACAACGCATAGGTATCCGCATCATCCGGATAGTGATAAGTAATGGCCGCCGTACCGGCAACGGCTGCAACCTCCACCGGAAACAGATTATCGGGCTTACCCTGAAGATCATTCAGCCGGATTGTAAATAATTCGCGGAGGCAGTCTGCATCGCCATTGCGCAGGCATTCCGGTTCACTAAAAATGGGGCGGATACCGGAACACTGCTGTTGCAGGGCTTGTTGCCTGTCCTGCAGTTCTTTGAGTTGGCCATT
>CAYVDV010000485.1:0-3988 GCA_964450465.1 uncultured Saprospiraceae bacterium
GCGTCAGCCAACTGGGGCGCCGGCCGGACATGGATCCGCAAGGAATCGGTGGCAAAACAATCGCCTGACCGGCCGGTAACCCTCAGGGTGATATCGGCGCCCGGATGAACGCTTACCAATGGGCAATCCGTGCAGGAAATTACAGCTGCAGGCTCCCAGGAATATGCATCAAAGCCTGTAACGGAAAGAGACAGGCTGTCGCCCGGACAAACCTCGAGATCGGGGCCAAGATCAATCGATAGGGCATTCAACCCGATATTCAGGGTATCGGTGTATTCATTGCCACAAATATCCCAGGCATCTACCCAGTATTTCCCGGGGCTGTAAGCGGTGTAGAGGCTGTCCGTGGAGCCATCATTCCACCGGTAGCGGCTAAACCCGGGCCCCGCATGCAGCGTAAGCACGCTGCTGTTACAGAGGGTTTGGTCTGGTCCAAGGTCCAGTTTCGGCGTAGAAAAAGAGATCTGGAGGGAGAAAAGGTTGTTTTCGTAGTGGCATTCCGGTTGGTACGTAGAGGGGAACTGGGAGGCCAAATCGAAGGGTGTTGGTATCGAGCCGTTGTCGTTGACCATTCCCCACAACGTGCCTTGGGGCGGCACAGGAATTTGCAGCACCCAATTTCGGCAGGAGTCCTTTGGCAAGGCCCCGGAAAGGTAAACAGGCGCGCCAAACAGGCTTGCATTTGCATTGGCAGGATTGCCCAAATAAAACTGAACCGGTGTGCTGTCCGGGAGGACTGCGCTTCCGGTGTTGCATACGCGCAGGCTGATTTGGAGGGTATTATTTTGACAAAAAAGCGAATCGACTGCTGCACTGGCATCGGGCACGGGAAGTCCCGGCTGGAACTGGCTGTTCAATTGGGGCAATTGCGCCAAATGCGTGTTATACGGCCATTTGCCGCCACCCGGACCCGGGACTTCCTTCCAGTGCGCCTGTTGATGCGCCGGCACTGTTAAATCATCATTGATAAAGAGCGGGTTATATGAAAATTGATTCCAGATTGGCCGGCAAGGCATCCAGGGCAACGTTGCGCTTTCAAAAACGTGTAGCCGGCCCGGTTGGTTTGGTTCGGTACCGGAAATAAAGGGTTCCAATCTCCCGGTTACCGTAATTTCGGCTTGCCCGTCGTTGTCCAGATCGGCTATAACGGGAAATTCGTCAGCAGTGACACTGCCAACGGTTGATTTCCACCAGTTTCTCTCGGCGTCAACCCCCGGCGGCAGGGGCAAATTACTGCCAAATAAAATGCGCAAATCACTTTGATCGCGGTAAACAATTTCCTGAATGCCGTCGCCGTTAAAATCAAAAACACTGCAACCGGTAAACCCTGAATTATCGGTGGTAAGCAGGCTCCACCAGTACGGTTGGGCAGGGTTCTGCGTAGCAGCATTCAGGTTAAAACAATTTAATCGGAATGAACTGCATACTATGATTTCCGGCAGGTCTTTATCAAATCCATTTTTTGTGTCGTCGTAAACATTGGCAATTGCCGGCAACCCACCGAAACCACTATTTGAGTTAGGGGGTGACATAAACCGCAACAAACCATTTTTATTCCAAATGTAAAGGCCGCGCTCTATGATGAAAGACTTGGTCCTATCTCCCGTAACAAGTATGTCGGGCGTCCCATCCAGATCTACGTCGGCAACAGCAGTGTAACCATCTGACCAGGAATAGTTTGGCGCCAGATCATTCAGGTTTTTGGCAACCTTGATCTGATAACCATCGCCATCCAAAAGATCGAGGTCAATAGAATAAATCACCGGGCCGGCAACCAGTTCCAGGCCATTACAGTCCGGATCGCCATTGCAATCGGAAGGAGAAAGCACATCGGCTGCGATGGGCGCGCATGTAGTATAGACAGCTCCGCCGAAAACAATATGCCCGTATGGACCAGTCCCGTCCAGGACTTTGAGTAGTTTGGGGCTACCCGGCGTGGTAAAGTCAAAGCGAAACACATCATTTCCAACATATACTTCAGGCGTACCGTCCTGATCAAAATCAGCCAGCAGAGCTCGGTTTTGAGATTTAAATGCGGGCATATCCGAGCTCATCCACAACTGCATACAAGGATTGGTGCCCGGGGTAAAATTGCGGTACACCCGCACTTTTAAATCTGCTTCCAGCAGTATCAGCTCCGGTATGCCGTCTTTATCGATGTCGGCGATTGCAGGATAGGAAGGGTGATACCAGGAAAAGCCCGTGGGAATATTTAATACATCGGGATTGGCCGCGTTCGAGCCGTCGCCACGGTAAATGAGCCAATCATGCCCCGGGGAGGAAGTATTGTCCAAGGTCAGCGGTACAATTATTTCCGGAATGGAATCCGTTTGAGGGTTCAGATTGGCTACAATAGGGGTAGCAGTCCATGGAACAGTATCAACGGGCGTTTGCCAGGCCAGGCGACCGGAAACACCTTGTGAAAGTGGTATGGAGCTGAGGCAGTCATTATCGGTGAAACACTGACAATCGGTATCGTAGCAATCGACATAACCGTCGCCGTCATCGTCTATTTCGTTGTCGCAGATTTCAGGACAGGGCAATTCTACTGGTCCGCATTCGATGGTTTTAATTAACGGGGCATCCAACATGGCAGGGAAAATTTGCTGTACCCCCACCATTACATCCGAAATATTCAATGGTTGTGGCGGGACAACAGTATAGGTTTGTTGATTGGTTAAAATTGCTGTTGGAGCGGGATCAGTAAAGCAGTTTGTAACCCCCGTTTCATCGGGAATTATTCCATTTAAAAAGAATGGTTTCGCAAAGTCGTCATTCAGAATATGGATTGCCCCTGCCTGTTCAGTTGCCACTCGAAATGCCCTACCGGTATATGGCAAGGCTGTATTAAATTTTTGCGCCCATCGCAGCTCACCGCTCTCCTCGATACGCAACAAAGTCGGTTGTAAGCCATTATTTCCAGGAATTACATTGCCAAAATCGGTCAGCATCCAACCTTTGCCGGGGAAATAATTAGGTTTTAGTAAATTGGAAGAAACACCAGTTGTATTGAACAGATTTGACCAGGTGATGTCACCATTAATATCACAGCGAAGCAGATTCGTTCTAAACGTAAGCTGGTCGAGAAAAACCGACGCAATGGAATAACCTCCATCGGAAGTTGCTGTTAGCATTGGACTATTCGGGGCAATCCAGTGAACGCCCACAAAGGGCTTGTACCCATGGCCATTGATTAAATTACCGTTGGCGTCAAGGCGAAAGACCTCAAAGTTGCTACTGGAAGCCGGGTTGGGAAATATCGAGCGTGATATAAAATATCCACTTCCGCCATTGCCGGGTTTAAGCAGGTCGCAATATTTGACATTATCATACATTTTTGACCAGACCAAGGTTCCGTCCAATTTGAACTTTACCAAAAAAAGTTGATAGATGTTATTGTACATCGTAAATACCACAGTACCATCCGTTTCTACTACCAATTTATTGCGAGTGATATCCGAAAATATCAGTTTAGTGTTTGCGGTTGGAGTAAACCCCCAACTGCCAATTAAATTCCCATCCGGGTCCAACTGCGTAAGGTTCATAATCTTATTATTCCAATTGCCAACCAAAATAAATGTGCCATCCGGCAACTGACGCACCTCATGCCATGCTGTCGTATCGGAATTCACGGATTTGCTCCATAATACATCTCCCTGGGCATTCCACCTGGCAACCCAGGCTTTATTGCCATGTGCGCCACAGGCAATAGTTGTACCGTCAATTAACAACTGCATGCTAATGACGTATCCACTTTCCTGGTCGGAATAATTAAATCGAATTTGTTGGCTAATAGGATGTTGACAAGGGTCAATCACCTCTACCGTCAATACATATTCATCGGTGCAAACCGGGCTCGAAACTTGCAAGGTGACCGTGTACAACCCCGCATTTGCAAAGGTGAATTGCAGGGTGGCGTTGTTCCCGGAGGGTACGCCGTTGACAAACCATTGCAGGTCGCCCGTGCTGTTGCTGGTAAACAATACAC
>CAYVDV010000486.1:0-1846 GCA_964450465.1 uncultured Saprospiraceae bacterium
ATACGCTCGTTGTAGAGGCGAAGTTGATCCCGTAAGCGCCCCAGCCGCCGGAACTCGTGCTGTACACCTTGGAGATCTTGTTCCGGGTGATCTGCGCGTTGTTGACACCCGTACCGATCTCAATACCGGAGTTGTTGGCGCTGAGCGCCTGGATCAGGTTGAAGATGGTATTGCGCGAAATTATTGCCCCTTCGGCATAGTAAAGTTCCACACCGCGGTAGGTAACATATTCGTTGGGATCGTCAGAACCGATCTCGTTGCCGATGATCTGCAGGCCATCGTTGGCGTTGGCAGAAGCGGCAGCGCGGGCATAAATGCCGTAGCGGGCTTTCTTGATCGCGTTGTTCTGGATGAGCAGGTTATCGTTATCGGCGCCAGTAGCAGATGTGGAGATAGTTGTACCACCGACATAAATGCCAAAGGTATTGATCGAAGTGGTCGTGCCGATCTCGCCGGCTTTGATGTTCAGGTTCTTAAGGACGTTATTGGTGGCGCCGGCATTGTTCCCCAGGCTCGACACCCAAATAACGACAGAGTTTGTCGCTGCATTGGTATTTTCCAGCAGGAGGCTGCGGTCCGTACCGCCAGAGTTGGAACCATCGATGATCACGTAATCTGCGCCATTCAGCGTGATGATCGAGCTTGCGCTGCTGCCGCTGATCGTAGCCGAATTACCGGCTGCCGGGCGGATCGTCAGCGTATTTACTGCGCTGGCGCCAACAGCCTGGCCGATTGCAATCGGGAAAGCCTCCGAAGGATAGGTGGCATCGGTCAGGCTGAAGACTACCGGGCCGCCAAGGCAGGCGGCATTATAAGCGGCTACAGCTGCCGAGAGCGTCGTATAGTTGCCGCCCACACCTACCGTATAGGTACCGTTGAGGGTGGGCAGTACGTTGAAGGAGTTCGGCGTAGCCGGAGGCGTCGTCACGTTGTTCACATCCGTGGCTACGGCGCCGGCGGGGTTGGAGCCGATATTTACCGGTACGGCAAGGTCTTGCGCGATCAGGTAGTATTCCACTGCGTCGCCGATGACGAGGCCGCCCATATCTGCGGCGACGATCGTGAAGTCCCAGATGCTATTAGTAGCCGTGCCGGAGACCAGCGTACCGGGTTTCGAGAACCAGGCGCCGGCGCCCTTGCGGTAATAGATGCGCGGGATCAGCATGCCTGCAAGCGGAATACCGGAGGCATCCGTGATATTTACGCCTGCAATGGTTTGGTCACCCGTCGTGCAGCTGCCTGCCAGCGGGGTATATACCATGTTTGGCGGGGTCAGGTCGATACCCATGAAATCGCCTTCATCGGCGCCGATATCCGGAGCAGAGCCGGCACCAGCATAGCCTGCGTTACCCTGACGGACATTCCCGTCATAGTCGTCGGTGATGCCGGCGATGTTGCCGCCACCGCTTTCCAACTGCGTCGGCATAGTGGTGCTGACGTGCAGGAAGTCGGCCGATGCACCGGATGTGCTGATAAACGGTGGGTTGCCGGAAATAGAGGTGGCATCTGCCGGAGCTACAAAGATTTTGTAAGCCGCCAGGGTCTGGATGGCGTTTGTCCCGTCGTAAAAGATCAGGTTGGACGCACCCGGGGTTCCGGCGAAGAAATCGTTGTTGTTGGAAGTGGCATCGTACGTGCCCAGGGTAGTGGACGAACGGCGATATGCCGAAACAATACCCGTGCCCACCGGCGTGGACAGGTTGACAAGGATATTGTTGTTCATTTTCAACGCCGGCGTGGTGCTGGCGTAGATAGCATTCCCGCCGAAGTTAGCGCCTGTGCTGCTGGCATTCAGGTAGATCGAGTTATAGTACAGATTGATGATCGTACCGCCCCCGATATAAAT
>CAYVDV010000486.1:1946-3978 GCA_964450465.1 uncultured Saprospiraceae bacterium
TGGCTCAGGCTGTTGTTATTCACGTTGAGTTCCTCTGCAACGGCGCCGTTGCTGTAGATCAGGTAAGTCGTCCCCGAAGTACTGTTGGTGCTGTTGTTGGAGAAGACGTTGCCGTTGATATTCACTTTGGCTGCCGAAGCTGCATTATTCCATATCCCATACCAGATCCCGGTTGTGTTGGTCTCGTTGGTACAGTTGGTGATGAAGTTATTGTTGATATTGATGGTGTTGCTGGCCGCAGTGGACCCGAACGAGTTCTCAATAACCGAGATCTGCGTGGTCGTGCCGCCGCCTTTCAGGGTCAGCGTGTTGTTGTTGATGTTTGCGCTGGCGCTGGTGGAGGAGCTGTTCAGGAAGATCCCCCGCATCGTGGTGGGGTGGTTTACCCCGGCGCCGTCGTTGTTGTTGATCGTATTGTAGGAGATATTCAGGCCCCACTGGTTGTTGGCAAAAATACCGGTAGCGGGATTGCTTGCGCCGGCGCCGCCGCCGAAGTTCAGGATGCTGTTACCCGTACTGGCGCCCGTGCCGCCCACGTCGTTGTCCGTATCACCCAGCGTAAAGGGGGAAGGCGCAGCAAACGCGGTAAAAGAGATACCGGCGTTGCAATTCTGGATGGTGTTGCTGTAGAACTTGTTGAAAGAGTTCGATCCGCTGGCTGCTGCCACGGTGATCGCCGTATTATCGGTTGCCGTGCAGTTGTTCACGGTGATACCAACCGAACCGTTATGGCCGTTGCCCGCCCAGGCCGTGTTGTTCACCCGGTTGAGGGTGATGGTGCAGTTTTTAATCGTATTATTTTGGCAACCATCGGAATCGGAAGCCTTGAACAAGCCGTATCCGTATTCCATGGTAGTGGTTGCGTCCGTGTTGCCCGGAGCGTCCTGCAGGTCAATCCCGTCGATGGTCACCCAGTCGCTGCCCGAGAGGCTGAACATGCCGTCGCGCTCGGCGCTGGCGGCCGTGTTAGTACCCGTATAAGCGGTGAGCTTAGGGTTTGCGCCCACGCCGCTCTTCTGGATCGTGATCGGGTTGGCCATGGTGCCCGTGGCGGTCAGGTTGATCCGGCCCGTCAGGGTTTCCGTGTGGCCGGCATTGACGTTCACAGTAATGGTACCGGTATGGGTACCCATGTTGATGGCAGTGACTGCCGCGCTCAGCGTGGTGTAGTTAGCCATCATGGTGCCGCCCGTAGCGGTGACTGTGATCTGAGCCTGCAGGCTTTGCGCAAAGACCAGACCCAGTACGAAGGTGGCCAATGTCAACCCGCGACCGGTTTTCCGGCTGGCCTGAGATGCCAGTGCAGCAAAGGAGACGAGGTAGAACTTGTTCATTTTCATGAGTTTAAAATAATACGGAATAAAAATACACGATTATAATGCCCAAAAGGCCCTACCCGAAGGCAGCAGCCATTTGATCTTTCGTCCAGCAAAAATTCTTTTCACAGGTAGGTACGCGAGCCATTGGGGCACCCCCCTTCTTTCTGGAACGCGGCGACGGCAGGAGCAAGCAGACAACTTTAAAATGCAAAATATTTGCCGGAAATAAGGTGCGTTGGAAGCCGGCAGGTAATGGAAACCTAAAGTGTACTGTCTGCTGAAGCAGTCATGAGATTATTGAATAAAGTGGATTAAAAACTATTTAACACGCAAATGTACATTCCATGGCGTAAAGTTTAGCTGCGTTTGGATCAGATATTTTTTTTTCTAAACTTAAACGGAGGGCATCCGTCACCGGCTTGGCAACATATCCGGGATTTCCCTTCGCTATAGCATAAATAACCGTCGGCTTCCGCAAATTGTCAAATACTGGCAAATCGCTTTTTACTGGGGCAAAGGGTGGCTCTCCGTGTTACACAAAAAAAGCAGCCCGCATTTGGACTGCTTTTTTTAATAATCTCATGAAAATTTTCCTTGTAAACCTGGCGGGAATCTGCAGCAACATTTTAATAAAATAGTGACTGCGGAACGCTTCGTCCTTT
The DNA here is from genome assembly GCA_964450465.1 of uncultured Saprospiraceae bacterium. GTDB lineage: Bacteria > Bacteroidota > Bacteroidia > Chitinophagales > Saprospiraceae > M3007. The sequence goes on from CAYVDV010000486.1 coordinate 3,928, forward strand.
TTCAGATACCGGCTGTTCTTCGGCCCGGTCGATAAACGCATCCTGTTTTTA
>CAYVDV010000487.1:0-3968 GCA_964450465.1 uncultured Saprospiraceae bacterium
GTGGTTCCAACCGTATTCCTTGTATTCCAGGTCGGCGTAGCGGTCGGCATAGGTACCGGTTTGTTCGCTCTCGATCACCCCGTCGTTGTGGTATGCGTATTTGATGAACTCCATTTTTTCATCCAGCATCCATACCACCGGATGAAACTCGGCCAGGTAGAACACGCCGCCTTTTTTCAAAAAGTGCGCTATCACGGCAGCCCAGGGGTCGAGATCGGGCAACCAGCCCACTACGCCGTATGACGTAAACACAATGTCGTATTTGCCCTTCAGATGCTGCGGCAGATCATACACGTTGCAGCATACAAAACGGGCCTTCAGGCCGCTTTCACGGGCCAGCTGACGGGCGTAGGCGATCGAGTCGTCGGACAGGTCGCAGCCGGTCACCTTCGCGCCCAGACGCGCCCAGGAGAGCGTATCCTGCCCGAAGTGACACTGGAGATGCAGGAGTTTTTTACCGGAAACATCGCCCAGCTCGCGCAATTCAATCTCGTTCAGACTGGTTTTTCCATTCTTCCAGCCGGCTACATCGTAAAACTCCGAGTCTTTATGCACCGCCACACGCTGGTTCCACGCTGCCCGGTTGGCTTCAAACAAAGCATTATGCTCCATAAATCGCAATTCATTATTTGTAAATCAAAACACTCTCTCCCGGGCCACGTATCCTGCTTTCATTTGCCAGAGTGGGTCGTCGAGCAACATTCGGCGGGCAATCACCTCCGGGTAGGAATTGAACTGGCGGTACGACTCGCCCCGCACGCGTACCGTTTCGCCAAAATCGTAATTTTTTAATGCCGAAAAACGCTGTGCCAGTTCCGGCGGCACATCGGGCAGGCGATAGCTCACTTTGTCGGTATTATTGGGAGCTACCAGGGTTTCCCAGCCCAGATGCAGGGAGCTGTTGTGCGTACGCGTGAAAACCAGCACATCAACAAAGCCGTTGCATTGAATGGCTGCATCCCGGTTCCCTACGGCTGCGGTAGCCTGAATATCGAAATCGGGTTCGGGCAAGGCCGCCGGCAGCGTATCGCTGTACAGGTCGCAGGTGTAACCGAAGCCTCCCGGCGCGCTGTCGAAGCCGGAAAATCGCATCCGGTAACCGGCAAACGACGGACCGGGTGGCTGGTAGATGTTCAACTGGTCGAACACCGGAACAGCGCCGCCCGGCGCGCGGATCAGGTCGCCGATGGCCAGAAATTTGCCCTGGGTTGCGTCGATTACGCCGTCCACTTTATAGTCCCAGGCTGTCAGCAATGGCAGCGACAAGGATTTTGGAGCCGCAGGCAGCAGTGGCAGGGCGGCCGCATCCAGGGTCGTGTCGAGGTTTGGGGCAGCAACATTGTCGAGGTAGGCATAGCGCCAGTTGCTTTCACCGTCCATCAGAATGCGGCACCAGATGCGTCCGGTGTGCAACACCCGGTACTGCCCGGTAAAGTTGTTGGCAGGCTGCGGCCGTGCAAAAGTGAGGCCGTCGGGCACGATGATGGAGTCGAGCGCATTCAGGTTTGTAAAACGAAGGAACAGGTCGGTGCTTTGCAAAAAATTCGGATCGCGAAAGTAAATATTGGCGCCGTCGAACAGATTGGTATAGGTAGTCAGGGTTACCGTGGTGTCGCGTACGCCGGTACCCGGCGCGATCAGGGTGACGATTTTTACTACCGTACAGTCGAAACGGTCGCCCGGCAGTGCATCGGGTACCGACAAGCGGGCGGTATCGCTGCCCGGCAACCAGCGAAACGCCCGCACCGTCCCGTTTTCATCCGAGAGAAATGCGGCGTATTCCGCCTCCAGGACATTGAATTCATTGTGGAAGTGCAGGGTGAATCCCTGTTTGTCCGGCGGCTCCGGATTGTCCTTTTTTTGACAGGCTGTCGCCAGCAAAAGGGTCAGGACAAACAATACTGTACTAGAACGATACATAGCAGGATTATTCATCGGTACGGTTACAAATGTAGGCTTACCCGGTATTAATTTTTTATAAATATATGCAAGGGCAGGTAATTCATCGTTTTTTTGCCCGGGTATCACTAACCGATCTATCACGCGATGACCTCCGTAGCAGTTTTTTGTGGCGCCAATCCGGGCAATCAGCCCTGGTTTGCCGAAGCGGCCGCCGAATTGGGCAAAACCCTGGCCGAACGCAATATCCGTGTACTCTTTGGCGGCGGCAGCGTCGGCCTCATGGGCATACTTGCCGACGCCGTGCTGTCCCACGGTGGCCCGATCACCGGCGTTATCACCGACCAACTCACCGAACTGGAGCTGGGCCATATCGGCGTGACCGACATGATCGTGGTTGAATCCATGGCCGAGCGCCGAACCCTGCTCATCAAAGGCACCGACGGCGTGATCACCCTCCCCGGCGGTTATGGTTCCATGGACGAACATTTCGAAGCCCTCACCCTGGCGCAACTCCACCAGTACCGCAAACCCGTAGGCCTGCTCAACGTACGCGGCTATTACGGACCCATGCTGCAAATGCTGGACCAAATGGTGCATTTTGGCTTCCTTAAAGCAAAAAATCGCGAACTCTGCGTCGACGCTCCCACTGTACCGGAATTGCTGGAAAAGATGACCCGGTACGAGTATCAGGCGGCGACAAAGTGGGTGGGGTAATGTGCCAATGATACCAATGTTGTCAATGGCGTTTCAAGGAAATCCAAAATATCGGTGACACAGTTTAATGAACACTTTCGGGTGTTCAGCCCCTGGCTGTATCCGGACAAAGTGTCCGGAATCGAACGCTTTTTTATTTCCGAATTTGACTTAAAGTGCTGAATAACATGAAATTGTAACTTGGCACGCCGCTTGAATCTTTTCTTTGTACCAGCGTTAAAAACGAACGAAAATGGACAGAGAAATTTCAAAGCAGACAATCCGGCAGCGGAGCAAGCGCACGGTTTGGTACATCGCACTGACGGTGGCCGGGCTGGCCGGGATGATCTGGTTGTTGCGGGATGCCCTGGGCAGCTCCGTGAAAAAAACGGACATCCGGATTGCCCTGTCCGGCGTGGGTGACGTGGAAAATACGCTTTCGGCCTCCGGGGAGGTGCGACCGGAATTTGAGCAGGTCATTACCAGTCCGATATCGGCAGTCATTCAGGAGGCCTATTTCAATGCCGGCTCAACGGTCAAAACGGGCGATCGTATTCTGGACCTGGATAAAACATTCACCCAGATCGAATTTGAAAAACAAAAAGACGCCCTTGAACTCAAACGCAACAGCATCGTCCGGATCAAACTCGATCTCGACAAGAGTTACTTTGATATCCAGATCCAGGACTCGATCAAGGCCTGCCAGATCACCAGCCTGAAGGCCGAACTGGAGGATGCCCGGCGTCTGTTTCAGGCCGGCGGCGGTACCCGGGAGGCTATCGAAAAGGCCGAAACCAACCTCCGGATCGCCCAACTTGAAAAACGGCAACTGGAAAACGATATCCGCAGTCGCCAGTTGGCCATGCAGGCCAGCATTCGCGAAACGGAGATTACCGCATCGATCCAGGAGAAAGAACTCAGCGAGTTCGAACGCAAACTCCGCCAGGCCGATATCGTAGCCACCCGGGCCGGTGTGCTCACTTTCGTCAACCGCAACCTCGGCACCAAAGTGAACGAAGGCGAGATCCTTGCCCGCATAGCCGACCTGGGCAGTTATCAGATTTTGGGATCGATATCCGATACCTATGCCCCGCAACTCCGCCCGGGCATGCCCGCCGTGATCCGGGTCAATGATTCGGTCATCCGGGGCACGCTCATCAACATCCATCCGGCTGTGGCCAACAATGTGGTGAACTTCGATGTGGCCCTGGAAGACCAGCAAACCGGCATCGCACTCCGGCCCCGCATGAAGGTGGAACTCTACCTCGTGACGGAGGCGCACGCTCAGGTCGTTCGCGTAAAAAACGGCCCGGCGTTCAAAGGCGGATCCGTACAGGACATCTTCGTGGTGCGTTCCGACGGCAAAGCGGAGC
>CAYVDV010000488.1:0-3934 GCA_964450465.1 uncultured Saprospiraceae bacterium
ATGACCCTTAATGACCTACAATGCCCCCCAATGACCCTAATCCCCCCCCATCACTCCTACTCCAACTCCGTCACTTCCAGATTAAACCAGTTGAATTCGCCGGATTCCAGCAGCCAGCTTACGGCACAGCGGGCGGGAATGCGGATGTCCTGAAATTCCCGGAACCCGTTGGGGTCTGTGCGAACCTGCCACTTTTCCAGGGTAGCGCCTGATTTGCGGCTAAAATACCGCATTGCTTCGAAACGAAGCACATCGCCTTCCGGAGAAAAAGTGAATATACCGGAGGCTTCCAGTCCGCTGTAACGCATAGTGACTTTGGCCGACAGGCTGTCCAGGGCTTCCCATTGGAGGTAGGGCTGCAGGGCGGCGGAAGGGTACCATACGAGTTCGCCGAGGTAGCGCAGCATGGCGCCCTGGTCGGTTTCTGGTCCGCTGGCATCGGCTACCGGGAAGAGCGACAGTAATTTGATCAGCATGAATCCCTTGCCGTCCTCGTATTTATCGCGACCTGCCAGGTCTATGTATGGCGCGGCCTGCACGCTTGTCGTCCAGAAAAATCCCGGTTTGCCGGTAGTGCAGTATTGTTCTGCGGTCACAGGCATCCACTTGCCGCTTGGATCGGTGCGCATTTGTCCCGTTTGGCGCAGATGCACAGTTTGGGTCATGGGTTTGCCGATGCTGTTGGAGCGCTCGAGCCAGTGCTGGACGACGGGGGGCAGCGCTGCGAGCCGGTCGTGGGTCAGCGTTGTTTCTGCTGCCAAAGTCGGTGGGAGAAAGTTTTGCCGTTCCCGGTCAACCATGCGTTGAAAGTTCCAGTTTCCCCATGCCAGCAGCACGCCGGCCAGGGCGATCACATTGGCCAGGGTGCCAAAGCGGGCATCCTGCCAGTACCGGAAGATCAGCACTTGCGAAACGGCGATAGCGGGAATGGCGATCATCCACCAGGCATCTTTCCCCGCCAGGAACAATAGGGCGGAAGCGGTGAACAGCACGGCGGCCAACAGCCACCACAGACCCGCCTGCCGGGAAATTTCGCTTTGCAGGGCTTCTATTTCTGCGTATTTAAAGGCTTTGGCGAAGCCCATCAGATGGATCAGGCCGTGTATGAGCAGGATAAATGCAAAAAGAAAACGTAGCATGCCGGTTCGGTTAAAAAAGTCCGGCACAAAGCTGTTGGCAGCGGAATAAAGATACGCTGAGCCAACACAGAGGCGATGATGATCGTCATCAGGCCATAAAAACGTTATGCTTCCACGGGTTCGGCCTCGGGTTCCAGTTGCTTGATCTTTATGTGCATGGCAGCAAAAAACAGCGTCATGAGCGGGCTCAGGTAGTTGAACACGGCATAGACAAAATAATGAGCCACATCCACGCCAAGCACCTTGGACTGATATGCCCCGCAGGTATTCCAGGGCACCAGTACCGAGGTAACCGTCCCGGAATCTTCCAATGTACGGCTCAGGTTTTCGGGCGCGAGCCCCCGTTTTGCGTAGGCTTTGGAGAACATTTTTCCGGGTACGACAATAGCCAGGTACTGATCGGAAGCCGTCACGTTGAGGGCCACGCAGCTGGCCACCGTACTGGCGAACAGGCCGAAAACCGAGTGGGCGAGGCTCAGCAGGGCGCTGCTGATACGGGCCAGGGCGCCGATGGCCTCCATGACGCCGCCAAACACCATGGCGCACATGATCAGCCACACCGTGCCCAGCATGCCGTACATGCCGCCGGAGGAGAACAAGTCGTTGAGCGCCGCATTGCTTGTCTCAACGGCGGTGCTCACAGTCATGGCATTCATGACGCCCTGGTAGGCCGACTGAACGGTGAGCGTTTCGGCGCCGGCGAGTTTACTGACGATGGCCGGCTGGAAAATAACGGCAAAAACGCCGCCCAGCAGCGCACCCAGGAGCAGCGCAATGATCGGCTTGGTCTTTTTTACAATCAGCAGGATTACCGCCAGCGGTACCAGCATCAACCAACCGCTGATGTAATACGTTTCGTCGATGGCTGCCAGGATCGCACTCGTATCGGCCACGCCCGAAACATCCCGCGTGAGCCCGAGGAGAATAAATACAGCCAGCGTGATCGTATATGTGGGCACCGTTGTGATGGTCATATACCGGATGTGCGAGAACAACTCGCCGCCGGCCATAGCCGGCGCCAGATTCGTCGTATCGGAAAGGGGCGACATCTTATCCCCGAAATAAGCCCCGGAGATCACAGCCCCGGCTACCATGCCCTCCGGCAGGCCCAGCGCCTTGCCGATACCCACCAGGGCAATGCCCACAGTGGCCGAGGTCGTCCACGAACTCCCGGTAGCCAGGGAGATCACCGAGCAGACCAACACGGTAACCGGCAGGAAGATCACCGGATTCAACAGCTTGATCCCGCCGTAGATCAGCGTGGGGATCACTCCGCTGATCAGCCAGGTGCCGGACAAAGCGCCTACCAGCAACAGGATCAGGATAGCCTCTGTGGTCGATTTGAAGTTATTGGAAACCTCCTCGATCATCTGCTTGTAGCTGACCTTGTTAAAAAACCCGACCACCGCAGCGACTGCGCCACCCATCAACAGGATAAACTGGTTGGAGCCGCTCAGCGCTTCATCGCCATAAACCATTACATTGTATGCCAGTAAACCAACCAGCACCACAACCGGTGTCAGGGCTTCCCAAATGTTCAGCTCTTTGTTTCGAATGATCCGGGTGTCTTTCATGAATCAGGAGTCGTTTTCGATAGAAAACGCCAAAAGTAGGGAAATTTCTTTGGCCTCCTAATTCACCACCATCTTCACGATCCACTTCTTCCCGCCCGATTCCACCACCACGGTGTACAGGCCTTCGCCTAAACCGTCAAATTGCAGCGCCAGCAGGTGACTTCCTGCAGCATCCGGAAATTCCCGTTCTGCCACTTCCCGGCCAAGCATATCCAGCACCCGGAACCGGGCGCTTGCGGTCCATCCCGGTGTCAGCAAGGCCTGGAACCGGCCGTTTTTGGCCGGATTCGGGAACAGGGTTAGCCGCTCTTCGGAGGCCGGTGGAAACAGGTCCACATCCGTACAACTTTGCACCAGACAGGTGGTCCCGTCCGCCGTGGTCCGCAGGGCGTTCAGGCAAACGGAATATGAACCTGTCTTTGAAAACTCGTGGATAACCGGTGTGTTTCCGATGACTTGCACAGGTACCGGCGAATCCGACCATTCCCAGGTGACCACGTCGCATTCCGTCAGGTCAGCTGCTGGCGAGAACATGTACATAAACGGATTCTGTGGCGAAACAGCGTAGTTGATCCCCAATGCGGTTACCTCCTGGAAAGCCGTGTCGCAGGAACAGTTTAATGGCGTTTCACAACCCGGAAGCACAATGCAGTCGCCGAAGTTGCAACACTGGCTGTGCTGGGCATCGTCGTTCAGCGCATGCAGGGAAACCGTGAAGCAAACCGTGTCGCCCGGCCGCGCAGGGGCCCCGATCAGTATGCTGAAAGGCTGGGTCCCGCCGGGCAGCAAGCTGCCCAAGGGCAAAATGGTATTGTAGAGGCTCAGTCCTGCCGGTGAGGTGAACACACAATTCGCCTGACCCATGGTGTACGGCGAGGTATTTTTGATCACCCCGCTGAATGTCCAGGTGCCGGTAGCGGCATCGCAAAGGATTTCCTGTTCCAGCATATACCCGCAGGGCGGTTCGCAGCCCAATTCGACGGTATCCCGGCAGACTACCCTGTCGCCTTTCATCCATTTGATCTCGAGTAGCTGCGCCGGCGCCTGACTGGTCTGGATGCAGATTTGCGGCAATTGGAACGCGCCCAATGGCAGCGATGTGCCCAAGGGCGGACCGACATTCAGGTCGATAACTGTGGGCGAATATGAAGCGGTTATCCAGCCCGACCCAAAGGGATTGCTGATCGTCATGGAAGTGCCCGGGGAAAGCATGCAAAGGGC
>CAYVDV010000489.1:0-3919 GCA_964450465.1 uncultured Saprospiraceae bacterium
GCTCCGCAGGAAGCTGAAGCCAAAGCCGCAGCGCTCATTGCCGACTTGCAGGCACATGGCTATGGATACGCCTTCCCGGTAGTACCTGCCCCCAAATCCAAACGGGTGTGGGAACTCCGAAACGCTGGATTGGGCGTATTGTCTAACATGCCCGGCGAGGCTAAGGGCGTGGCTTGTATCGAAGATACGGCCGTGGAGGTAGCCGACCTGCCCGCGTATATCGCCGATTTTGAAAAACTGATGGCCGGGTTTGGGCAAAAATCTGTGTATTATGCCCATGCCGGCGCCGGCGAACTGCACCTGCGCCCGATCCTGAACCTCAAAAAAGAAAGCGACCGGCAGCGCCTGCACGATATCGGCGAAGCGATGGCCCGGCTGGTGAAAAAATACAAGGGCTCGCTCAGCGGTGAACACGGCGACGGCCGCGTGCGGGCCGAGTTTATCCCCATCATGATCGGTGAAAAAAACTATGAACTGCTGCGCCGGATCAAGCAAACCTGGGACCCCGGAGGGGTTTTCAACCCCGGAAAGATCGTTGATGCACCTCCGATGAATACGTCCCTGCGCTATGAAGCAGGCCAGCAGGACAAAACCTTCGATACCATCCTGGAATTTCCCGACGGCATTCTGCGCGCTGCGGAAAAATGCAACGGCTCGGGCGATTGCCGGCGGCTCGACTTTGCCGGCGGCACCATGTGCCCCAGCTACCGCGCCACCCGCTATGAAAAAGATACCACCCGGGCCCGGGCCAATGCCCTGCGCGAGTTTCTGACCCACAGCGAACGCCCCAACCCCTTTAGCCATGAAGAACTGTATGCGGTCATGGCGCTCTGTCTCTCCTGTAAAGGCTGCACCTCGGAGTGCCCCTCCAATGTGGACATGGCCGGTATGAAAGCGGAATTTCTGCACCAATATTACAAGAGCCACGGCGTGCCGTTCCGCGCCCGGGTATTCGGCAATATTGCCGAAATCAACCGCCTGGGCGCCATTGCCCCGGGGTTGACCAACTTTTTTCTGCAAAATCCCCTGGCAGCCCCGCTGGTCAAACAGGCACTGGGCGTGGCCGCGAAACGCAGCCTGCCCCCTCTGCATCGCACCACATTGCGGCGCTGGTTCGCACAAAACGGCGCGGCACTGCAGCCCACCGGTGCGGAGAAAGGCCGGGTGTATTTCTTCTGCGATGAGTTCACCGACTTCAACGACACCACCATTGGGATCAAAGCCATTCAGTTGCTCGCGAAACTCGGCTACCGCGTGGAACTGCCGGAGCATCCCGAAAGCGGGCGGGCGGCTATTTCCAAAGGCTTGTTGCCAAAAGCCCGCGAACTTGCCGTACGCAATGTGGCTATTTTTAAAGACCTGATCTCGGCAGATACCCCGCTGATCGGTGTGGAACCTTCGGCCATCCTGAGTTTCCGCGACGAATACCCGCGCATGGTGCCGGAATCGCAGCGCGATGCAGCAAAAGCGCTCGGCGAACACGCCCTGCTGATCGAAGAGTTTCTGGCGCGCGAGGCGCAAAAAGGAAAAATCACGGCCGATATGTTTACCAAGGCCCAAAAACACGTCTTGCTCCATGGCCACTGCCACCAGAAATCACTGGCTGGCGTGGATGCTTCCGCCTGGGTACTTGACCTCCCCGAAAACTATACCGTGGAAGTCATTCCCTCCGGCTGTTGCGGCATGGCGGGCTCCTTCGGCTACGAAAAGGAGCACTACGACGTGAGCATGCGCATCGGCGAACTCGTACTGTTCCCGGCGGTGCGGAATGCTTCGGACGAGGCATTGGTGGCGGCCCCGGGCACCAGCTGCCGCCACCAAATCCTCGACGGGACCGGCCGGAAGGCGCTGCACCCCGTGGAGGTGCTTTGGGAAGCCGTAGTCTGAAATACGGGAGCATTGGCTGCCCCGCTTGGTGTTGTCACCAAGCGGGGCTACTCCAGCGTTCAAGTGCGCCTAATCCGCACTATATCAGAGGTGACCGGGTATGACTAACACAAGGCTGCTTGGTGACAACACCAAGCAGGGCGAAAATACGGGTAGATTGGGCACTAGCGGTTAGCCCGCAGGTTCAGGAAAAACTTAAAGCCAAGATTGGCGGCAATAACTTTGTTCTGGACCATATAATCGGCTGAAACCACAAATTCCGTATTCCGGAACACATCCGTGATATAGAAATAGCCCAACTCGACGCCTAAGGTGAAGTCCAGTTTTTCAGGCAATTCGTTTTTGGTCATTACCGCCTTTTCGTTGAAATTGTACCGCATACCGAGCTTTCCCAGTGCGGTGAACGCACTTTGGTGGCTTTTGGCACACTGGTTTCCGTTGGAACGGTACATACCCGCGCCGGCCTGAATAAAGGCGTAGGGCCCCCAGACAGAACTGGTGTTGAATTCTTCGTTGGTAGGTTTGAACGTAAAGGTAGTACCGCCACCCAGGCGGGCCACGCTCCAGTGGGTGCCAACGTTCATGGCAATTTCAGCACCGGCGCCGATTCGGTCGCCGATGTGTTCCACATCTGGTGTGTGCAGGTAAATAGAGGGTACATCGAGGAAAAGGCGCGGTCCGCCGTATTGGGCCCGGAGCGACAGGAAGGACAGCAGCAGTACTGCAACAAGGGAGGATTTCTTCATGGGAAGAATAGTCGATTGAAAAAATGAAGGTTGAAAATGTGAACAGAAGGATTGAAAAATCAATTCGGACATTCGGGTAATTTTAACGCATAGATACGGCTGCCACACTGCTCGCTGCCCTACCCGCTGCCTGCTTGCCGGCGAATTTTGCCGGAAAGACAACACATAAAGGCGTTCTTTTGAGAGAATACGAACAGACACCGTATTTTTCCGCCTGCAAAAAACGGAATTTCCCGATGGCAAAACAAGCAAAGCTAAACACGACTGCACCCCGGCACGTGAAAAATCAATCCGACTCCGGCGCCTCACCCGACCGCTGGATGCCCTGGGTGGCTGCCGGACTGGCCTTTCTGCTCTTCGCCACCGGCTTCAGCAACCCCATGGTGGCCATGGACGACCACTCCGCCACGATCGATAATCCGGCCGTGCGCGATTTTTCCCTGGCGGTCTTCAGCAGGTTCAACCTCGGCATGTACGCCCCGGTCACCTGGATGGGCTATGCCATCGCGTATCTGCTGGGCAAAGACAACGCCTTGTGGTACCACTTCCTCAGTGGCGCCGTGCATGCCGCCAATGTCTTTTTGGTATTCCGGCTGTTCCGCCGACTGGAAGGGCATTCGACGATTGCCTTTCTGATCGCCTTGTTTTTTGCCATACACCCCCTCCAGGTGGAAGCCGTGTCCTGGATTGCGGCTTTCAGTACGCCGCTGTTCGCCCTGTTCTCGCTGCTGGCACTCAACGCCTATGTCCGCCATACAGACGAGGCGCCCTGGGGCAAACCCTACTGGCTGGCCCTCGGCTTTTTTATATTGGCCTGCCTGTCAAAGTCGGCCGCCGTAGCCCTGCCGCTCAGCCTGTTGATCGTGGACCTGTGGCTGAACCGCCCGCCATTTAGCCGGCAATCGCTGCTCGAAAAGGCGCCGTTTTTTGCCCTGGCCCTGGGCTTTGGCCTGCTCACTTTTTACACCCGTGCGCAAGCCGGACACCAGGTCGACACCCTGGCCGGCGACTATTCCCTTGCCGACCGGGCGCTGATGGCTTGCCATACCCTGTTGTTCTACTGGACCAAGATCCTGCTCCCCCTGGGGCTGAGCATCTGGTATCCTTTTGAAAAAACGGCAGCCGGCGGGTGGCCCTGGACCTACTACGCGGCGCCGGTAGTATTGGCTATTGTGTTTGGCCTGGTGTGGCGCGCGCGTCAAAGCGCGCCTTTTGTGTTCCGGGGTCTGCTGTTTTATCTGGTCAATATACATTTAGCACATCCGTTTTACACCATAGGAACCATA
>CAYVDV010000490.1:0-3916 GCA_964450465.1 uncultured Saprospiraceae bacterium
TTCGCGGGTCACCCACACCTCGATGTAGTCATCCGGGTCGTCGGAATCATCTTCACAATCGACGTCGTAATTTTCATCGCCGGGCAGCAACTCATTGGTTGCAGCAGCATCCTCCCAAACACGGACACGCCAGCAGTCGGGATTGGAACTGGTGGTGTAGGCCCCGAGTAGCGTGGCGTTCAGCTGCGCATGACCCGTGCCGTCCAGGCACACAATGATGTGCCCAGCCGGTAGAGGAGGGTACGGCGGCATCGGTGAGCTCGCAATGACGTACGAGATGCTACACGCAGCATCATCGCCCCCATTGTTAGCCACCAACGACGTGCTCCCAAAGACGGAAAAGCAGAACATCGTCAACGCCAGTGTCAGCGTCGAGAACGATCTGCTCGAAAAAACGTCTTTTTTTACGGGAATCACACGGCTACAGCCGGGCGTGGAAGCCTCGTAGACTTTTTTCATGAGATTGAAAATTTTGTTAAAAATATTACAGATGAATCAAAATAGTTCCGAATTCATATGGATTAAAAGTAAATCGAAAATCGGTTCTCAGCGCCCCTTCGAGCCAAAAAAAATCAGGAAGGGAATTAAATACTGCAAAAATTATGCCTAATATAATGGAAACCGTGAAGATGATATTTCATCACCTTTCACCTTGCGAAGGTAGGAGATTAATTTGAAATCACATCCCTTAAAAGCAATAATCGTTAAAAATTATTAACAAACGGCCGGGGACATTCCTCCAAGGCCTTCAGGAGGGTATCCTTTGGTCTTTTTTTTTCATTTGAAATCTTTGTTCTACTGTTTTCCGGCGCCTTTTGGCCACCGGAACACGGTGCTCCCGCACCAGAACTTCGTCCGGATGCAGGGTAGAAACATGCAAAATATTTACTAAAAATTTTTTATGTGTGCGGATAAATTCGTCCGATCCGAGCTGCCGCTCCCAGTATCCGAGGTTTCGCGTGGCCACTACTTTTTCCTGGCCGGGAAGGTCCAGGTGAACTGCCGTAACCTCGCCCTGCGCTTCGAGAAAAAGAATGTCTTTGGGCAACACGGAAAGCTTGCGGCCCTTCGTCATTTGAAGATCCAAAACCGGCACAGCCGCCGGAGTCCCAACACGCCGGCCGTAGAAAAACTGACTGGCCTGTTCGAAGGTCCGTTCCAGATCCTGCAGGGTCAACGGGCGCAACAGGAAACCGGCTGCACCCAGCTGCCAGGCCCGGTAGGCATCGGCTTTTTTAGCGGAAAGTAGCACCCATGTCCGATCCTTCAGACGGAAGGCCGGCGCGTGTTTGTTCACCATTTCTGTTGTCAGGAGCAAGACATCGGCGGAAGACGTTTCAAAGGGCTCCGGGAGCATTTCGAGCGCCCAGTCGGGATGGCGAAGTAGCCAGTGACGGATGGTATCCGAGGCAAAAAAAGAAACGTCTTCCGGATGTATGCTCACACATCCAAATCTGATCATGGGGAGGATTAGGTTTTTTAATCTGGCCAAAGGTAATAACCCTTTCCCATGTTGCCGTGCTTTTCCGGAGAAATTAGTTCAGAAACCAGGTCAGCGTAAACCGGATGGCGCCGGTGCGGATGTGCGGGCCGGGCGCCGCAAAGTCGAGGTAGTTGTACAGGTTCCGGGCGCCCAGGTAGTACCGGGCATTGGCACGAAAACGGCCGTCGCCGGCAGCAATCCCCAACGCGGGCCCATAATCCAGCCCCTCATAGGTGTCATTCAGATCCACCGCCCGGATGGCATTGTTGATGTTCTCGTAATCCAGGATCATCAGTTCACGCTGTGCGCGGTTGAGCCCGTGGAAGTTGGCGCCCAGGTAAGCGCCCAGCTGAATATGCAGGGGTATCCGGGCAGCAGGGCGCAGACCCGCAAAAACCGCGGTTTCAAAGGTGTTGTAGAAATACGCGTACGTATGTTCTTCGGGCTTTTGCTCCGGACGGAAATAAACGGCCCGGACACGGGCGCCCCTGAAGGTGAGGACGATTTCCTGATTGAGTTCCAGGCGCTCGTTCAGCCCCACCACGAAAGAACAACCAATGACCGGCGCCGGCCGGCCGGAAGATGTGGTAAACAGATCCGAGCGCAGCGAGGAGTAATTAATGCCCGAGGTGAAGCCCATCTGATAGCGGATCTGCGCCGAAGCGCTCACGGCCAAACCCAGCAGGCCGATGGTCAAGAGGATTGTCCTGATCGTCATGAATAGTCTAAAGATTGTTTTACATTCTGGTGGCGCGTAATCGGCAATCAGGTCGCTCCCGGGTGACGGCTTCGAAGCACTTCTTCGACTTCAGCCAACCGGATATTTTTGGCAACAAGCAAGACGAGCAGGTGATAAAGCAGGTCGGCCGCCTCATTCCGCAAACGCTCCCCATCATTGCCCAGTGCTTCAATCACCGTTTCTACAGCCTCCTCGCCTACTTTTTGCGCGATCCCTGCCAGCCCCCCCGCCATTAAGCGGGCGGTATAGGACGTTTGGGGATCTGCACTGCGGCGTTCGCGGATGATCGTTTCCAGGGTCACCAAAAACCCGGCCAATTCATTCTTTTCCGCCCAGCAAGTTTCAGCGCCTGTGTGACAAACAGGTCCCTCCGGCTCGGCTTTGACCAAAAGGGTATCCCGGTCGCAATCGAGCAAAACTTCCCGGAAACGCAACACATGGCCTGAAGATTCCCCTTTGGTCCATAAACGCTGCCTGGACCGGCTGAAGAAGGTAACGAGGCCGCTGTCCAGGGTTTTAGCCAGGGCCTCGGCATTCATATAGCCCAGCATCAGCACGACGCCGGTACGGGCATCCTGTATAATAGCCGGGATCAGCCCCCCGGGCATTTTGTCAAAATCCGGGGTTTGCGGATTTTGGGGCAGGGCGTTCGTATTCGTTTCGGATTTCAATGCCATTTTCGATGAGGTATTGTTTTAGTTCCGGGATAGGTATCTCGCCAAAGTGAAAAACGCTTGCTGCCAGGGCGGCATCTGCCAGGCCTTCCGTAAATACGGCGGCAAAATGCGCTGCTGAGCCGGCGCCGCCCGATGCGATAACCGGGATGGGCGTCGCCTGAACCACCGCCCGGGTAAGTTCGAGGGCGAATCCGGTTTTTACCCCGTCATGGGCCATCGAGGTGAGCAGGATCTCGCCGGCGCCGCGCGCCGCGGCTTCTGTCGCCCAGGCTATGGCTTCCTTCGGGGTAGCCTTGCGGCCGCCGTCGCGGTACACATACCAGTTGCCGTCATCGTGCGGCCGTGCATCGATAGCCACAACGATACACTGGCTGCCAAAAGCAGATGCCAGTTCATCGATCAGTTCCGGGCGGCGAAGTGCCGCCGAGTTGACACTCACCTTGTCGGCCCCCGCCTGCAAGAGGGCTTCCACCTCCGCCACAGAACCAATGCCACCGCCCACGGCAAACGGGATATCGAGTACCCGGGCCACGCGCCGCACCAGTTCCACAAAAGTACTGCGCCGCTCCACCGTAGCCGTGATATCCAGCAAGACCAATTCATCCGCGCCCTGCCGGGAATAGGCCTCCGCCAGCGCTACCGGATCGCCGGCATGCCGCAGTTGTTCAAAGCGAACGCCTTTGACCGTTTGCCCGTCTTTTATGTCCAGACAGGGAATAATACGTTTGGCAAGGGACATGGCAAATTTTGATATGTTCTATTCACAGAGCCGGAGCGCACTTGATAGAAACCTAAAACTGGTTTATTTTATATGTAAAATAAAAAAAAGAATACAAATAGAAAGGTTTGTGCTTTCAAAAACAGCAAAACAATAGAAAAATTGATATATACAATCATGCCAGATGTAAAGCAGTTTCCGTCAGGCATACAAAGTTGTATAAATGTGCTTATTTATATTCAGTAGCATAGAAAAATTGCTACGCTTTCGAATGCACCTTAAAATACTGCATAGGGATT
>CAYVDV010000491.1:0-3907 GCA_964450465.1 uncultured Saprospiraceae bacterium
TGCGGCGGGTGTAGAGGTTGGAGGTGTAGGGTTCGAAGCATTCGTTGTTGCCGAGGATCTGGCTGGTGCTGGCCGTGGGCATGGGCGCCACGAGCAGGGAGTTGCGTACGCCGGTTTTCATCACGCGCTGGCGCAGGCTTTCCCAGTCCCAGCGTTTGGAGGGCTGCACGCCCCATAGGTCGAACTGGAATTGTCCCTGGCTGAGCGGCGAACCCGGGAAGGTCTCGTAGGCGCCCTGTTCTTCTGCCAGTTGGCAGCTTTCCGTCATTGCGGCGAAGTAGATCGTCTCGAAGATATCCTTGTTCAACTGCCTGGCTTCCGGCGAATCAAAGGCCATGCGCATCAGGATGAAAGCGTCGGCGAGCCCCTGTACGCCCAGGCCGATGGGGCGGTGCCGCATGTTGGAGCGCTGTGCTTCCGGAATAGGATAGTAGTTGATGTCGATGACCTTGTTGAGGTTGCGGGTCACGACGCGGGTGATTTCATAGAGCCGCTCGAAGTCAAATTCTCCGTCGCGAACATACTTGGGCAATGCAATGCTGGCCAGGTTGCACACGGCCACTTCATCGGGCGCGGTGTACTCGATGATCTCGGTGCAGAGGTTGGACGAGCGGATGGTACCCAGGTTTTTCTGGTTGCTTTTTTTGTTGGCAGCGTCTTTATAAAGGATATAAGGAGTGCCGGTTTCGACCTGGCTTTCGAGCACGGCATTCCACAGGTCGCGGGCCTTGACGGTTTTGCGTTGCCGGCCTTCCTGTTCGTATTTGTGGTACAGCGCTTCGAACTCGCCGCCGTACACCTCGTATAGTCCCGGCGCTTCATTGGGGCAGAACAGGGACCAGTCCCCGTCGTCTTTCACGCGTTCCATGAACAGGTCCGGGATCCAGAGGGCATAGAAGAGGTCGCGGGCGCGCATTTCCTCCTTGCCGTGGTTTTTCTTGAGTTCGAGGAATTCGAAAATATCGGCATGCCAGGGTTCGAGATACACGGCGAAAGCGCCTTTTCGTTTGCCGCCGCCCTGATCGACGTAGCGGGCAGCGTCGTTGAACACGCGCAGCATGGGGATGATGCCGTTGGAGGTGCCGCCGGTGCCTTTGATATAGGAACCCGTAGCGCGGATATTGTGGATGCTCAGTCCGATGCCGCCGGCGCTCTGGGAGATCAGGGCGCAGCGCTGCAGTGTTTCAAAAATGCCCTGGATGGAATCTTCCGTCATGCTGAGCAGGAAGCAGGACGAAAGCTGCGGCTTGGGCGAGCCGGCATTGAAGAGCGTAGGCGTGGCATGGATGAACCAGCGTTCGCTCATCAGGTTATACGTCTCGATCGCCGATTCGATATCGGCGCCGTGAATACCGACAGCCACCCGCATGAACAGGTGTTGGGGGCGTTCGACCACCTGGCCGTTCATCCGCATGAGGTAGGAACGCTCCAGTGTTTTAAAGCCGAAATAATCGAACTCAAAATCGCGATCGTAAATAATGGCGCTGTCGAGCCGGTCTTTGTTTTTCTGGACGATCTTGTACACCTCCTCGCTGATCAGGCCGGCGCGCTCGCCGGTTTTCGGATCGACGTAGTTGTACAGGCCCTGAATCACTTTGTGGAACGATTTTTCGGTCTGTTTGTGCAGGTTGCTCACCGCAATACGGGCAGCCAGCAGGGCATAGTCAGGGTGGACGGTGGCCATGGTAGCGGCCGTTTCGGCGGCCAGATTGTCGAGTTCGACCGTGCTCACCTGGTCGTAAAGGCCCATGATCACTTTTTTGGACACCTCGATGATCTTGACATAGCGGGTGTCCAACCCATAGCAAAGTTTGCGCAGCCGTGCCGTGATCTTGTCAAAAGACACGTCTTCTTTGCGTCCGGAGCGTTTGATTACATGCATAGTAGTAGGCTTGCTTTAATTTCAGTTTTCAGATTGTATGCGTATTACTCTTTTTTTTCCGGCTGTGTGGCGTCCAGCACTTCTGCCGGCACAATCATGTTTTGGAACTGGAGTTGCCGATCGTTTTCCGGGGTATCGCTGCCGCGTTTGTCTTCAATGAATTTCCAGGAATCGAAACCATCCTTTTTAAAGGCGATAAAACTTTTGTCGCGCAGGTCAATGGACAGGTAGCGGCTGGAGTCGGTTTCGACCTGCCGGATAGCGCCTTCGCTGAACTGGGCTTCCAGCATGGAGATCATGAGGCTAAGGAAAGAGGAGTCGCGTTCTTCCTTGAAGTGCATTTGCATGTGCCCGGTGTAGGGAATAATGGCGCAACGGTAATCGCCTGCCCGGCGCAAAGGAGGTATTTGGCCGTACTCCATCGAGTCAAATACCATGTAAAGGGCTTCATTCTCGAAGGCTTGCTCGATCTGCTCTTTCAGAGATTCTTTGGGTATCATGGCCAACATTTGGGGCGGCATAAAGGAGAGCATTGTGTCGTAGGACAGGTTCATGGAGGCGCGCCGGTAGGTTTCGAGGTCCTGACGGAGCTCCAACAGGTCTTGTTCGGACTGTGCCCTTAACGGCGCCAGGCCCGACAATATGAGCAATAACAAAGCAGTAAGGCGATTCAGCATGGCAGTTAATTATTACAAAAGGTAAAAAAATGGCGCCGGCGCGTATGGTTTGCACGCCGGCGCCCGGGCAGGATTTATGCCGCAGTCTCGTCTTCTACGCTTGCGTCCGGCGCGTTGTTTTTCACCGATTCGATGCCATTGTCGCGCGAAGCCTCGCTCTCATACATTTGGCTGGAACCGATAACCTGGCCGTTGGTGGCCTTCAGATTGAAATAAGCTTTTCCGTTGGAGGAGGTAAGGCGCTCAAAACGGGCATCTTCCTGGGAGTTCTTCCGGACTGACTCGATACCATTGGTGCAGGATGCCTTGCTGGAATAACCCTCGCTGCTGAGAATTACCTGGCCATTGGTAGCCTTCAGGTTAAACTGGAATTCGCCGTTTTTGCGCTGGGAAATAACAAATTTGCCCATGATTTCTATTATTGGTTAAAAATGTGAAACAATGTAGTGTGGTTGAACAAGGCGCGTCTTTGGCGCCTTGTCCCAGAAAGGGACACTAAAAATCTGCGTCGGTAGAAAAAACCTGTTCTTCGCGCTTTGCCATCACGCCGGCCTTCTGATAGTCGCCCACGCGTTTTTCGAAGAAGTTGGTTTTGCCCTGTATCGAGATCATATCCATCCAGGGGAATGGGTTGGCGGTGCCGTACACTTTTTCGTTGCCCAGGGATACCAGCAGGCGGTCGGCCACAAACTCGATGTACTGCGCCATAAGCTCTGCGTTCATGCCGATCAGGGAAACCGGAAGGGCGTCTGTGATGAATTCTTTTTCAAATTCCACGGCTTCGGTAATAATTGCCTCGACTTCCTTAGGATCGAGTTTATTGTTCAGCATGGAATACAACAGGCAGGCAAAGTCGCAGTGCATGCCTTCGTCGCGGCTGATCAACTCGTTGGAAAAAGACAAGCCCGGCATGAGGCCGCGTTTTTTGAGCCAGAAGATCGAACAGAACGAGCCGGAGAAAAAGATGCCTTCCACGGCTGCAAAAGCGATAAGCCGGTGGGCAAAACTCGGCGCGTTCTCGATCCACCGCAAGGCCCAGTTGCCTTTCTTGGACACACAGTCCAAATTTTGCAGGGCGTGGAAAAGGAAGTCCTTTTCTTTGGCATCTTTGATATAGGTGTCGATCAGCAAGGAATACACCTCGGAATGGATATTCTCGATCGCGACCTGAAAACCATAAAAACAGCGCGCTTCCGGGATCTGGATCTCACGCATGAAGTTCAGGACCAGGTTTTCATTGACGATACCGTCGCTGGCGGCAAAAAAGGCCAGCACGTGCTTGACAAAGTGGCGCTCGTTGTCGTTCAATTTGTGTTCCCAATCCTGCAAATCCTGCACAAGATCAATC
>CAYVDV010000492.1:0-3907 GCA_964450465.1 uncultured Saprospiraceae bacterium
TGCTCCGCATTGCGCGGAGCAGACACATCAAAACAAAACGAAAAACCAACTTTATTGTGGACCGGCCGTGGCCGGATCAGTTTTAATCTTCTTCGCGGCTTTTTAGCCGGACACTTAAATCTTTAGGTTGCCCTTTGCGCACTACCGTCAGCGCAACAGAATCACCTGCTTTAGAACGACCGATCATCTCCTGAAGTTCCGGCACCGTTGTCACATTTTTGCCATTTATGCGGGTGATGATATCGTTGGGTTGTACACCGGCGCGGGCTGCGGAGCCTTGCGGGTCAAGTGCTTTGACCCAAACTCCCTGTTCATAGGGAAGCCCCAACTCATCTGCCAGATTGCTGTCCATGGTAGCAATATCTACGCCAAGATAAGCGCGGCGGAATTTTCCGTATTTGACCAGATCTTCTGCGATGCGTTTGGCCAGATTGACCGGGATGGCAAAAGAGTAGCCGGCAAATACACCGGTTGGCGTGGCGATAGCCGAGTTGATCCCGATCAGGCGGCCGTTTACATCGACCAGGGCGCCGCCGGAGTTGCCGGGGTTTACGGCTGCATCGGTTTGTATAAAGGACTCAATGGGAGCGCCTTTACGGATGATATTGATATCGCGGCTCTTTGCGCTCACGATACCGGCGGTAACGGTGGAGGTCAGGTCGAAGGGATTGCCCACGGCCAGAACCCATTCGCCGACGCGCACTTCATCGGAGTTGCCAAACTCGATAGCGGGCAGGTTGTTCGCGTCAATTTTCAACACAGCCATGTCCGTACTGGGATCGGCGCCGATCAGGCGGGCCCGGAACTCCCGGTTGTCGTACAGTGTGATCTCAAATTCATCGGCAAATTCCACAACGTGGTTATTGGTAAGAATATAGCCGTCGGATGTGTAGATCACACCGGAGCCTGTGCCGGCGCGCGGCCGGGCGTAGTCATCATAATTGAAGAAATTGTCGCCAAAAAAGAACCGGAACGGATTGGTTTCTTTTTGGCGCTGGATTGCAGACTGCTTGCTTTCCATGGCCTTTATGTGCACCACAGCGGGCATGGCCCGGTCAGCGGCACGGGTAAAATCAAAAGTCGGCGGTGTGTTGCCAAATTCATACCGGACTTGTTTAGCCTCCGGGGCTGTAGCTTTTACTTCGGACTGAACCTGGGATTTTCCCATCCAGTTGATGGCGCCAAAGGTGACGAGCCCGCCCATGGCGCCGGCAAGCAGAGTTGACCAGAATTTATTCATAAGCGCTTTCGTTTAACGATTTAATGTTTACCTACCTTTGTTTCTAAACAGCGAATTTAAAACGAAGGGGTAGCATATTTGCTTTCCGATCCGGGCACTTTAACGTCTCGTTAACCAACATCGGGAACGATATTACGGTCGAATGCATCAGACACGTAAACGCAAAAATGCTGGCCCAATGTTTGCCCAATCTGTTGTTACCCGACTAACTGCCGCTACTGACCGACAAACGTTTTGGATGAAACTCCCCCTGGACGATTACCCTGCTATGGAGACCCTGTTGCGCCCTGAAACGGAACTGGAGCGGCATCTGTTGTCCGTGCCGGAGTTTCAACGCGGCTTGCTCTGGGGCGAACCCCGTTTCGGACACCCGGAAGGCAAGGTCATTCTGCACGTGCGGGAAGTGTTGGATAATGTTGACCTGATCGGGGGGCTTTCCACACAACAGCGCCGCCAGTTGCGCCTGGTGACGCTGGTCCACGATACTTTCAAATATGCCGAAGATCGTTCCCATCCCCGTAACTGGGACAAACACCACGGCCTGCTGGCCCGCCGCTTTCTCGAACGGTTTACCGCCGATTCGGTAGTGCTGGACCTTGTCGAAACCCACGACGACGCCTATTACGCCTGGCTGGGTCAGAAACACGAGCAATTCAGCCGCGACAATCCACACAAGTCGCTTGATGCACTGCTCGATAGAATCGGCAGCAATCTGCAACTCTACTACCTGTTTTTTAAATGCGACACCCAAACAGGGGACAAAACCCAGGGGTCGCTCAAATGGTTTGAACGGACCGTGCCCGGGATACAGGTAATACCAATTCGGGAAGCGACAGGGTAAACGCAGGGCTGAGGATCTCTTCCGGCCCTGATGCACAATCCCTATATCCCTGAACTTTTCTCCCTTCAAACTCTGTTTCCTTCGTCGTACTTTTGCGCGAATGAAAAAACGATACCTAGTCACTGCCGCTCTCCCCTACGCCAACGGCCCACTGCATATCGGCCACCTGGCCGGCGCTTACCTGCCCGCCGATATTTATGTGCGCTATCTGCGGTTGATGGGCAAGGATGTGGTCTTTGTCTGCGGCTCCGACGAGCACGGCGCCGCAATTACCATACGGGCGCGAAAAGACGGGGTGACACCCCGTGAGATCGTGGATACCTACCACGCTATTATTCGCGATACCTTCCGGGAAATTGGAATAGCCTTCGATATCTACCACCGTACCAGCGAACCGCTGCACCACGAAACATCGCAGGATTTTTTCCGCCAACTGCTTGCCAACGGCCAGTTCGAGGCCAAGGAAAGCGACCAGTACTACGACGAAGTAGCCGGACAGTTCCTGGCAGACCGCTACATCATCGGTACCTGCCCGGTATGCAGCAACCCGGATGCATACGGCGACCAGTGCGAGAAATGCGGCTCCACGCTCAGCCCCACGCAACTTATCAATCCCCGTTCCACGCTTAGTGGCGCCCCTCCGGTACTGAAGCCTACCACCCACTGGTACCTCAAACTCAATGAACACGAAGCCTGGCTGCGCGAGTGGATCAATACCGGTAAAGCCGATGGCAAACAACTGCATGACCCTGCCGGCTGGAAAAATCACGTTATCGGCCAGTGCAACTCCTGGCTCGATCAGGGCTTACAGCCCCGTGCCATGACCCGCGACCTGGACTGGGGCGTAGATGTGCCGCCGGAAGTTCCGGGCGCCGAAGGGAAAAAACTCTACGTCTGGCTGGATGCCCCCATCGGCTATATCTCGGCCACCAAACAATGGGCCCTTGATCACAAAACCAACTGGGAGCCTTACTGGAAGGATGATGAGACCGCGTTGATCCATTTTATCGGCAAGGACAATATCGTTTTCCACTGCCTGATCTTTCCGGCCATTCTCAAGGCGCACGGCGAGTTTATCCTGCCGGTAAATGTACCTGCCAATCAGTTCATGAACCTGGAAGGCAACAAACTCTCCACGTCCCGAAACTGGGCGGTATGGGTGCATGAGTTTGTGGCCGAATTGCCCGGCCGGGAAGACGAGCTCCGGTATAATCTGATCAGGAACATGCCCGAGCAGCGCGACAG
Source organism: uncultured Saprospiraceae bacterium (assembly GCA_964450465.1). Classification (GTDB taxonomy): domain Bacteria; phylum Bacteroidota; class Bacteroidia; order Chitinophagales; family Saprospiraceae; genus M3007. The sequence continues at coordinate 3,327 of CAYVDV010000492.1, forward strand.
TGAGTTTACCTGGAAAGGGTTTCAGGACAGTACCAATACCGAGCTGGTGGGCAACCTCGCCGGCTTCGTACACCGCGTGCTGGTGCTGATCCATAAAAACAATGCCGGCCTGGCGCCTGAAACCGACCATAACCGGGAATTTAAGAGCGGCTGGGATGCCGAACAATACAGCAGCTACGATGCCGAACTGCATCTGCTGCATGAGAAACTGGAAGAACTCGGCCGGCAAATCGAGCAATTCAATTTCCGGGAAGCGCTGCGCATCCTGATGGAAATTTCCAGCGCCGGCAATGCATTGCTCCAGTTCAACGAACCCTGGAAATCGATAAAAAACGATCCGGATCTTGCCAAAACGGTGCTGAATCTGGGCTTGCAATACGTCGTCGCCCTATCGGTGGCCATGCGTCCTTTCCTGCCCCTGGCGGCAGAACGCCTGCGCCGGATGCTCAACCTTCAACCCCTGCAGGACAACCGCGAATTGCTGGATATCCTGAACGAGCTGGCCGAAGGCAACCCCGTTATCCAGCCGAACCACGCGCTGAATCCGGCCGAACATTTGTTCACCCGCATCCCGGATGAAT
>CAYVDV010000493.1:0-3882 GCA_964450465.1 uncultured Saprospiraceae bacterium
TCGACGCGTCCGTTGAAGTGGGGCGAGATGTCCGAGCCGGGCAGGTGATCGGGACTAGGGACTGCCGTGAGGTCGGTGGATGTCCGGAGACGCCGGGGCACTTCGGAATGAGGGCGCCGGAGAACGAACGGCTCTGCACGATCTCCGGCGATACGCGCCAACAAACGTATGCCGAAGCGGACGCCGACCGTCCAGCCAGCTGCATCGAGCGGTGGCAGGTCGAGCAGTACTGCAACTGGGCTGCGAAGCGACTACCGACCGAGGTCGAGTGGGAGTTCGCCGCAAGAAGCCGGCGTTCCGACTACTCGCAGCCGTGGGGCACCGAGCGCGATGCACAGTGCGAGCGCTCGAACTGCACCCCGGACGGGACTCCATGGTCGGCCGGCGAGCGGCAGCCATCCGCGGTGTGCTCGTACCCCGAAGGCAACAGCGTCGACGGGCTCTGCGACATGATGGGTAACGTCGCCGAGTACGTCGAACCCAGCGAGCTCCCGGGGCGAAGGAAGCCCGGGGATGACGACACGCCCCGTCGGGGCCGGGGTAGCCAGCCGCGAGATGTGGTGGAAGAGGTCTTCGATCTGCGTCTGATGCGTGGTCGCCCCGACGAGGGCTTCCGCTGTGCCCGCGACCTTGGGGAGGTCCTTCAGTGATCCAACGAGTGTCCTTGTCCCATGCCCCGCCCCTCGCGTTCGCCGGATGGTTGGTGTCCTGCATGGCGCCGAGCGGCTCGACGCTGGCGCCACCGCCAACGGTGCTCGCGATCGATCTCCCGCCCGGGGTGGGCGTGTGGGTCGACGGCAAAGACCGCGGAGTCACACCCATCGCGTCGATGGAAGTCTCGCCTGGCGGACACCAGGTGCGTCTGCAGACGGCATGCGGAGACATCGATCTCGCCGAAGTCGAGGTGCTCGCCGAGACGACGACGACGATCGATGCAACGAAGGTGCCGCAGCTCGGCTTTGCAGCGCTGCGGGTCCGCGCGCGGACCCATCTCGGCGAGACCGTGGAAAACCTGAGAGTCCAGGCGAACGAGAGCACGATACCGACTCCGCACGCGGGAGCAGCATGGGTCATGCCGGCCTGCAAGCTCCGCGTTCGCGTGAGTGCGGCGGGCCGCGACGATCTGGGCGGTGTGATCGAGGACATCGCGTTCGTGGCGGGAAGCACGGTGAAGCGCGCCGTGGTCTTGGCACCGGGCCCAGACATGGTGCGGATTCCGGCAGGCGAGTTCATGTTCGGACCGACCGAAGCCGTGCGGGAGGACTTCGGGCGCAACCGGGAGAAGTACCTCGGCGATTCCGCCGGCGATCCGGCCCTGACGTGGGAGAGCTTCCGCGCACACTTCAACGCCCGCGTGCAGGTGTCCGCGTTCGAGCTCGACAGGACCGAGGTGACGACGGCGCAGTACATGGCCTGCCGGCGCGCAGCAAAGCGGGCATGGTGCCGCGACCCTAGGGACTGCCGTGAGGTCGGCGGATGTCCGGAGACACCGGGGCACTTCGGCATGAAGGCGCCGGAGGACGAGCGGCTGTGCACGATCTCCAGCGATACGCGTCAACAGAGGTATGCCGAAGAGGACGCCGACCGTCCGGCCAGCTGCATCGAGCGTTGGCAGGCCGAGCAGTACTGCAACTGGGCTGGGAAGCGACTACCGACCGAGGTCGAATGGGAGTATGCGGCACGAAGCCGACGGTCCGACTACTCGCAGCCGTGGGGCACCGAGCGCGATGCACAGTGCCAGCGCTCGAACTGCACCCCGGAGGGGACTCCATGGTCGGCGGGCGAACGGCAGCCATCCGCGGTGTGTTCGTACCCCGAGGGCAACAGTGTCGACGGGCTCTGCGACATGATGGGCAACGTCGCCGAGCACGTCGAACCGAGCAGGCTCCCGGGGCGAATGAAACCAGGGGAGGACGACACGCCCGGTCGGGGCCGGGGTAGTCAGCCGCGAGATGCGGTGAGGGAAGTCTTCGATCTGCGTGAGATGCGTGGTCGCCCCGACGACGGCTTTCGGTGTGCACGCGACATCACTGGGGGGGGTCCGTGACCATCTACCGCAACCCAGTGGTGGGGTCGCCCATCGGATCCCAGCGCCTCCACTGCATCGGCGACGCGTGTGCGGCGAAGTTCAACCACCATCCCACGGGCGGCGAGATGTTCGTGTGCCCGAACCGCGGGTTCAGCGAGGGAAAATGCAGCTCGGCGGCCTTCGTGTACCCGCGAAAACGAAAGAGTGTGCCCACGGCGAAGAGCAGGGATGGCGACGGCATCTTCAAGCACTATCATCAGGGCATCGATCTTGCCCGCGTGCGGGGGGCGGGAGCCGCTGGGGATCCGATCTACTCGGTCACGTCTGGGACCGTGGTGCATGTCGACCGCGAAGATGACGCGGGGTACGGCTTCATTATCATCGTGAAGAGCGACGTCCCGTGGCAGACGGACCCCCTCTACTTCGCCTACGCGCACTGCGACAGCATCCCCGAGCACTGGCGCGTCGGCTCCCCGGTCGCCGAGAAGGACGTCGTGGGAACCGTGGGATCGACCGGGAATCCCGGACCCGACGGCCCTCACCTCCACTTCGAGGTTCGCGTGTCCGGCCACATGCCCAAGGAGCACGAGTGGAAGTCCGAATCGACTCAGACGGAGCTCCTGCTGCGCATCGACCCGCTCGAGGTGCTCGAACGCCTCGGTCCATGGGGGATGTCGAAGGTGTACTTTCCGATTGCCCAAAAACTCAAAGAGGGTGGCTTTGTTCCGGCCATGCGGGCGCAGGGCTCGGTCCTCCATAGTCGCGTGGAATCGAGCAGACGTGGCGGCTACTTCCCTCTCGGCGCCAACAACGACTGGCACGGCGGCGTGCATCTCGAGACCACTGCCGCGCAGACGCTGATCGCCCCGTTCGATGCGAAGATCGTGGCGCTCCGTCTCGATCCCGACCCCACGTCGTCGCTCGCGGCCGCGGGCCACGTGAACTTCATCCTGCTGAAGCACGAGATCTCCGAGCCCGCCGCCAAGCTCCTGGAGAACAAGCCGATCGCGGTCGACCCGAAAGCGAAGCCCAAGCCACCGTCGGTGGGACGCGGCGGCACCAACGAACCTGACCTCGTGCTGCAGGCGAAGTCGGGACTACACACGCGCATGTCGCCGAGCACCGGTGCACCGTTCTACGACCCGGCGAATGTGCGTGAGTTGGTCGACCCCTACCCTGACGACGAGCTCTACGCCTCGATCGAAGCCTTCCAGGCGAGCATCAAGCCGCCGAAGCCCCCGAAGAAGAAGAAGAAGAACGCGGCGCCCGCGTGGCCCGACGGGCTCATGACCGTCGACGGCTACACCTGGAGATCGCTGTTCGGGTCGTCACCGAAGGTCCCCATGCACAAGGATGGCGCGCCCGAGGGAGGCGACCCACACGCGGTCGAGCCGACCCCGCCCGATGGGGCCGACCCAAGCGCGCGCGAACCCGTCGCGCCCGAGGGAGGCGATCCCCATGCGCACGAGCCGGCGAGGCCGGACGGTGGCGACCCGAGTACGCGCGAGCCCACGGATCCTGGCGCGAGCGACAAACCGAAACCGACGCCAGATCCCGAAGAAAAGGAGGATCCGAAGCGCACGATCTTCGCGTTGCTCATGCACCTCGGACCGCTGTCGATCGACGAGACGACGACGGCGAGGTTCTCGTGGCTGGGACGGGCAACCGCAACCCCGCGCTCGGACGACGAGGCCGAGAACGCCGCCGCGAAGGCGAAGCAAGCGCGCGCGGAGGACCGTGCGGAGGCGAAGTACACGCTCAAGGGCTGTGACCGTCAGCGTCGCCGACGCGCAGCGATCGGTCGATGCGACGCGGATGCACTGGGTGATACCACCGGTCTGGTGCGCAAAAGG
>CAYVDV010000494.1:0-3880 GCA_964450465.1 uncultured Saprospiraceae bacterium
CCGTGTTGCACCGGCAGGTCGTTTTGTTTGGCCACAAAGGCGCTCACGGCTTGCTGGCTGCTGTAGAAATTGGCCGGTGCGCTATTCTGTCGCAGCAATTCGTTGCACTTCTCGATGGTGTGTTGATAGGTCTGGCTGCCCAGTATGATCTGGCGCAGGGCCTGGATCATATTGTTGCTGCCCGATACGCTGGCGGCAATGGTGTCGGCATGGAACTCCATCTCCCGCGAAAGTCCCAGATACTGGCGGTTGATAAAGCCGTACATCTGTTGCAGCACCCACTGGATGCCTTGTACGATCCAGACGGCCACCTGGGCAAATAGTGCCAGAATCGTGTGCAGATTGGCAATCTGGCTCACAGCGCCGGCCCAGCCGGTGTTTTGGTACAGCATATTATGGATTGCCTGATTGACAAAATACACATAGCTGCCCAGCCGCATGCTGTCCTGCGAAAAATGCCCGAATTCGTGGGCGAGCACTGATTTGAATTCGCTGACATTTACCGAATTGGCCAACCCAAGGCCGATATTCAGATTTTTCCGGGTGGGAAAGAAAAGGCTCCAGAAGCTGGAATGGTAGAACACCGAGGCATTTACATCCGGTATGAGAAAAATCTTATTGGGGAATTGCGTACCCACGTCCGAGGCAACTTTCCGGATAAAGGCAAACAACTCCGGCTCGTCAGCCTCCGTGAGTTCAACGCCCTCGGGGCCGTTGTCGCCAGAGCGGGCAAACACGAACTTCAGCAGGAAAAACAGGACCATAACCCCCATGAACATCATGCCGCCGCCGATGAGCAGGGTCCAGATCGAAGGATAAATGGCCATGAGACTCAGGCCGCCGGAAATACAGGCCGCCGTGAGGGCAACCGCCAACACGAACATCAGCAGGTAAACGGCCACAAACAGGCCGATTGCCACAACCACTTTCCGGATATTGTGCTGGAAGCTGGGTGCTGGCTGGGTAATTCCATCGGGTACCCGGGAGGGGGGAGCAGGATAGCGGAGTGACATGACAAGTAATTTAGGTTTGATAAAGATAGGAGGCTTGCGGCAAATCTGCAAACCGGGGGCATTATCCTGCGACGAAACACCACTACTTCCGGTCCGGCATATTCCAGGAATAATCCGGTTTTCAGCTCGTTGGAGCGGCCGTTTGTCGGTTTACCGGAAACGCGGCGGGCAGGGGCGGTATTTTCACAGAAAAAACAGTTTAACATGAAACAACTATTGACATTCGCCCTGCTTTGTCTGGGCATTTCCCTGCTGCCTGCGCAGGATTTACCAACCGTATTAAACGAGTTTAAGTTCCAGCCAGTCAAGTCATTGAAGGCTACACCCGTGGAAAACCAGAACAGGTCGGGCACCTGCTGGGTATATTCCGCCAATTCGTTTTTTGAAAGCGAACTTTTCCGCATGGGCAAGGAGCCGCAAGACCTCAGCGAAATGTACGTGGTTCGCGCCGGGTATCTGGAGCGCGCCAAAAACTACGTGCGCCGCCAGGGTGCGGCTGCCTTTGGTCAGGGCGCCGAAACGCACGATGTGCTCCAGCTCATCCGCCAGTATGGCATTGTACCGGAATCGGTGTACAGCGGCTTTCCGGCAGGGCAGGACAAACCCGTGCATGGCGAAATGGAAGCCGTGCTGAAGGCAATCGTCGACGCGGTGATCAAGACACCTGACGGTAAACTAAGCAACCAGTGGTTCGACGCCTACAGCGGTGCACTCAACGGATACATGGGTTCCGCGCCGGGAAAATTTACGGTAGGCGGCAAGGAATACACTCCGCAGACCTATTTCCAGAGCCTGGGCATAAACCTGGACGACTATGTTCCACTTACGTCCTACTCGCACCATCCGTTTTACAAACCTTTTGTCCTGGAAGTGTCGGACAACTGGTCGAACGGTCAGTTTTATAATGTCCCGATCGATGAGTTGGTACAGATTGCCGACAATGCCGTGAGCAGCGGGTTTTCCATTGTGTGGGCTGCCGATAACAGTGAGCGGACCTTTTCCGCGAGAGAGGGCCTGGCCCTTTGGCCGGAAAAAGCCTGGGCGGATATGAACGAGGAAGAACGCAAGTCCTGGGCCAAAGCGCCGGGAAAAGAGAAGTGGGTGACGCAGGAGGAGCGCCAGCAGGGCTTTGACGAACTGACGACTACCGATGACCACGGCATGCACATTACCGGTATGGTGACCGACCAGAACGGGACGAAGTATTTTGTCGTGAAAAACTCCTGGGGAACGGTCAATGAAGCCATGCAGGGCTACCTGTATGTGTCACAGGCGTATTTCCGCTGCAAAACCATGTCGATTCTGGTGCATAAGGACGCGATTCCTGCCGCGATCCGGCGAAAGCTGGGGGTGTAGTTGAATAGCAGCCAATGATAAAAGGGAGCCCGGATGATCCGGACTCCCTTTTTTACTGCTGTTTATTGTTTCCAGGTCTGTGTTGTATTCGTATTAGTCGAGCGATTGGTTGGCCGTGTTGGCGCTGTTTACCATCATCTGGTACTCTTGCGGCGTCAGATTGTCCATGCAGAAGTTGATCGGGTTGATCGGTTTGCCCTTGAAGTGTACTTCGTAGTGGAGGTGCGGGGCTGTGGAAAGACCCGTATCGCCTACCTCGCCGATCTTTTGGCCTTTTTTCACTTTTTCACCCGGGCGTACGACCATTTTATTCATGTGGGCGTACCAGGTTTCGTAGCCGTAGCCGTGGTTGATCCGAACGCATTGTCCGTAACCATGGTGCCAGCCGGCCTCCATAACCACACCGTCGCCGGTGGACTGGATAGCCGTGCCGATGCGGGCCGGGAAGTCAACGCCTTCGTGGAATTTTTTGATCTTGTAAACCGGGTGGATGCGGTTGCCGAAACCGGAGAGGATATTCATGCTTTTTTGCAGTTTATCTTCCCGGACGGGTTTTACGCTGGGGATGCTGGCGAGCATTTTCTGCTGGTCGTTGGCCAGTTGCTGGATCGTGTCGAGCGATTTGCTTTGCAGAGTCAGTTGCCGGCTCAGCAGGTCGATTTTTTCAACGGTAGAACGGATGGCCTCGCCGCCAAAGTGGAAAGCGCTCAATTCAGGGTGCGCTTCGTGGCCGCCGATACCGCCTTGCCAGATGTCCTCATCGAGGGGATCCATACCAAAAACGGCGCGGTGTACATTGGCGTCGCGCTCCTGGATGTTGTGGAGCACTTTAGACATTACACCCAGCTGTGCGTCCAGCTGGCTGTATTTGTATTCCATTTGATCGATTTCCCGAAGTAACTCCTTTTCACGCGGAGAGGGAAAATAGGTGTACAAGACGGCAAGCAAAGCAAAGGAGGTAACTAAAACGACGGAAAAAAATCCGAATGCTTGCCAAATTCTGGTTTTAACGGGTACTACGACTTTCTCGTACGTTAGGGTGTGAATGTTGTAGACAAACTTTTCTTTCCTGCCCATACATTAGGTGTTTACCAGGCGCATCTTAAGTGATTCGAAATAAGGGTGTTTTGTTTTGAATCAGGTTGCGAACGACGGTTAAGGATTAGATTGCTTTCGGTGAACTGGGAAAATTGGGGGTAAATTGTTGTTCGCAGGCGATGTTCCCGGCATGTTAAACCGTTTGGTTCATTAACCAGTCGGCGCACAAATGTACTAACGGACTCCGTATTGACAAAACATTTTGCCAAAAATTGCAATGTGAACGGTTTTTTCACACAAAAAATGTCATCTACACTGCAATTACTGGAACTATCCTGCGAAATTTACCTTGTTTCTGTCGGTTTCTGACTCAACAAACGCACTGGTCTGTTTTTGCAAGAACCGGCTGCGAAGAAACAACTTTTGGGGTTATTCGAAAGGTTTTGCGGCGGTTTTAACATTTAATCCCCAAG
>CAYVDV010000495.1:0-3879 GCA_964450465.1 uncultured Saprospiraceae bacterium
CTGTCTACCGATTTCTGGACGGCCACCAGCAACTTCTCCCCCCGTATCGAGGGCCTGGCCGGCAGCCATTTCTGGGGCTTCGACTGCGGCTGGAACGAGGACGTCATGGTGGGCGGCCGCTACCACAACGGCAACACCGCCTGGCATGAAAACTACCCCGCCGGCCAATACCTCCGCATGGGCGGCGGCGAGGCTGCCACGGGCTATGTCAACCCCGGCAACAACCGCATGGTCTATTTTTCCGATATCGGCGGCCGCATCCTGCCCGAAGTCATCAACAAGCCCTACAGTACCTTCGGCGTGAGCCGCTGGCCCAATGAATCGTATTTCAACATGGAGTGGAGCGAGCCGGTGTGGGATCCGCGTTGCTTTACCACCTTTTATATCGGCGACGACAACAGCCTCTGGAAAACCACCGACAACGGCGCCAGTTTCGCAGCCCTTTTCACCGACTCCGACGCTACTGCCCGCGTGCAGCACATCGCCGTGAGCCGCACCGACCCCAACACCATCTATTGCACCGTGCAACGCGGTTCCAGCGGCGATCTGTACAAATCGACCGACGGCGGCGCCAACTGGACCGCCTGCGGTGTTCCCACCGGCCTTACGGCCAATCAGCGCCGTATTTCCACCGTGGCTGTGAGCGGTACCGACCCCAACACGCTCTGGTGGGCCTTCCGCACGGGCCCCAACGGCAGCAAGATCTTCCGTTCCACCGACGGCGGCGCCACCTGGATCAACCTGAGCACCCCCGCGCTCAACGGCGTGAACATCGCCGACATGGTTCATCAGCTCGGCACCGACGGCGGCATTTACCTGGCGGGCTCCTTCGGCCGAGTCTTTTACCGCAACAACAGCATGCCCGACTGGGAGGCGTACGACACGGGCCTGCCCGCCGCGTTGTCCAGCGAGATCACCCGCATCAAGATCTTTTACAAGGGCAAAAAACTGCGCCTGGCGGCAAATATGGGCATTTGGGAAACGGATCTCCTGGAACCCTCTGCCCAAACCCTGCCGCAACCCATGGCCGAGCGGATCAACCCCCTGTGCGGCCGCGATACCATTCGCTTCGAAAGCTATTCGGTTGTGAACGGTCCGGCCAGCTACCAGTGGTCCTTCACTCCGGCGCCGCAGTGGGTGAGCAGTGCGAATGTCCGCAATCCGCAGGTCGTGTTTGGCGCCCCGGGCAACTACTCCGCCACGCTGACCGTGACCGACGACAACGGCACTACCAGCCGCAGTATCGACGGGTTCATCCAGCTGCCGCCCGGCAGCGATTGCCGGCCCGACAGCCTGCCCGGCGATGCGCTCCGGCTGCAGGCGCCCGGCGATTATGCCCTGGCGCCGCCCCTTGGAATTAGTACCAATACCCTGACGCTCTCGGCCTGGATCCGCCCCGACGGCCCTCAGGACCCCTATACCGGACTTGTCTTTTCGGCCAGCGGCAACGCCTGCGGCCTCAACCTGCGCGACGGCAACCAGCTGGGCTATCACTGGAACGGCAACGCCGGCACCTACAACTGGGCCGGAGGGCCCATCGTACCCGCGGACCAGTGGTCGCATGTGGCACTGGTGATCACGCCCAGCTCCGCCACGGTATATCTCAACGGGGTGCCCTACACGCGCACGGCCACGCACCCGGTGGTGAGCCTGCTCGAGGATTTCCGCATCGGCCGCGACCGCGGCTACGACACCCGCAACTTCCGGGGCCTGATCGACGAGGTGTGTATCTACCAGCGCGCGTTGACGCGGGACGAGATCCGGGAGCTCATGCACCTGACCCGCGATCCGGCAACCGATCCCGATCTGCTGGCCTATTACCAGTTCAACGCCGGCGGCGCAGAATCGGGTACGGCGGTGATCGACCGGGCGGGCTTCAACCATGCCGCCCTGGTGGGCTCGGCTGACCGGGTTAAATCCACGGCCCCGGTTGGCAGCGGCGTAAGCGTCCGCGCCACCGTGAGCGGACCCGGCGCTGTCTCCTTCGGCGCTACGGGATTGACCCTCGACTTTCCGGCCTCCGGCACCTACCCCGACGGCGAGCTCTGCATCAGCCGTCTCGATCCCGATCCCGATCAGTTGCCCAACGGCAGCCCGCACAGCCGGGGCTACTGGATCCTGAACAGCTACGGCAACAACCCCGCCTTTTCGGCGCCGGCGAGCCTGGTCTTTGGCGAATACGGCCAGATACCGGCCGGTTCCGCAGCCGGTGGCTACCGCCTGTATTTGCGCAGCACGGTGGACGAAGGGAATACCTGGACGGGCATCGCCACGGCGGCTTCGGTGCAGGCAGGGGGCCAGGGTTCGGTGGTTTTTTCCGACGACAACTTTGTGGAGTCGCCGGCGCAAATGCTCGTTGTCCACGAAGTGCAGGGTGCGGAACTGAGCGGTTTCATCCGCTGGGCTTCCGATCCCGGCCAGGGCGTGGAGCATGTGCTGGTACAGCTGAACGGCGATTACAGCGCCGATGTACTCACGTCCGCTGATGGTTCCTACCTGCTGAGCGCGCCGGCGCCCGGCGATTTTGTGCTGACGCCGGAAAAAGTCACGGGCCTGGGCAATGGGCTCAATGTAGCCGATGCGCTGACCATCCAGCGGCATGTGGCGGCCGTGGCGCCGCTGGCCGACCCCTATCGACAGGTGGCGGCCGACGTGAACCGGGACGATGAAATTTCCGTGCTCGACGCGCTGCTCATCCAGCAGTGGCTGCTGGACAATCCGGCGGCTCTGGGGCCCTTCGACAAGTCCTGGCGCTTTGTGCCGCAGACCTATCCGCTAAGCTTGCCGCCCTGGGGCTTTCCCGAGTCGCTGAACCTGCCGGGCGCCGGTGGCGCGCTGCTGAGCCAGGACTTTTACGGCATCAAGGTAGGCGACGTTGCCGCGCCGTTTGCCGATCCGAATCAATTTGCCGGCGGCAGTGCCGATACGCTGTGGTGGCGTGTGGAAGACCGCCCGCTTGCGACAGCCGGCCCGCTCACGGTGACCTTCACTACGGGAGCCTTTACCAGTCTGGCAGCCTACCAGTTTGCCCTGCACTTCGACACCGGCAAGCTCAGTCTGGACAGTGTGGAGATCCTGTCGGCTCTGCCGCTGACGGCAGCAAACTTTGGCTTGTTCAACCTCGCGGCCGGAGAGATCCGCTCGGTGTGGTCAACTTCTTCGGCGGGTTACACCCTGAGCCCTGGCGCGGAGGTATTTCGCCTGCATTTTCAGGTTTCACAGCCGGGTGGATTGCTGAGTGAAGCATTGGCGCTGGATACTGCCGTATTGCCCGGCGTGGCGTACAACGTGATGCTGGAAGAGGCTGCGCTGGCACTGGAATACTTTACCGTTACGGGGGTTCAGGATCCCGGGTCGCTTGCCGGCTTGCAGTTGTTCCAGAACCGGCCGAACCCCTTCCGCGGCGGCACGGCAATCGGCTTTACATTGCCCCGGGCCGGCGCGGCGCTGCTGCGCGTGCTGGATGTGAACGGCCGCGAATTGTGGCGCGTGGCGGGCGATTATCCGGCCGGTTACAGCGAAGCCTGGATGGAGCTCCGGGGTGCGCCCGGTGTGTTGTTTTGCGAGCTGGTGACGCCGTTCGGAGTGCTCCGGCGGAAGATGGCGGGGGGATAAGGTCCTTTCAAATTTGCTTTTTACCTTTGACAATTCGATTTTAATCCGTTTTTCGGGTATCAAACAAACGCACCGCATGAAAAGTCTCGTTTCCTGTGCTCTGGTGGGTATTGCCGCCGTATTCTTCCTCGTTGTTCCGTCCTCCCGGCTACACGGCCAGGATGTTATCTTTCAGGGCTTTTACTGGAACACCCACCCCGGCGATGTGACCAACACGACTACCGGCGGTATCTGGTGGGATACGCTGGCAGCGGTGGCGCCCGA
>CAYVDV010000496.1:0-3861 GCA_964450465.1 uncultured Saprospiraceae bacterium
AAACCCGGAATATTATTTATAACCAAAATGCTCTGCTTACAACTTGCGATGACCCACACCCGCACTTTGGTATCCGCACCAAAAAACTGAAAGTCATCCCAGATAAATTGGTCGTAACCGGCTTTTCCAACGTGGAAATCGCCGGCATTCCCATGCCGCTTATTTTGCCTTTTGGTTTTTACCCGATTACCAAAACCCGGAAATCCGGACTGATCATTCCACGTGACTTTGAATTTGCCGACCGCGAAGGCCTGGGGATTAAAGACTGGGGGTATTATCTCCCCATCTCCGACCATCTGGATGTCACCTTCCGTTTTAATGCCTATACCAGTGGTTCCTGGGGTGTTCAGGCGGATACGCGCTACTTTCAGCGCTACCGTTTCAACAGTAACCTGAACCTAAGGTTCAACAACCGGGTAACGGAAGACAATATGGCCCGGAAGGTTTCGGCCAAATCGTTTGGGATACGCTGGTCGCATCAGCAAGACCCCAAAGCGCACCCAACGCGCAAATTCGGTGGCTCTGTAAACATCGAAACCAACCGCGACCAGAACCGCAACCAAAACGATTACAACTCCGTTTACCAAAACCAGCTGAGTTCCAACCTGAACTATTCCCAGACCTTTCCAGGAAGACCCTATCAGTTTAACGCCAGCCTCAGCCATTCCCAGAATACGCGGACCAGGATCATGAACATCAGTTTCCCCACTGCCGCGTTCAACCTGCAGCGCATTTATCCCTTAAAACGCAAAATTCAGGTCGGAAAAGAGCGCTGGTATGAAAAGATCTCCCTGACGTATTCTTCCCGCCTGCAAAATACCGTGCAGGTGGCCGATACCCTGCTGTTCACCAACGAAACCCTGCGGAACTCCCGTATGGGTATCCAGCACCAGGCCAGCACCGATTTTAACTTCAAACTGTTCAAATACATTAACGTCGCCCCCCGGGTCAACTACGAGGAAAACTGGTACCCTTACACCATTGAAAAGGAACTGATCCCAGATATCCGGTATGTTTACGACACGGTGGCCGATGTTATAGTTGTCGATAGCAACAGGACCGTTTGGGGCCGCGACACGACGTTCCGGAACTGGGGTTTCAAACCCTTCCGGCAATATGATATCGGCATCTCCGCCAATACGGCCCTGTTTTTTACCAAGCAGTTCAAAAAAGGCTGGTTCCGGGGGATCCGGCACACGATGAAGCCTTCCATCTCGACTGGCTTCCGGCCCGACTACTCCGAATCGGATTATTTCCGGCAGGTGCAAACAACGCTTCGCCCGGGCAAAATCGATTACCGCAGCTACAGCGTCTTCGAAGAAGCCGTGTATGGACGACCATCCTCGGCGCCCCGCGATCTGGCCATCAGCTATAGCCTGAGCAATATCCTGGAAATGAAATATTTCTCGGCTAAAAAGGATACCGTCCGGCGCGTGCGCATCTTCGACAACCTGGCCTTTTCCGGAAGCTACAGCCTCACCCGCGATACCCTGAAGTGGACTCCCATCAGTACGGGCGGCCTTTTCCGTTTGTTCAAGGGCATTACCAATCTGACCTGGAATGCTACCTTCGATCCCTATATCCGCAGTGATAAAGGTACGCGCATCAACAAATTCGCCCTCAAAGAAGACCACAAACTCCTGCGCCTGGCCAGCTTCGGGATCGCTCTGAATACGCAATTGTCCATCCGGGATTTGCGCAAACTGATCAATAAGGAGGAGGACACCGGCAATACCGCCGGACCTAACCGGCAGGCGACGGTCAAAGACGGTTTTCTGGATTGGTTTGACCAATTCCGCATAAGCCACCGCATTTCCTTCGACCGACGGCAGATTGCCGGCACCAACCGAGATACCTTTTTGCTCACCTCCAATAACATAAGCTGCTCCGGCAGGATCCCGCTCACCCCTAAATGGTCGATTGATATCGGAAATATCAGCTACGACTTTCAGGCCAAAAGCCTGGTGTACCCCGATCTGGGCTTTACCCGCGACCTCCACTGCTGGGAATTCAGCATGCGCTGGCAACCCCTGCGCGGTACTTATTCCTTCTTTATCAATGTAAAACCCGGTACCCTCGATTTCCTCAAATTGCCCTACCGGAAGAATAACTTCGACGCGCAGACCAGATTTTAGCGCGGACAATTTATGCCTTGCAAAAATCTGCATAAAAAAATCTGTACATATAGATAGGTATATATGTTTTTGTTTTGTATCTTTGGGCAAACAATGTCAAAGCCCTGCCCATGCGTTACGAAACTATCTACAAGCAAAGTTTACAAGAGCCCGAAGGGTTCTGGCGCGAGCAAGCCAGCGCGATCGACTGGTTCCGGTTTCCGGATACGATCCTGAGTCGGGAGGAGGATGGTCTTTACCGCTGGTTTAAAGGCGGTAAACTGAACACCTGCCATTTGGCCCTTGATTATCACGTTATCAACGGCCGGGGTGACCAGATCGCCTTGTATTACGATTCGCCGGTTACCGAAACCTTCCTGTCCTATACCTACCGGGATTTACTGGACCAAACGGCGCGTTTTGCCGGTTTGCTGACCAGCCTTGGGGTAGGGAAGGGCGACCGGGTGATCATCTATATGCCCATGGTGCCGCAAGTGGTGGTAGCCATGCTGGCCTGCGCCCGCATCGGAGCGATCCACTCGGTGGTGTTCGGCGGTTTTGCGCCCTACGAACTCGCTTTACGCATCGACGATGCCAAACCCAAGGCCCTGGTCACCGCCAGTGCCGGGATTGAGTTCGATAAAATTATTCCCTACCAACCCATTGTAGAAAAAGCGCTTGCCGAAGCGCAGCACAAGGTAGATTGTTGTGTGGTATATCAGCGCCATGTACACAGCTGGAACCTGCAGCCGGGGCGCGATCTCGATTTTGAGCAATCCCTTGAAACGGCCAAGCCGGTTGACTGTATCCCCGTAGATGCCACCGATCCGCTGTATATCCTCTATACTTCGGGTACCACAGGCAAGCCCAAGGGCATCGTACGCGACAACGGCGGCCATGCCGTCGCGCTGAAGTTTAGTATGGAGCATATTTACGATACCCAGCCGGGCGATGTATTCTGGGCCGGAAGCGATGTGGGCTGGGTGGTCGGCCATTCCTATATCGTGTACGCCCCGCTGATCAACGGCTCCACCACCATCCTGTACGAAGGCAAACCGGTGCGCACGCCGGATGCCGGCGCCTACTGGCGGGTGATTTCCGACTACAAAGTAAAGGTGTTCTTTACGGCGCCTACCGGCTTCCGGGCCGTCAAGAAAGAAGACCCGGAAGGCCTGTTAAAAAAGAAATACGACATCAGCAGCCTCAAATACCTGTTCCTGGCCGGCGAGCGCTGCGATGTAGCTACGCTGGAGTGGGCCAGGGATCTGTTGCAGGTGCCGGTTATCGACCACTGGTGGCAAACCGAGAGCGGCTGGCCCATGCTGGCCAACCCGGCCGGTATCGAACTGATGCCGGTAAAACCCGGTTCTGCTACCAAACCCGTGCCCGGATACGACATACAGGTGCTGGATGAAAACAACCAGCCCCTTCCGGCCGGCAAGGAAGGCGCAGTAGCGGTGCGCCTTCCCCTGCCTCCGGGCTGCCTGCCCACCCTGTGGGAAAATCCGCAGCGCTTTCAGGAAGCGTACCTAGACCCCTATCCCGGTTACTATTTTACCGGCGACGGCGGATACAAGGATGAGGACGGCTATGTCTTTATCACCGGACGCATCGACGATGTGATCAATGTGGCCGGACACCGTCTGAGCACCGCGGATATGGAAGAGATCGTAGCCTCGCACCCTGCAGTGGCCGAGTGTGCCGTGATCGGGGTGGAAGAAGAGCTGAAAGGCCAGCAACCTGTGGG
>CAYVDV010000497.1:0-3842 GCA_964450465.1 uncultured Saprospiraceae bacterium
TTACCTATGGTTCAAAATGCTTTACCTATCGTTCAGGAGGGAAAAAATTACTTTACCTATTGTTCAGGAGGGGAGAAGGGTGGGCGTTTATCTTTTTGAATATCAACAGCTTGGGTGTTCAATCAAGCTAACCTGGAATGGTGCCGGTTTTATTACGGCTAGTTGGTGAAATTACCAATTCCATCTTCTTGTTCACCCAATACGGGTGTTCCTTGGTGGCTCACCAAAAGCTTCGGCATAGATCCGGGAGAAGTAGGCCGGATTTGAAATGCCCACTTCGTAGCTGACTTCAGATACGTTCATTTCCGTCGTTTGCAGCAATTCCCGCGCCTTGTTCAGGCGTGTGGAGCGGATGAATTCGCTGGTCGACTGGCCGGTCAGGGCCTTGAGCTTGTTGTGCAACTGAGTGCGCCCCAATCCCAGGGCTCGGCACAGATGAACGATGCTGTAGTCCTCCTCGGCGAGATGATCCAGTACCAGCTGGCGGAGTTTCAGGATGAAGGCGTCCTCTGTTTCAGCGGTCTCCGGGCCCGGCTCCCGTCCTGTAAACGAAGGATTCCGGTAGCGCTCGTGCAATTTTTTACGCAGCGCCAGCAGTTGTTCCAGGCGTACCAGCAGTTCTTCCTGTTCGAAAGGTTTGGTGAGGTAGGCGTCGGCGCCGCGGCGCAGGCCGCTGATTTTGGACTCGAAGTCGGCTTTCGCCGTCAGCAACACGATAGGGATATGGCTGCTGCGTTCGTCGTTTTTCAGGGTATCGCAAAGGGCAAAGCCGTCTTTCACCGGCATCATCACGTCACTCACGATGAGGTCGGGTACCTGTTCGATGGCCAGATCGATGCCCTCCTGGCCGTCTTTAGCTATTAACAACCGATAGCGGTTTTCCAGACAGGCCGTCAGGTACAGGCGCACGTCGGCATTGTCCTCCACGATGAGGAGGGTAGGCAGGCCGGACGTTGTTTCCTCTGCCTGGTTTACCGGATCTTCAGCGGCAGGTTCTGTAGTTTCCGGCCCGGTTGGCGTTTTTTCCCGGAGGGGAGCCGGAGGCGCCTGGGTTGGAACAACCGGCACAGGCTGGCTTTCCTGCGCCGGAGCATCCCGGGTAATGGGGAAAGCCAGGGAGAAGGTTGTGCCGGCGCCCGGTGTACTGTTCACTTCGATCGATCCACCCAGGAGTTTGACGAGTTCCCGGGTCAGGGCCAGCCCTATGCCGGAACCTTGCGGTTTTTGCGTGGCCAGGTCTTCCACCTGGTAAAACTGGTCGAAAATATAGGGCAGTGCCTCAGGAGCGATCCCCTGTCCGGTGTCGCGCACCTGGATGGTCAGTTGCTCCTGATTATTAACTCCCCGACGGTCGATCTGCAGGTAGATATCACCCGGAGCAGGGGTGTATTTGATGGCATTCGACAGGAGGTTCGACAGGATGTGCATCATCTTGTCGGGGTCATAATCCATTTCTACCGTCTCGGTGTTTGCCAGCACGTGTATGCGGAGGCCTTTAGCCTGGGCCAGTTGTACGAAGGATTCGGCGATGTAGCGGAGGTAAGGGACAATGTTGCCTTGTATCAGACGGACCTTGAGCGCCCCGGATTCGAGTTTGCGCAGGTCAAGGATTTGGTTGATCAGGGTCAGCAACTGGTTGCTGTTGCGCTGAATGAGTTCCATGCCTTTTTCCAGCCACTGTTCGGGTTGTTTCCGGATCTGGGTTGCCATGCCGGAGATGATCGTGAGCGGGGTGCGGAATTCATGGGAAATATTGGTGAAGAAGCGCGATTTCAACTCATCCAGTTCCTGCAATTCGGCTGCTTGCTGTTCGATCAGCTCTTTATCGCGTTGTATCTGCCTGGTCCGGGCAGCTACTTCGGCTTCCAGGCGCTCCCGTTCCGTTTGCAGACGGCGTATCCAGAAATAAGCGCCCAGGAGCAAGGGCAAGGCGCAAAGCACATAGAACCACCAGGTTCGGTAGAAATATTCGGCCACATGTACGCTGATAACCAAAGGCGTAGGCGTGCGTTTCCCCCGGTGATCACTGCCACGGATGAAAATATTGTACGTCCCTGGCGGAAGATTAGGCAAATACAATTGCGATTTATTTTCCAGGAAGATCCATTTGGCCGAATTGGGATGGTCCGCCGGCTCGACCTTGTAGGCAAAAGTCTGGTCTTCCAATCGTACGAAACTGGACAAGGCAAAACTCAGGTTCAAATACCGTTGCGCGGCCGGCAAGTGGAGCATGCCGAGTTGCTCAAATCCGTAATACTGGGTGCTGTCGGCGCCTTTTTGATTATCGTAGCGCGTGACGCTTGTCAGGTAAATCCGGAGTTCGCCCGAAAGGCCTAACTGCCGCTTAATCGCAGCCGGGTCTAGGATGTTAACGCCTTTAACCGAGCCGAAGAGCAAGCGACCTTTGGAGTCTTTGAAATAGGAGTACCGGTTGAACTCATTGGTGGAGAGCCCATCTCGCTCATCCAGATGGGCCAGTATCTCCCCCTGCGCTGAAATCAGATTGATCCCATTAAAGGTGGAGACCCACAACATTCCATCATCGTCCCGCAGAATACCCACTACCGTATTGTTCGACAACCCACTCTCCCGATCGATCACCTGGATGCTACCCGTGCCGGGGTCGTATAGTTGCAGTCCGCCTGTATAAGTACCCAACCAAAGTTTGCCTTTCTCATCTTCGTACATGCACATGATACGTTCGTCCCGAAGTCCATCACGATGCCCGATCTGCGTAGTTCTGCCAGTTTTCAAGTCTGATTTCCACAAGCCCTGCAGCGTAGCAATCCAAAGAATGTTGCCTTTGCCCGGCAATAGTTCGTTTACGTCGCCCCGGACAACTACCGGACGGCCATTTTCCATTGCTGAGCTCAGTTTTTGGGTGGTCAGATCAAAAAAGCACAACTGATTTTTTTCTGTTACCAATGCCAGCAGTTGCTCTTCCAGGAAGGTGAATTTCGTAAAAAAAGAACCGACATGCATGGTGGTATGCACCTTGTTTTTGTCCACCCGAATCAGGTCGTTTCCGGAGCTGTACCACCAATATCCGTTTTTCGCCAAAAGGCTGGAATGGGCTATAGGGTGTAGTTTATGTCCCAATCCCACAGGGATGCCAAGCGGTTCTGTTGCCGATTTTTTGAACGGGTTGGCTATGATAAGTTGGTCCTTGTCTTCAGGCCTTACCAGGTATTTGTCCGGTTTCCATTCGGCAATCCCCCGGGTTGGACTTTCTTCCAAAAAGGTGAAAATAGAGCCATAAAACTGAAGGTCTGCCACGATCAGCCCGCCTTGCTGAAACGAGAATAAATTCCGCCTGAAATCACTGCTCCACACATTATTATGAAGTAGATCCGGGAAGGGGGAAACATCGATCGTTTTCTTCAGCACGGGACTGTAATCATACAAATGCCCGGCAGCGTCCATCAGTACGCCGACATAATGGTTACGGTCGTCCGGGAAAAGGAACAGCAGATTGCCCGCGTTATCCCGTTCTATCCGGTAATTAAAAATATAGCTGACATGGTCCGCAGCATGGGGGAATACCCACCGTAAAATGGCTTTTTTTGTTTTGGGATCAATTTGGTAAACCCGGTCCATGGCTGCCAACAGCACCTGTCCCTGAGGCCCCTTTACGAGGTTCACCCGATAGCGGAATATGCTCCGGGGCGGTGGCGCAACAGGGAACAAATCATCAAAAGTATATTGGTTTAAAGTTTGGCTGCGCAGGTTGAACTGATATATCCGGAAACTATCCTGAAGCGCAGAACTAAAAACGATATCGCGTGCCGCACAAAACCAAAGGTCATCACCGGCCAACAATTGAAAATTGGGAAAGAACCGGT
>CAYVDV010000498.1:0-3841 GCA_964450465.1 uncultured Saprospiraceae bacterium
ACGGCATTTCGGGTAACCAACCTACGTAGAGACGCGATGCATCGCGTCTCTACCCCACCCCCACCCCCAACCCCCGCACGGCGGAAATGGAAATTGCCGTCTCCATTTCCCAATTCCCCGTACATTGCAGCCCAGGTAATCATATTTCTTCAATCTATGCGCTGGTATAAACAAACGCACTGGCAAATCATCCTCGGTTTGATCGCCGGCCTGGTGTACGGCATTATCGCTTCCCTCAACGGCTGGGTAAAATTCACCACCGACTGGATCACGCCTTTCGGCGTTATTTTCATCAACCTGCTCAAACTCATCGCCGTCCCTCTGGTGCTGGGCTCCCTCATCACCGGGGTGGCCTCCCTGGCCGACGTGCGCAAACTGGGCCGGATCGGTGGCAAGACACTGGCCCTGTACCTCGGCACAACGGCTGTGGCCATTGCCATCGGACTGGCCCTGGCCAATGCCTTTCAGCCCGGGAAAGCCGTGCCGGCCGACGTGCGGGACGGCCTGATGCAGACCTACAGCGATAAAGTAAGCGCCCGCCTCGAGGCCGCACAGGCTGTGGGTGAACGCGGCCCGCTGCAGTTGCTGGTTGACATGGTGCCGGATAATATCTTCGGTTCTGCCGGCGATAACCGCAACATGCTGCAGATAGTCTTTTTTGCCATCTTCTTCGGCATCGGCCTGCTCCAGGTACCCGAAAAACGCGCCAAACCCCTGCTCGATTTTTTCCACGGGCTCACAGATGTAACCATCCGGCTGGTTGACCTCATCATGCTTTTTGCCCCGATCGGGGTATTCGCGCTCATCGCCGACACGATCAACAAGGTGTCGGACGGCGACTTGTCCAAATTAACCGCCCTGCTGGGCGCGCTGGGGGTCTATTGCCTGACCGTTGCGCTCGGGCTCGTACTGCATACGCTGGGCGTTTATCCGCTGGTGCTCCGCTTTTTTACCAAAATGAGCATTACAAAATTTTTCAGCGGGATCGGCAAGGCCCAATTGGTCGCTTTTTCCACCAGTAGCAGCGGTGCCACCCTGCCCGTCAGCATCGAATGCTGCGAGGAAAAACTTGGCGTGTCGGAAGAGATCACGTCTTTCGTACTGCCACTTGGCGCTACCATAAACATGGACGGAACAGCGCTGTATCAGGGAGTGGCCACCGTATTCATTGCACAGGCAGTGGGCATGGATCTGGGTTTTGCCGACCAACTCAACGTCCTGCTCCTGGCGGTCATGGCCTCCATCGGCACTGCCGCCGTACCTGGCGCCGGGGTGATCATGCTGATCATCATCCTGGAAAGCGTACATGTACCCAGTGCCGGCATTGCCCTGATACTCGGCGTCGACCGGATCCTGGACATGCTCCGCACCGTGACCAATGTGACCGGGGATTGCATGGTCGCCGCCAGCATTGCCGCTTCGGAGGGACAATTACGCGAGGTACATCCCGGAGAGGATGCCGACAAGATCAAGTGGGATGGATAGCGGTTTCACCCAAGTCTTGTAAGATCAACCGATTTCAATTTTTCACCTTGATCACCGGTTTCAGGATAAACTTCCCGTTTCCGGTAACCACAATGGATTTTTCCGCGTCAAAATCGAGGGTAAGGGAATCCAGGTTGAGCCCCAGGCTTTTATCGATCTTGATCTTCAGGCCGGATTGTTCCGCGCTGGGCGTGTCCAGGTCGTGCAGGACGCTGTCTTTCATCACCGTGTTATCGGGTCCGAGCACCAGGCGCACCTCCTTCAGCACATCGACGGGCACCGGCCCGCTTGCGATGATCGTATCGATACCGTTCTGGAAGTCGAGAAGATTGTAAATCCCCTGATTCGTGTTCAGCAAAACCCACTGACTCGTATCGTCGGCCATCTTGATCCGCACTTCGCGGACATCGACGTTCACTTGCTGATAATCACCGGGGCCGTCGGTAAGATGAATATTCAGGGTAGTAGTGGAACCGGGGTTGGGGGTTTCGTCTTTTTTACAAGCCCAGACCAGTAAAGAGACAAGAAGGGCAGTCAGTGCAAGCGGGTACAGTTTCATGTAAATCGGATTTTGAAAAATTGGATAAAAGAAGAGATTACTGCATACCCATTTCGACCGGTAGTATGGCGAAACGGACCTGAGGCAAAGATACGAACCATATCCGGGCGCCGCATCCGGGAAAACCTGCTGGGGGAAATTACTTACTATGGAGAGGGTAAAACTAAACGATGAGCCTTGCCCGGGCTATTAAAATAACGTGTGTTTTGGAAAGGTTATCTTCAAATAATTCAGATGTCTCCCTTCGGTTGACCGGAGGGAGACATCTGAAAGAGGCTAACATCTGCCAATTATTTTAAAACCTGCTTGTATTACGGATTGATGCGGGCTTGTTTTTCCTGTTCTGCATTCTTTTTGAAGATCTCTTCCCGGGTATGGTACGGCACCTTTTCCAGCATTTTGATCAAATCATCGCGCACCACTTTGAATTCCTCCAGTACGGTGCCGGAGATAGGCTCAGGCTGGGGCAGATTGAGGCGGAGGTGATCCACCTGCTTGCCGTTTTTCCAGAAGCGGAAGCAGACGTGCGGGCCGGTGGCTAAACCGGTAGAACCGACGTATCCGATCGTTTGGCCCTGTGCCACACGCGTGCCCGGGCGTATGCCTTTGGCGAACCCGCGCATGTGGAGGTATTGCGATTCGTAGGCGCCATTGTGACGGATCTTGACATAGTTGCCGTTGCCGCCGCGGCGGGTCGCTTCCGTCACCACACCTTCTGCCACTGCGATGATCGGCGTGCCGTAAGGGGCGGCATAGTCGGTGCCGAAGTGGGGCCGCCGGTAACCCAGGATGGGGTGCAGGCGGTTGAGGCTGTAGCGGCTGGAAATACGGCTGAATTTTACCGGCGCTTTCAGGAAAGCTTTGCGGGCAGGACGGCCGTCGAAATCGAAATAGTCCGTTTTTTCGCCTTCTTTCTCAAATTTAAAGGCGTAGTATTCCTTTCCTTCGCGTTCATACACGGCGGCAATGATCTTGCCGGTACCAACGGCCTCTCCTTCCACATAGTGCTGCTCATAGACCACTTTAAAGCGGTCGCCCACTTTTTGGTGGTAGAAGTCAACGGAAGAGGAAAGCACATCGATCATTCCGTCGGCGAGTTCATCGCTTAGGCCATTATCGGTGAGCGCCTGCCAGAAGTTTGTCTCCAGAACCCCGGAGGACGCGATGACCTTGGTATCGACATCGCGTTTTACGACCTCGACTTTATACGGTTCCTCCAATTGGAAAAGCACATATTCATAAGGCGATGGTTCATACACCATGTAGGCGGGTGTGGCGCCTTGTTCACGCGACAGGAAGTACAATTTCTTGCCCATCCGCATGGAAGTGATATTGAACACCCCTTTGGCATTTTCCACCAGTTTGGCTACAACCGGATAGGTCAGTCCCTGCTTGATGATCATTTCGCCGAGCACATCGCCATAGCGGAGTTCGTCTTCAAATAAATGGAATTCATCCATTGCAAAACCCCAGCGCATATTGGCCGGCACAACCGGCAGGGCGTCGAGTTCAGGCTGAGCGAGGATCAAAGCGGCGGCCTGACGGGTTTCGGAAAGTTCAAGGGTGGCAGTCAGTATGGCAGCGCTTGCTGCAATGGTACCGGCAAAAAACCAGTTACGGTAGGGGGATTGCCAGAACCGTCGCAGCCAGCGCTGCGACTTAGTATCGTCTGTATTCACAAGTAGAAAAACGGTTTAGCAAATGATGGATTCTTTAATTGGGGCAGTGGCAAAAATAGAATACCATTTGGATTTTGCGCCATAAAAGAATATAAATTAACTATAATGGTGGCCTGCA
>CAYVDV010000499.1:0-3821 GCA_964450465.1 uncultured Saprospiraceae bacterium
GCCGTGGACCAGGGCGGTTGCTTTGAAACCACACGACCCACCACGCACGACCATCCGATCTACATCATCGAAGATGTGGTGCACTATTGCGTAGCCAATATGCCGGGCGCCGTACCGTTTACCTCTACTGTAGCCCTGACCAATGCTACCCTGCCGTATGCCCTTCAACTGGCCAACAAAGGCTGGGAGAAAGCCTGCCTGGAAAATCAGGAACTGAACCTGGGCCTCAACGTCGTCAACGGCAAAGTCGTGTACCAGGGTGTGGCGGAAGCCTTCGACCTTCCCTTCCATCGCCTGGAAGACGCTATGGCTGGTTAAGAGGTCGGGAATTTCTTACCGGAGGCATAAAACGGTTTTTCGTTCGTTTTTGCCTCCGGTAGAAAATCCCCAATATCCTCCAATAGACTAAGCAGAACTTTTCGCCGGGTACAGTGTTGACAACCTGTACACAAGTACTGTAATTGCATGAAGTACGTCGTACTGATCTTAAAAGCCCTTGTGCTGATTCTGCTTGTCCTGGTGTATATCGGCGAGCTGGATATTGCTTTTCTGCTGGCAGGCATGAAAAACAAAT
This sequence comes from uncultured Saprospiraceae bacterium, assembly GCA_964450465.1. Lineage (GTDB taxonomy): Bacteria > Bacteroidota > Bacteroidia > Chitinophagales > Saprospiraceae > M3007. The sequence goes on from CAYVDV010000499.1 coordinate 575, forward strand.
ACCGGCTGGCTATGAGTTATTACATTGAGGTACTGTCCGGTATCGCTATTTTCCTCCTCCTGCTGGATTTCGTGCAATTTTTTGTCGTTGGCTTTTACCGCCGCCGGAATAAGGTGCGCGGGGAAGACAACTTTATCGTCGGCATAGGGCACCTGTATTCAATCATATTGGTCATCGGTCTGGCGATCGGCTTGCTTTCCCTGTTCCGGATCGAGATCCGCGAGGTCATGACATCCATATCCATCATTTTTGCCGGCCTGGTGCTGCTTACCAAGGATTATGTCGCCAATATGATCAATGGTATGATCATGACATTCTCCGGCGAACTCAGTATAGGCGATAATATTCGCATCGGGCAGCACCGGGGAAAGATTGTGGACATTACCCTGCAGAACATTCACCTGATTAACGACGACGACGATGTCATATACGTACCCAATAATGTGGTGCTGACCAGTGATATCGTCAACTATACCAAGCGCGAGGTTAAACGCACCAGTCTCGATTTTGAAATCGACCTCAAGTACCTTGATACCGTGGAAGAGCTGGAGCGCAATCTGGTTGAGGCCCTGCGTCCGTTTGAAGATCTGATCAAAGAAAACAGTTATTATCTCCGGGTTGCCGAGGTGAACCGATCCGGGGTAGTCATGAAATTCCAGTATATTCTCAAGGAACCCAACAAAGATCTGGAGCGGGCTATTCGCCGCAAAGCCGTCCGCCGATTGGTGGAGATTATCAGCGGCCGGGAAAAATTCGTGGATAAAATACCGGAATTGCCGGAGGATTTTCCGGGACACGCCTGATCAATGTGGCCTATCTGATAAACCACATTCATCCCATTACCACATTAAAATGAACCATCTTCAATACGAATCCTCGCCTTATTTATTACAACATGCGCACAATCCGGTAGATTGGTATGCCTGGAAGCCGGAGGCGTTTGCCCGCGCCCGCGCAGAGAACAAACCCATTCTGGTCAGTATCGGATATTCCACTTGCCATTGGTGTCATGTCATGGAACGGGAATCTTTTGAGAACCCGGACATTGCCGGCTACATGAACGAACACTATATTAATATAAAGGTGGACCGCGAGGAGCGCCCGGACGTGGACGCCATATATATGGATGCCTGCCAAATCCTGACCGGAAGTGGCGGATGGCCGCTCAATTGTTTTTTGACACCCGAGGGCAAACCGTTTTTTGCGGGCACGTATTACCCGCCCAGGCCCGCCTATAACAGGCCGTCCTGGTTGCAAGTCTTGCAGCATTTGGCGAATGTGTGGGAAACCCAGCGGGAAACCGCGTATGAACAGGCGGACAAACTGATGGGATATATCAGTCGGAACGATAGCGTATTTGTAAAACCGGACGAAAATAGGTTGTGGCCGGAGGGTGATGCCCCGTTTACGCCAGGCCTGCTCGAAAATATGTTTCTCCGGATGCAGGAACAGTTTGATCTCGCCGAAGGCGGGTTTGGCGGAGCGCCCAAGTTCCCGTCCACCATGGCTATACAGTTTTTGCTGCATTACCATTGGTTTACGGGACATCCGCAGGCCCTGGCGCATGCTCTGCTGTCCCTGGATAAAATGAGCATGGGGGGGATATACGATCAGATTGGCGGCGGGTTCTCCCGGTATGCCACGGACCGGGAGTGGCTGGTGCCGCATTTTGAAAAAATGCTGTACGACAATGCACTGCTGGTTACCGTGCTCGCCGATGCGGTGAAGTCGCTCCGGGATGCGCCAGCGGAAATCCGGGATGCCCATAGCCCGCTTTACCGGGAAACCATTGAGGAAACCCTGGCCTATATTGAACGGGAGATGACCCATCCGCTGGGCGGCTTTTACTCTGCTCAGGACGCAGATTCGGAGGGCGTGGAAGGAAAATATTATGTTTGGACGAAGGATGAAATTGAACAGGTACTCGGGGCGAATGCCGGCCTGTTTTGCTCATTTTACGGTGTAACGGAGGCGGGCAACTGGGAACACCGGAATATCCTGTGGCGCCCGGTCTCGTTCCGGTCGTTTGCCAAATCAAACGATATCGACGAGGCAACACTACGGCAAACCCTTCATGCCTGCCGGGAGCAACTCTTCCGGGAGCGGAGCAAACGAATCCCGCCGGGCCTGGACGACAAGGTAATCCTGTCCTGGAATGCCCTGATGGTCTCTGCATATACCCACGCTTTTACCGCTCTTGGCCGGGAAGAGTACCGCAATGCAGCCGTCCGAAACATCGAATTTGTGCTGGAGCACATGACGTATGGCCCGGAGGGCCGGCTTCAGCATACCTGGAAGGATGGCCGCTCCCAATATGCGGCTGTGCTGGATGATTATGCCTTCCTGATCGCCGCTTTGTTGGATATTTGGCAAATAACATTCAATTTCAGGTATTTAACACTGGCGGAAAAATACACGGAACAGGTTTTGAGTTATTTTCACGACGTCGAAACGGCGCTGTTCTTTTTTACTGCATCGGATCAGACCGATATTATCCTGCGCAAAAAAGATCTTTATGACAATGCCACCCCGTCGGGCAACAGCACCATGGCGCAAAATCTCCAGCGCCTGGGAATGCTGCTGGATCGCCGGGAATGGCGGGAGCGGGCGGCACAAATGCTGATGAGCATGAAAACCAGTGTGGAGAAATATCCGTTGTCATTTGAGCGGTGGGCCGGAGCCATGCAAAAAGAGACCTATCCCTGTCATGAAATTGCCGTGGTTGGCGCTAACGCGCTGGATAAAGCATTAGCGCTGCAGCAGCAATGCCTCCCCAATATGGTGATCGCAGCGAGTGTGGAGCCTTCAGAACAGAACCCGTTGCTGGAGGGCAAGCCAGGTGCAACCGATGCGCTTATTTATATATGCCGGGATTATGCCTGTCAGGCCCCGGTTCAGGCACTAGAAGATGTTGACCGCATTATTCGAAGAAAACCGTAGATTTACCTTTAAGTCGAAATTACCCGGCATGAAAAAACTCCTTACACTTATATTATTTATATGCGGCGGTTTTGTCGTGCTACAGGCACAGCAGGCGCCGCAGTACTGCCTGTACATGCTTAATCCGTATGCCTATAACCCGGCCTATGCGGGAATGGACAATACCCTTGTGGCAACGGGGTTGTACCGGAAGCAATGGTCAAATCTGAGTGGAGCTCCGGAAACCCAGCATTTGAACCTGCATTTGCCGCTTTACTTCATCAGCAGTGGAGTAGGGGTGAAGGTGGAAAACGACCGCATTGGCGCG
>CAYVDV010000500.1:0-3810 GCA_964450465.1 uncultured Saprospiraceae bacterium
CCTTTGCCGTTGGTAAACTCCAGCCGGACAACATAAGCGTACACCCCGGGGTCCATGGCCTTGCCGCGGGCCGTGCCGTCCCAGCCCGCGCCGGGATCATTGGTCCGGAACAAGAGTCCGCCCCAGCGGTCAAAGACCTGAAGTTCAAAAAACAAGGGCGTCAGGTTGGTCTGCACCTGAAACAGGTCGTTGTGGCCATCCTTGTTGGGCGAAAAGGCATTGGGTATGTACACGTTGCCCGGCACTTCAACCTGAATGGTCACTGTAGCCGTTGCCGTACAGCCGTCGATACTGGTCACCAGCACGGTGTAGGTGGCATTGGCTTGCGGCGATGCTAAGGGTTGCAGGCAATCCGAACAGCTCAGTCCATCCCCGGGCGTCCATACTACCGAAGCCAGCTGCACCGCCGGAATATCGAGCACCGGGCCAAGCTGCAGGGTTTGCCCGGCCTGGAGCACGAGATTCGCCTCCAGAAGCACCGTGGGCACGGCAATGGCCGGGATCTGAACCGTTTGCGCCTGTTCGCAGCCGCCCGGCTCCTGCACGGCCGTTTGGTAAACACCCGGCTGCAGGTTGGCAAAAAGGCTGTCCTGGGAAAAATTCAGGCCATTATTGATCGAATACAGATAAGGCCCCTGACCGCCGGCAAACTGGATGTCGCCCAAAGGCCGGCTGCAGCTGGGCGCCAGCACCGAAACAAGGGGAAAAACCGGAACCTCCTCCTCAACCGAAACTGTGCTGCTGGCGGTACAGCCGTTCGCCGGATTGGTGACCGTCAGGATATAAACGCCCGGAGCATCCACAAGGGGGCTGGCGCTGTTCTGACCGGAAACGAGGTTTCCCGAAACGGTTGTCCAGCCAAACAAAGCGCCCGGCGTGGCGCTGCTGCCCTGCAGCGCGGCAGCGGGTGTGTCGCAATCGAGGGTAACAGCCGGGCCGGCATTGGCATCCGGCGGGGTAAGCGATTCGGTGACCACAACCCCGGCCGTGGCGGTACAGCCGTTCGTGTTGTCGGTGACGGTCAGCACATACAGGCCCGGGGCGTTCAGGACCGGGTTAAGTCCGGTTTGACCGGAAAGCAGATTTCCGTTTGCCGTAGTCCACTGGTAACTGAATGCCGGCCCGGTGGAAGAGGCCGCGGCATCGAGCGTCAGCTCGGAAAGCACGCAAGTCAGGGCCGGCGGCGGGGCTATCCCTGCAATGGGGCTGCCGGTATTGGCTGCTACTGCGGCAACAGCGGTGGACGTACAACCGTTGATTTGGTTGGTCACCGTGAGCGTATATACACCGGCGGCATTGACCAATGGCGCAAGCGTGGCCCCGCCGCTAACGATACCCGGCCCCGACCATTGATACGTAATGTTGTTCCCGGAGCTGCTGCCCGTCCCGCTCAGGGATACCTGGGTCACAAGGCAGGACAAACCCTGCGGCGCAGCCGCCATAGCCTGCGGTGGCATGGTGTTGCCACCGAGCAAGGTTGTGGCGGTAGCCGTGCAACCGTTGCTTTGGTCGGTCACCGTCAGTTCATACAAACCCGCCAAATTGACCAGCGGGGAAAGCGTGGCGCCGCCGCTGATGATACCCGGCCCGGACCATTGGTAGGTAAAATTGCTTCCTGTACTGCTGCCTGCGCCACTGAGCGATAATTCTGTGACGAGACAGGACAAACCCTGCGGCGCAGCCGCTGCGGCCAAAGGCGCCGTGGTATTGGCGGAAAGGGATGTCGTGGCAGTGGCGGTACAGCCATTCGTTTGGTCGGTCACCGTGAGGGCATACACCCCGGCAGCATTGACCAGCGGCGCAAGCGTGGCCCCGCCGCTGATTATGCCCGGACCGGACCATTGATAGGTACTATTTCCGGTGCTGCTGCCCGCTCCGCTCAGGGATACTTGCGTTAAAAGACAGGTCAGATCCTGCGGTGCAGCCGCGGCAGCCTGCGGCGGCAGGGTATTTTCGCCAAGGCTTGCTGTGGCCGTAGCCGTACAGCCGGTTGCCGGGTCCGTGACCGTCAGGGAATACACGCCCACTGCATTGACCAGCGGAGCAAGCGTGGTCCCGCCGCTGACGATGCCCGGGCCCGACCATTGATAGAGGATGCTGGCGCCGGTGCTGCTGCCGGTCCCGCTCAACGGCACCTCAACCGCCGCACAGGTGAGCATTTGCGGCGCCGCAGCAATGGCTTGCGGTGGTGTGGCCGTGGCGTTCACGCTGGCGGAGGCCGTGGCCGTACAGCCGTTTGTCTGATCGGTAACTGTCAGGACATACAGGCCTGCGGCGTTTACCTGCGGGGTCAGCGAAGTGTCGCCGCTTACCAGGCCCGGGCCCGACCATTGATAGGCAACATTGGCACCCACGCTGCTGCCGGCTCCGCTGAGAGAGACTACCGGCAGCGAACAGGTCAAATTTTGCGGCGCAGCCGCTGCGGCCTGCGGCGGCTGCGTATTGGCCGCCACATTGGCCGAAGCAGTGGCGGTACAGCCGTTGTTTTGATCCGTAACCGTCAGTATGTACACACCGGCAGCATTGACCAATGGCGTCAAGGTGCCGGCCCCGCTCAATAGCCCTGGGCCCGACCATTGATAGGCAATGTTGGTCCCGGTACTGCTGCCGGTCCCGTCGAGCACAAACTCCAGCAATGCGCAGGTCAGGGTTTGCGGCGCAGCCGCTGCGGCTTGTGGTGGCTGAGTCTGGTCGAACACCTGTACACTGGCCAGGGTCTGGCAATTGTTTTGGGTGTTGGTCACGAGCAGGAGGTACGTGCCCGCGGCGGCGACTACAGGACTCAGCGTGGCCTCGCCGGAGAGGATTTGCCCATCCTGGGTAGTCCATAAATAAGTGAACGCCGGCCCGGCACTCGAATTGGATCCATCCAGCACGGCCGTAGCCGACAGGCAGGTCAGGGCCTGGGGCGAGCCGGCATCGGCCTGCGGGGCATTGGAGTCTTGCACGACCAAGACCGAATCGACGGCAAAACAGCCGTTAAACGCATCCGCAACCTGGATATAATAAACACCGGGAGCGTTCACCTCCGGCATCTGACTTGTGTCTCCGGTAAGAATATTGCCATTTGACGTGGTCCAAAGGTAGCTGATGCCGGGACCGGTAGCGGACAACGAACCATCGAGGACGGCTGTGGCTGCGCCGCACAACAACGTTTGCGGGGCGCCGGCCTCCGCAAACGGCGGAGTGAGGGACTGTGCCACGCCAATGGTGTCGGTGGCTGTGCAGCCGGTCATTGTGTTGCTCACCGTTAGCACATAGGTTCCCGGCGAACCAACCGTTGGCGTCAGGGTTGTATCGCCGGACAGGATTCCGGAGCCCGTACCGGCAAAGGTCCACTGATAGGCAAATTCAGGGCCGGCAGATGCCGTGGCAGCCAGTTGGACGGCCGTTTGGGCACAGGTAAGCATACCCGGCGTGTCAATCGCCACGGCAGGCAGGTCGCCGAGCAACTGCACAATAACGGTATCTGCCGCCGAGCAGCCATTGGCGGTATTTGTGACGGTCAGCACGTACAGGCCCGGGGCGCTGACGGGGCGTTGCAGCGTGGTGTCACCGCCAGTCCATAAATATCTGAAATTAATGCCCTGGCTGCTCCCGCTGCCGTCGAGCAGGGCAGTTTGGTTGGTACAATCGAGCACCGGAGCCGGACCCGCGTCGGCGATTGGCGCGACGATGTCCTGCGTGACGGTAAGAGAATCCACAGCCGTACAATAGTTCAGCGTGTCGATCAGCAACAGCGTGTACACGCCGGGGCTGTTGACAACCGGGCTCAGGCTATTCTGACCGGATATAAAACCCGGTCCGCTG
>CAYVDV010000501.1:0-3791 GCA_964450465.1 uncultured Saprospiraceae bacterium
AATTCGAATTCAGGTCCTCGTTCGTTCCGCCAATCAGGTAATTGCCATCTCCGTGCAATTCCTTCACCTGGATTCGGGGCCAGGCTACCGACAACCGGAAATTTACCTCGGCATAACTGCGCAGCCAAACGAAGGTATCGGCGGCTACATCGTATTTAAACACAAACATTTTGTCCGCCGGCTTATAATTGCTCACCAGGGATACGCCAACGCCGACCACGTAACCGCCGCTTACCCATTCCAGCGCCACCAGTGTTTCTTTTTCCCCGGGAAAAACATTCGTGTACCCGCCTTTGGTGAATACGCCGTCGGGACTAATGCGCGCCAGCAACATGCTGTCTTGCTGCCGCGAGCCACCGGCGAGCCAAGACCCGTCGGGCAATTTGACCAGACCTTGCAGAAAATACTGGGCGCTCATGTATTTGAAAAAATTGGTGCCGCAGCTTTTAGCGCCGCTGCTTTCAATAGCCTGGCAGTAGGTAGCGGCACAATAGTCGTTGGACTCTGTCAGGCAAAAATTGTACGCGGCGGCATTTGGCAAGGTAACGCTGACTTCGGGCGTGTTACCTATATCGCCTCCATTGGCCGTCCAGGACCATTGGTTGGCGGCAGGAGAAGTGGTGGCAGTCAGTGTGATGGTTTCCCCCGCTGTCGGGAAGGCGTTGTCCACTGTGAAACCGGCCTGCAGCGGGCACAGCACTTGCAGGGTGTCCGAAATTCGTTCCACACAATTGAGATCAGTGCCGGTAGCTTCCAGCCGGATGGCTACAGGACCTGGTTTGTCGGCCAGAAAACTGAAATCAGGCCCTGCAGCGATTTCCGTACCGTTGAGCCACCAGCGGTAACTCTTAGCATTGACTGAAGTGCTGGTGCACAATACAGTGGCGCCGGCATCAACCGGCGAACCAGGCGTCAGTGTGAACGACGCAGTCAGCGGCAGGCTGCAGGGTTCCAGGCAGGCCGGCGATTCCAGCAGACTAAGCCGGTAGTGGCCGGTTAGGAATTCCATCCGCTGGCTTTGCCCGGCCGTGAACGAATGCCCGCATTCCTGACGGATATAGTCCATGTAATTGGTGGGCAGGTCGTTCTGGTCGGTGCTGAAGCCGGAATTGACATCCGTGTTACAGGAATTTTGCAGCACGCCGCAGGGAGGCCTGGTGGTCGATTGGTCGGGCGGAGTGTCGCAAACGCCGTCGCCGGAAATAGCACAGTCGAAGTTGTTGCAGCCTCCTTGAAACGTGTGAAACAGGCCGAGGAAATGGCCCATCTCATGGATCAACACGGTGGAACGGACCTCGCTGAACCCGGCCCAATCGGCCAGCAGGACAATGCCATCCGTAGGCATTCCATGCGAGGAGGGCAGGGTGGAATACCCTAGAATTTTGGAGGTGCTGCCCGGGGTGAGGATGTCCTGCACAATCCAGATGTTGATGTACTGTGCCGGGTCCCAGAGGATCAGGTTTTTTACCTTGGGGTCGTCGTCGAAAAATGTCATTTGGGTCAGGGGCGAGGCCACCCGGTTGATGCCAGTGGTGGCCAGACCGTCGGGCGTGCGCCGGGCCAGGCAAAACTGGAACGGTGTGGCCACGCCGTCTCCCTGGTCGTAGTATCCACTGTTGGCAAAGCCCGCATTCAGATTATCCAGTTCCTGCAGGACGCGGGCGTCGGAGATGTTTTCCGGTCCATTCTGGTGAATGATGTGAAAAACAACCGGTAGCGTGTAGGTCGCCGGGGTGGCATTCTGCTGCCTTGCCGAAGGTTTGTGGGTCGTTACAAATCTGTAACGGACTTGTTCCATAGTCTCATGCCTGGCCTTGAAGGCGGGATTTCGGGCGAGTTGATACTGAAACAGCAGATCGGAGCCACAATCATTATCCTGGGCCTTTGCAAGACCGGGAGCAACCAGGCAAAAGAGAAGTATGGTGAGAAGGCGCATGAATATCGGATTTTAAGCAAAGATGCGGCCTCATCAGCGAAGTCCGACGCCCGGGCTTGTCGGATACTTTCCCAAAATGCAATTCTTTTTGTATTCAGAAACATCGGTATGCCCTGCTTGTGGGAAATATTCCCATAAGGCGCGTGCAAACTTTCCTGAACTTCCATACTGTTTAGAGCATGTGCCTGTCCGTATTGACCAATCTCAACCCCTTTACTGTGTAAAATCATGCCGCAGCGCAGGCATTCTCCGGACTATTGTGGCCGCAAATGCATCCGCGGATGCAGTATTAGCCAAACCAGATAAATTAATTCATTTATGCACAGCTCTTATCACCGTTCCTGGGCCGAACCCTATAAAATGAAGATGGTCGAATTGCTCAAAATGACCACTCGTGCCCATCGCCTCAAAGCCATCCGCGAAGCGGGTTTCAATACTTTTTTGCTGCGTTCCGAAGACGTGTACATCGATCTGCTTACCGACAGCGGCACTTCCGCCATGAGCGACCGGCAATGGGCCGGCATGATGCTGGGCGATGAAGCCTATGCCGGCAGCCGCAATTTTTATCATCTGGAAGCCACTATCCAGGAATGCTACGGGTACAAATATATTATTCCGACCCACCAGGGCCGGGGCGCTGAAAATATCCTTTCCAAAATTCTGATCAAACCGGGCGATATCATCCCGGGCAATATGTATTTCACCACCACCCGCCTGCACCAGGAACTGGCCGGGGGTACTTTTGTGGACGTGATCATCGACGAAGCGCACGACCCGCTGAACGAGCACCCCTTTAAAGGCAATGTCGATCTGAACAAACTCGAAGCGCTCATCCAAAAGCACGGCGCTGCTAAAATCCCCTACGTCGCTATCGCCACCAACGTGAACATGGCCGGCGGGCAACCGATCAGCATGGCCAACCTGCGCGAATTGCGCGCACTCACCCAAAAACACGGCATTCGAATCATCCACGACATGACGCGCGTGGCTGAAAACGCCTGGTTTATCAAACAACGCGAAGCCGGCTATGCCCAAAAGAGTATAAAATCCATCGTGCATGAGCTCTGTTCCTACACGGACGGCGCCACAATGAGCGCCAAGAAGGACGCCCTGGTGAATATCGGCGGCTTCCTGGCCATCAACGACTGGGACGTCTTTGAAGAAGCCCGCAATCTGGTGGTGGTGTACGAAGGTCTGCATACGTACGGCGGTCTGGCCGGCCGCGATATGGAAGCCATGGCCATCGGGATCCGGGAAAGTCTCGACGACAACCACATCCACGCCCGTGTCGGGCAGGTGGAATACCTTGGTCACATGATGGAACACTACGGCATCCCAATCGTGCGGCCCATTGGCGGCCACGGCATCTTTGTGGATGCCAAACGCTTTTTGCCGCACCTGTCGCAGGATGAATACCCGGCCCAGACCCTCGCCGCCGAGATCTACCTCGATTCCGGCGTGCGCACCATGGAACGCGGCGTCGTATCCGCCGGCCGTAAACCCAACGGCGAAAACTATTATCCCAAGCTCGAACTGGTGCGTTTCACTATCCCCCGCCGGGTATATACCCAGGCGCACATGGACGTGATCGCCGAGTCCACCGCCGCTGTGTTCCAGAAACGCAAACGGATCAAAGGTCTGAAAATGGTGTATGAGCCGAAATACCTGCGTTTTTTCCAGGCGCGGTTTGAGCGGCTGTGAGGCAGGAGAGGAGACAAACTATCCATTTCGATAGATCAAACTATCTGTTCCGATCTGTCTTTTGTCATCTTGTAAAGATCCGTTCGCATTACAAGGGTTGGATCTGTATGGAAGGGGTAATCCATTTTACGACGTTAGGAAAGGATGTAAAATC
>CAYVDV010000502.1:0-3791 GCA_964450465.1 uncultured Saprospiraceae bacterium
ATGCGGTGCCGGTGTCGTTGAAAATTGTGGCCAAAAGGAAGTGACCCTGCCTTGTCTCATTGAGTTCGACCGCAAGGGTCCACTCCTGCCATCTAAAACAAATTCACATACCCCAGGTGGAATTTTGGCGCGCGCCAGTCCACTGCCAGTCCGGCATCAGGTCTTCCCACCGCCAGGTTAATGCCAAAAATCCCGGCCTGGGTTTCCAAATTCAGGCCGGCGCCCAGGCCCCAGGGCCGGAGGAAGACCCGGGTGCGGTCGGTAATGTTTTCCAGATAGCCGTAGTCGGTAAAGACGGCGAGGAAGGCGTTTTGACTGATCAGCAGCCGGTATTCGGCAGTAACCACGGCAAACCGGGTGGCGAACAGGCTTTCTTCATTGAAACCGCGCAGGAGTTTATTGCCACCCAGGCGGTACTGCTCGTTGGCATACACGGGTTTTTCCGACAGGATGCCGCTTCCCCGGGCAGCCAGTTTGAGCGCGCTCCGGGCAAACAGCGGAAGATAATACTCTGCCCGGCCTTCCAGCCGGAAACGCGCTACCCTGCCGGCGATGGGGTCGTAAAGCGCGCTGAACTGGAATCCGGGGTCGCCGGGGTCCCGGAGCGCTTCGATACGGTTGTTGCGCAACACGGAGTTGAATCCGGCTACGCCGCGCAGGTTGAACGCCCATCCTTTGCGGGGGTTAAAGCGGTAGTCGAGCCGGTCGAGCGCCATTTCGAGGCCAAAGCCATTTTGGCGCAGGTCGAGTACAGCAGGTAGCCTGCGTTGCTGGATGATGGCGGCGGTGTCTATTGCCTGGAGCGTGGAGGATCTGCTTTCCCAGAAGAACTTGATATAATTTCCACCCTCGAGGAGATATTGGATTCCGAGTTCACCCCGGGCATCGACCCAGGTGCTGTCGCGCCGAAATATATTCAGTTGTCCTTCCAGGCCAAACGGCAATCCCAACAAGTACGGAATGCCGGCCTGGATATCGAGTTTTTGAGTTTCGGGGCGCAGGCGTTCCAGTTCGATTGACAGGCGCTCGCCGAGGCGGAGGGCGTTGAGCAAGGCTGCGCTGAGCGAGCCGGTAAGGAGGAGGCGCCCGTCGTTGCTGTTCGTTTGCGGCAGCAGGCCGATGATAAAATCGAAGCGGCTGGCGCGTTTTTGCTGTAAAAAAAGGTTGACCCGGGCTTTGTCGCCGGAAAAAGTGACCGTGGGGCTCGCCAGCGTTTCGGTGAAAAGGAGGGTTTTGAGCCGGTCGCGGGTGCGCAGTACACGGGCGTGGCTGTAGGGCGCTCCGGGCCGAAGGCCGAGGTACTGCGGCAGGTATGCTTTGGGCAGCCGCAGATCGCCGTTGATCCGGATCTCTCCAAAGCGGATAAGCGGCCCCCGGTCGATTTGCAGCACTGCCGATACTCCGCCGTCGGGTTGTACCTGAATACTGTCGAGCCGGACCGCGGCAAAGGGATAGCCGTTGTTTTCTGCCTGTTCGAGTATCTGGCGCTCGATGCGCAGCAAAACGTCGTAATGCAAGGGTTTGCCGGTAAAGAGTTTTTCCCGGAATCCGGCGGCATCCAGCCAGCGATTTGCGGTAGCGGATGCAGGGCGCAGCTGGAGCCAGTACATTGGCGGGCCGAGATAGAGCCGGGCGGTAGCGCTGCTGTCGTTTTGTCGCTGCAAGCTGTCAATGGATGCGCCGAGGTATGCATGTTGCCGGAGCTGGTCGAGGAGGGTACGGGCAGTCCGTTCTATGCCGGCAGAATCGGATGCCGGCAACCAAAAAGAATCAGGCGCACAGGCCCGGGGGCGGGGCGCCAGCTCATCGAGCAGGGTAGTAAATGCCTCTTGCTCCGCCGGAGTGACATAGAGGCGCAGTGTTTGGGCGGAGCCCCAACCCGGAATCAAAAGCCAGGCCAGCGCCCAAAGCCCGAACCCCGGAGTTCGAAAAAGTGGAACAGACAGCTTCACGACCTGTAAAGGACGTTATTCTCCGGCAATGCGTTGCCCGGAGGGCACGGGCTACCGGTGTTCCTGTCCGCCCGGGCCGATCACCGTGATATTGGGTACGATCCAGCTGGTCAGTTTTTCCGCAATCCAGAGGATCGGGAACCAGATCACGAGCAGGGTCCAGATTGGCAGGTTGAGGAAAACGAGCCACATGAACACATCGATCAGCAGCACGATGGCGATGATCCAGGTCACGATCAGCAGCATGGCGGCAGCGTTTTGATGGGCAGAGACGATCCAGCGGCCCACGATAATACGTCCATAGGTATTGATCAGGCTTTCAGTGGCCGCGGTTTTGGCCACGTAACGGCAAATGCCGGCAAAGCAGATCAACATGACGATGACGCTGCTGAAGATCCACATGACGAACTCCCAGGCCGGACGTACCGTCTGCCACATTTTGCCTTTCCAGCCGGTAATTTGCTCTTTGGCCCGGTCAATATTGTGGGCAATGGTGGAGGAATCCGGTATGGAAATTCCGCCGGATGGCGGCTCCTCGTTTTGTGCCGGGCGCACCGGATCGTTGACAAGTCGCGTGGCCGCAGCTGCCGCCGAGGGTGTGGCAGTCCGTGCCGGCCTCGGCTCCCGTTTGGGCCTGGTCGCCGGGCGCACCGTGGTTGCGGGGGGCGGTTCGGCGGTAACGGGGGCTTCCACTTCGTCGGGGTCCTTGGGCGGTTCCGGGCGTATCGTGGTGGTCTTGCCTTTGTACACGACCTGAATACCGATCAGCCGGCCGGCGTTATCCCGGTTGGAGAAAAAACGTTCGTTGAAGAGCAGCTGTTCGTAGTTTTTCTTCCCGTCGCCCTGCCGTTTGAGTACGGCTTCCTGAAAAATAAACTTCACCGTGCCGAGCGGCCGGTCGTTTTTGTAGCGATAGCTGCCGAGGTAGCGTTCGACCTGCTCCGATTTGGTAGCGGCATGCATAGTAGTAACCGCACATACGGAGAACAATGCGCAAAACAGTAGAGGGAACTTTATCATACGTAAGGCGGTGTAAGTGTTTGATTAACGTTTGTTGGCCCAACCAAAGACACCTGGATTAAAAGTGTAAGAAAGCCCCTGCGGGCTAAAATTCGCGTCAAAAATAGCCTAAAACAGGTATAAATACATAAAAAACAGGGTTTTAACTAAAAACTTTTAGCGGCCGGTTTACTTCAGGTAGCTGGCCAGCAGCCGGTTTTTCTTTGATTCGATCGCCAGGAAAATTTCGAGGATCGTAATCCGGCCGTCGCGTTTTCCGCGTTTGCGAAAGATCTGCTGAAGTCCATTGGAGTCGGTACTGATATACCAACCGTCGAGCCCGGCGTTTTTATAATAGCTGGGGTTGTCGTAACCTTCGTAAACGACGCGGTCTGAGGGAGCCCCAATATGGACCGGAGCGAAAAGGGCGAGGTAGAGGTCGATGGTATGGTGCAGCGGTTTTTTACCCGACTGTTCGTATTTGCGCACCAGATACAGTTCGGTGAGATCCATCATAAACTCGATGTCTCTGGTCTGGCAGGCCCGGAACACATCATCCATGGTGACGGGTTTACCCTTGTAGTTGAGGCTGGCCAGGCCTGCTTTTGTAAACTGAATCCAGCCTGCCGCCACGCGGTCGCTGCGCACTTCAAAGGGCTTCAGTCCGCATTCGAGGTAGGCGGCCTCGTAAATGGCCAGGGGTGTGGACTGGATTTTGGCCGCGATTTCGGCGGTGCGCCGGATGGTGTAGGATTTTTGGTAGGGATCGACATGCTTGCCGAGTTCAGCCTCAAAAATAGCCGTCCGGTGCGCTTCACTTAACTGACTGTATTCGTTAAC
>CAYVDV010000503.1:0-3757 GCA_964450465.1 uncultured Saprospiraceae bacterium
TGCAGCACCACCATCTTCCGCACATCCGTACGCCCGACGCTGCTGTGCAGGACACAGAAATAAACGCCGCTCGCCCAATTACCAGTATCCAGTACAACGCGATGCAGACCCGGAGAGTGGCGGTATTGGGCGGTTGCCCACCGCAGACTATTGTGCATATCCCAAACTTCGATTTTCAGATCGGACGACTCGGGCAGCTCGTATTGGAGCACTGCGTACTGATCGCAGGGATTCGGTGAAATGGACGCCGGTATCCAGTCCTGCAAAACAGTATGCTGGCCGGTGGTTTGCTCCGCGCTGCGGTAAACGCCGGTTGGGGTGCCGGCATACAGGAAGCCGGCATCATCCAGCACAAGTACCTGAATGGAAAGCACTGAATCGCCGGCTTCCACGGGATTCCAGGAGCCGCCGTTGTCTGTTGAGCGGTAAACTCCGCCCGTAGTAGCGGCAAAAAGAACGTCTTTGCTGTTGATAACGATGTCGATCGCCGAAGCGGCGGACAGGCCGGTGCTTGCCGGCGTCCAGGAGTCGCCATTATCGGTGGATCGGTAAACGATGGCATTATCCAAAGATCCGGTACCCGCGAAAATATGGCCTTTGCTGTTCAGCGCAAGCGATAAGACCTGCAGGGAATCCAATCCCGAAAGATGCCAGTTGTCTCCGTGGTCCGAGGAACGGTACACGCCCTGCGTGGTTCCCGCAAAAAGATCGCCGGCGTTGTTTTCCGCCAGGTCGAACGGCACCGGTAAGGGGTCTGGGAATCCTGCATTGGCCGTATCCCAATGCAGGCCGTTATCGGTAGATCTAAGGATGCCATATGGTGATATACCGAAATCCTCCGAACAGCCCGTAAAAATCCAGCCGTTGGCAGCGACCAGTATGTCATTGATTAAAAAAGGTGGACTGAATGAATCATTCAAATATATCCAGGTCTCCCCGTTATCAGCGGATCGAAAAATACCCTCAAACCCACCTGCCAGCAAATCGCCATTTGGCATGGGGGCGATAGCAGTCACTCCGGCGCGGAGTTTTGGCAATCCGGTTTTTTGCCAGGTTTCACCCCGGTCTTCGGTACGGTAAAGGCCTATAGATCCGCCTGCGAACAGATCGCCCTGGCTTCGGCTGGCCAGCGACCGGATGGACACATTGCGAATACCCGTACTGGCAGGGGTCCAGTGGTCGCCCAAATCGGGCGAGCGGTACATCCCCACGGAAGTACAGCAAAAAACTTCGTTGTCCCGAAAAGCCAATCCATTGAGGACATTCGGTTCTGTAAGGCCGGTAGTTATCCAGTTATCGCCTTTATCCGCCGAGCGAAGCAGACCGCCACCGCCAAAACCGCCGGCAAACAGGTATCCGTTTTTATTTACATGCAGATGCCGGATGTTTCCGACGCCCGGAACAATATCACTCCAAGAGGCGCCATCGTCCGTGGACCGGAAGATATGGCCGTTAATTTCAACCGTGAAAATTGTCCCGCTACTGTCCACGGCGACAGAGTTCAGGTCCTTAGTGCCCAGGCCGAGATTGGTCCAGCCTGTGCCGTCAAAGCGGAGTACCCCATGTTGTGTGGCGGCGAGAATGCGATCGGCTCCTGCAACAGTCAGGGCCCGTACGCCACTTTGGCCAATGGCAGTCCAGGTATCGCCATTATCGGTGGAACGATATACTGATTTGTAAAAACTTGCAAAAAAGATTTGGCCCGTGCTATCGATGACCAGTGACTGCGGGAAAAGCACGGCGTTGCCGGTAAACACCTGTTGCCAGTTGCTGCCCTCATCGATCGAACGGAACAGACCCTGAGCCAAAGCTACGAAAATATGACCCTGTGCATTTATGGCGATAGCCTGGCTGGAATTGGAAGGTAGGGTCAGACTGGTCAAAACCCAGTTGTCGCCATTGTCGGCAGAGCGGTACACCCCCTTGCTGGAGACGGCAAAAAGCGCATCCGTCTTGGGACTGATAGCTACGGCATCCAGCGAGCCTCCCCAGGGTCCGTTTGTTGGGACCCAGAAATCGCTTTGGGCAATTATAGAATGGGTAAAGATAAGCGCAGCGGCCAAGACAGGCATAGCTTTACGTAAAATGCGTAAAAGAGCCATTAATTTCATAATTGTGCAGTTAAATGATACAGAAAAGCAGGGAAAACGCGGGCGCCATGGACAGGGAAAGGATCACTCACCTTGTTTTGACCTTCGAGTTAAGCCTGTGTTTCGCGGGATGCAATGATGCAAGTCATCTGCTCCAACATGCTAAGACCTGTTTGCCCGTTTGGTGGTAAAACGTTAAAAACAGTGGGCAATACTTGCGTGATTCAAAAATTTAAAAGAACTTTGTAATTCAAAGTAAATTAACTGCCGCACTCCTTTTCTTGCTACACTACCATGAAAATCGACATCGTTATTGCCTATATGCAGCGCTACCGCACCGGACACGAAATGGATTTTGTGCCGCCCATCACCGGTATTCACCTGGCAGCTATCACTCCGGCGAAGCACGACGTACGGGTAATCCATCAGCAGGTAGAGGCGGTACGTCCGGACACCGATGCCGATCTGGTAGCCATTTCCTTTTTCAGCGGCTTTGCGCCGGAGGCCTACCGCCTGGCAGAGGTATTTCGCTCGCGGGGCAAAACGGTGGTGGCGGGTGGGCCGCATGTCACCTATTGCCCGGAAGAAGCCCTGGAATATTTTGACGCTGTCGTGACCGGAGAAGCGGAAAACGCATGGCCGCAACTGCTTGCCGACCTTGAAAACGGGTGCCTGAAAAATATATACCAGGGCAGCCCATCCGACATGCGGGGCTTGCCTGTGCCGCGCTACGATTTATTGAAAAGCCGGTATTTCATCCCCAAAGTAATCCAGGCGACGCGGGGCTGCCCGTTCAGCTGTTCCTTTTGCTCGGTTCCCACGCTCAATCCGGGTTTCCGGATGCGTCCCGTGGAAGAACTGATTGAAAACATCCGGTACGACCGCTTCCCGTATTGGTGGCAGCGCAAGGTGGTTTGGTTCTGGGACGACAACCTGACCATCAACCGGCCGTATATTAAAAGCCTGCTTAAGGCTATGGTCCCCCTGAAAAAATGGTGGCTTACCCAGGCCAGCCTCGACATTGCCCGCGACCCTGAACTACTCGCCCTGCTGAAGGCCTCCGGTTGCATCGGTATTTTTTTCGGTATCGAGAGTTTCGGCAAGGAAAGTCTGGCCGATGCCAACAAACGGCAAAACAAGGTGGATAATTATAAAAAAGCCATAGACGCCCTGCACCGGCAGGGCATCTGCGTCATGGCCGGTTTTATCGCGGGTTTTGACCACGATACCCCGGAAACCATCGTTGCCATGGCCGGTCAACTGATGGAGATCGGGGTGGACGTACCCTTCCTCAGCATCCTCACACCGTTCAAAGGCACACCAATGTATGACCAGATGGAGCAGGATGAACGGATTCTCCGCGACCGCGGATGGGAATTTTACAACGGCTACAATGTGGCCTTTCAGCCGGCGACGATGAGCCCCGATGAATTGTTGCGCGCTCATCGCCGGCTTTGGGCTGCAGCCTTCTCGCCGGGACGTTGCCTGCGCCGCATCTTCCGTTCCGCATTTTACCTGCGGCCCGGGGCTTTTTTAATGAACGCTTGTATGAATTTGTTCTACGGGTTTAAACAGGTTACAGGTAATTATCCGGTGGATGCCCGTAAGTGGAGACTTTTTCACGCAGAGGATAGATTCTCTTTCGAACAGCAGATGGTTTCCAGTTT
>CAYVDV010000504.1:0-3755 GCA_964450465.1 uncultured Saprospiraceae bacterium
GCGTCAGGGTGCCGGCAGAAACTGTAAAGGTGCGTTGGGCCGCGCCGTTGCGGAAGAGCAGGTAATCCGTGGCGGGAAGGCCGGCAAAGGCAGTTGGGACGGCAACCGTTCCAAGCTGACCGCTCAGGTCCTCCGTTGCAAATGCGGCATTGCAAGCTCCTTCGAGCGTTACCCAGGCCAGGTTATCACCGGCTTCAAGCGGCATAAGCGAAAAGTCTTCACCATGCGGGTTCATCAGGCCATTGGAGAAAACCAATTGACCTCCGTTGGCTGCGTATCCAACCGGTGGCGTAGCCGTGTTGCCTGTTTGACCTGAATCGAATGCCGTGGCAAATGCACAAGTACAAGTTTGCGAAACAACTTCCGCCGCAAAGCAAATCCTGTTGCTGACAGCGTATTCGTTTTGGCAATTCCTGATCCGAACCTCGACGCAGATCGCATCACCTTCCGCAACCGGAATACTTTGGCTGCCGAGGTAAGCCGTTATCTGGGCATTGGTGGCATTCAAATGTAAAAAAGTGCTGGCCGTTCCAATCGCCAGCGCATCCGTTGGCGCACCGAAGGGCGTTGAAAAGACCAGCGTCTTGTTTTGGTAAAACCGCCACTGCAACTGCCGCTGCGCCCCGGCCGGACAACGGTTGTTGTCGTTCCAGGTGGGAATAGCCGAAAAGAGGGCCTTTCGGACCAAACGAACGCGCGGTTTTTTGTTGGAGCAGCAAGACATGGTTTTACAGCGGACTGGGGAAGGTTTTGCTCAGCGCAGGGATGTTGAACGTTTGACCGTCTTTGGCGGTAACTTCCAGGTTGGCGATAACCAATTTCCAGACGTTGCCGACGTTGGCCGGCGTTTGCGCTACCCCGGTAAACACCACCGACAAGGCCCCGGGGACACCGCTGTTGAGCGGTCCCGCTGCAGTGCCGGCCGGCGTTTCCGCATCTGCGGCATCAAACAAAGTAGCATTGCCGCCACTGGCAAAGCCCTGCACGTCGCCGAAATACGGTTTGGGAGACAGCACAGTGGTGATGTCAAAAGTGCCGGGATCGACGCCGGGCACTGCGCTGGCCGCAAGGTCAAAGTCCTGTGCGTCCAGATCTTCCGGCCGGGTTTTGACCCGCTTCCGGCAGGGGCTTTGGAAATATCCGTTGTTCATGGTTAGGTTTTGGTTTTAGTCTGCCCGGCCCCACCCCCAACCCCTCCCCCCAAGGGGAGGGGGGCTTCCCCTCACGTTACTTGTTGTTTCCGGTTTTTGTGAGCAAGAAAATGAAATGAGGGCAAGCCCCCCGCCCCTCGGGGGGCGGGGATGGGGGTGGGGCTAGCCAATGAATTTTCGCGTCAGCCCCTCCGCCACAGCATACACAAACACCAAAAGCAGGACAGCCAGGGCGAAATACAGCGCCGATTCCGTGTCGTAGGTGTAGCGGTACGGAATGGCGCCGCTGCTGATCATGTCGAGGATATCCTGGTTCATGCGGACAGGTGTTTGCGGATCAGTGTCGTAAGGGCGCCGGCGACAATGGCCGCGGCGCAGCCGAAGAGCAGGAACCGGATGATCGTGCGGTCATCGAAAGCGACCTGCACGCGCACGCCGTCGGTGGACAGTTTATCCAGTACGTCGATCAGTCCCATGGTCAGGCACTTGGGTTTTGGCGTTTGCGGAAAGCGCTTGCAAGGGCCGTGAACAGGGTAAGGACAATGCCCAGCAGCAAGACAAACTGCCAGACGGGGAGTGAACCGATTGTTTTATTCATGGTGTGCCGGGGTTAACGGGGTTACGGTTTTTGTAGATAAAATTGAGGATCAGGGTAGCGGCTATGGTGGCGATCACATTGCCGGCGATAAGCAGAAGGATGTCGGTGCGTTTCATGTCAGATGTTCAGTTTGGCCACGCGCTCCTGGATGTTTTTCAGTTTGGCGTCCACCACCTGGCCGGCATCGCGAAGGCAACAGCCGCTGAGGTAGAAACTGTCGAAGGTGTTCCGGAGCGTCTGGCTGTACATCGACTGGAAGTAAGCGGCCAGTTGGACCAACTGGGCGTCCGGCAGTTCAGCCATCGCCAGGATGGTATCGCAGCGCAGGTTGTTGCAGATGAAGGTCCAGCCCGTGGCCTGTTTGAGATCGTCGGCGAGCCGCCGGAGGTTTTGCGGCAGCACAGGCGCCGGCGTGCCATCGGGATTGGTGGCTGCACCGCCCGCAGTGCTTGCCGGGCCGCCCTTATCCGCCATTTTCCGGAGCATCCGGATGGCCAGCGCCACCGCCAGCGCAATCACCAGGCCCACAGTCAGCAGCAGACCGGTGCGGAGCAGGGCCCGCTGGGTAGCGGGGTTGAACACTTGTTGAATGGCGTTGGGTTGGGGCATGGTTCAGCAGTCGTAAGGGTGGTTTTGCGGATCCTTATAATAATAGGTGTCGTCTTTGGCGCAACGCGCCTGGCCTTTGGCCACCGGGTCCTTGAAGAGCAGTTTGGGCGTCCGGATCAGCAGATACACCCCTGCACCGGCGGCGGCAAGTACGACCAGGAGGCGCAGAAGCGAAATGCTGGCGGGTGTTGCGGG
Source organism: uncultured Saprospiraceae bacterium (assembly GCA_964450465.1). Classification (GTDB taxonomy): domain Bacteria; phylum Bacteroidota; class Bacteroidia; order Chitinophagales; family Saprospiraceae; genus M3007. Next base: position 2,554 of record CAYVDV010000504.1, read on the forward strand.
GTTCATGTGAGTCCGAGGGCGTTCAGTTTTTCGATCAGGGCCTTGTTCAGACCTTCGTTCAGGCCAAACCAGCCGCAATCGTCGGTGTAGGTTGCGCCGGCGGCAGCCAGCAGGGTTTCGCCGTAGGTATTCTTGTACGTGTTGTGGATCAGCCGGAGTTCGTTGGCATTCCACTGCAGGGCATCGTAGAGGGCTTCGCAGCGGCCTTCGCTCAGGAGGGCATTGCCGGTCAGGCTTTCCTGCAGGCGGCGGGCGGTGTTTTTCCGCTGTTCGTAGAAGATAGCCGAAACGTCACCGCCGCCGGTCTGCAGGGGGGCGTCTTCCGGTACCAGGCCGAACAACACCCGGATCCAGGGCCGGAACAGCCACCACAGGGCCAGTGCAAACAGGATCAGGCCGATCCAGCGGACGTTCTTTTGCAGGAAGTCCGAAGCGCCTGTGCCGGCGTTCCAAAGGGCCGATGCTGCCGTGAGTGCCATAGCCGTTGCCGGTCCGGATTAGTTGGCCGAGGCGGATACCGGTCCCACCAGGCGGGATTTCAGGCTCTGCACCACCGGGGTGCTGGCGACCGGATTGGCATTGGCCGGCGGCGTGCTGCTGCCCGGGCTGGCCTTTTTGATCTTTGGATACACGTATTGGATGAAAAGCAGGGTGGCGACTACAGCGAGCGCAGCAATGACCCAGCGTTGTTTGAAAAAGCGCATCATGGTTTATTAGGAATGATGAGTGATGAATGATGAATGATGAATAGCCGAGCGTGAGGCAATTCACGCGACGGCCTTTTCCAGGATTCGGCCCAGGTAGCGCAGCACGCACAGTAGCCCGATAACAGCCAGACCCAGCACGATCCAGGTTGCGTAGGGTCGACCCTCGCGGTCGCCCTTCCCGCGGTCGCCCAAGAGGGCCAGGGTGCCGGTTTGTGGCATGGTTTGGCGGATTTGATCCGTCAGCAGCCGGGCCGGGGTTTTACCTGTCGTTTGGCGGATGGCGGTCAGTTCGCCGGCATACAGGCCGGTTTGATCCACGGGCACGTCGAGCAATTGCTCCAGCCAGGCCAGGAACGCTTTGGGCGACAAGCGCCCGGACTGCTCCTGTATGGCGTACGAGATTGCATCCACATTGGGGACGGTCATGGCGCTAACCCGGCCTTCTGCGACCAGGCGGGCATACACGCCCGTCAGGTTGTTGGTCGTGATCAGGTG
>CAYVDV010000505.1:0-1151 GCA_964450465.1 uncultured Saprospiraceae bacterium
CCGCTAAACACCCGGATCAAATAAGCCCCCGGCGGGAACTGTCCAGCCTCTACAAAAAATGAGCTTGTATTGAGGTCCCGGTACTCCCGGACCAACCGGCCATCGGTGCGGTACAGCTCCAGCCGTTCAATGGCCTCCGGTGCTTCCACGGTCCAGCCGCCGGGTGAGGGATTGGGGTAAACGCGCAGGCCAGGCAAACCGGGTGTTTCACCTGCGCTGCTGGGGCTGCAGGTCAGTTTGTTCAGGTAATCCCACATTACATTGTCAAATGCAATGGGCACGTTCCCACCGCCGGGCCCAACATAGGCGGCATCGCCCTGGCGCACCACTACCCAGCGTTTGGAGGGAACAATATGTATTTTTTGGTCATTTTTGCCCAGAGCGGCGAACATGTCGGCCGGGGCGTTGGGGCAAAACGAGCCGGGGAAAACGAATTGCAGGCCCGGCAGCATGAAGCTTTCCTGACCGTTGAGCCACCAGAGGTAGCCGTAGCTCTTGTTGAGGTCTTGCGAGGGGTGCGCCATGGCGTACTGGTACTGCTGGTCGTGCAGGAGCGTGTCGCCGTCCCAGATGCCGCCGGCCAGGGTGAGCAGGCCGAAGCGGGCCATGTCGCGAGCGCGGCCATATTGCACGTGGTCGATCCAGAGCCCTTTCATACCTGTGCGATCAAGTACGCGGGACTTGGTGTATTGGTTGATCGTTTGACCGCTGGCGGCAGCAAGCACGTCGTGCAGCAGGTGGTAGGGGGCGTTGTGGTATGCCCAGCGCGTGCCGGCGTCGGCCAGGTAGATGAGACAGGCAGGGTCGGAGCAGTCGTCATTGGGCACGGCGTCGTTCAGACCGCTGGTCATGGTGAGCTGGTGGCTGATGGTGATCAGGGCTTCCTTGTCGGGCGGGGCGCTGGTCCAGCCGGCGCCGAGGTAGTCGCTGCTCGGGTCGCTGATGCTGAGCAGGCCTTCTTCCTGGGCTTGTCCCACCAGAAAGGCGGTGAGGGATTTGCCGGCGGAAGCCCAGTACCAGAAGGAGTCCTGCTGGAAGGTGCCGAAGTATTTTTCCAGTACGATCTTGCCGTCCTGCAGAAGGATGAAAGATTTCGTTTTTTTCTCTTCGAGGAACTGGTACAGGCTGTCGATACGCTCGGGGCAAAAGCC
>CAYVDV010000505.1:1251-3742 GCA_964450465.1 uncultured Saprospiraceae bacterium
ACTACGGGGTAGATGCCCAGGGAATAATAGTGTTTGCCTTTGGTGAGCAGGAGCAACAGGACTACACCGGCAAACAGGTAAAAAACGGTGCGGTAGGCGCCATTACGGGCTTTCCAGGCAAACCACAAACCGGGGATCCAGACGAGAGCCGCCGAGAAATTCATGACCAGTTGGTCCTTGAGGAAATCGCCGGGCCGGACGTTGACCAGTTGGTTGCTCCGCAGAGCCTGCATGTGCTGGACGACCGGAAAATCGTGGGCGTACTGCCAGATAAGGTTGGGCAGGATGATCAGGAGGGCCAGTGCGGCGGCATAGAGGGCCTCCCGCCTGCCCAGCACGCGGCGCGCAGGCGTGAGCAGGAGGGCGGGGATGAGGGCGAGCAGCAGGAACCCGACCATGTATTTGTTCAGAAAGGCCACCCCGAAAGCAATGCCAAACCAAAGCAGGTAGCGCCGGTGTTCGGTGTTGAGATAGCGGAGCAGGATATAACACAGCGCCGTCCAGCCCAGAATGTCAAAAATAACCGGCTGGAACAACATGCTGCTGCGCAGGTAGGCCGGCGACACCAGTACGGCGAGTGCTGCCAGAAATTGTCCGTAGCGCCCTGCGCCCATTTCGCGGGCCATGAGTCCGGCCAGCACAACCAGACTGCAGCCGGCCAGGGTCGGCAGCATGCGCACAGCACCCACCGATCCATCGGTCAGGTGGTTTGCAATCCAGCCCAGCCAGCCGATCAGCGGCGGATTGGACCAGTAGCCCCAGGCCGGGTGCTGCCCGATCGAGAGATACAGCAGTCCGTCGCGGTGAAAACCGTATATGGTATTGGCATACAGGTGAAACAGGAGTTTCAGGCCGGCAACGGTCAGAATACCATACCAAAAGACCGGTTTTCTATCCGGGTAACCCATTCCTTACTGTTTAACTTCTTCCCAAAGCGGCTTGGCTGGCGTAGTTTGGGCGTTATGTTGACCGCCGAAGCGCCAGGTCAAGCCCAAATTTAAGGAATAATCGGCAAATGCGGCGTCTCCATGCCGCTGTCCGCTGGGGTCTGATAAATCGTAGGTACTTTTGATCCGGTTGCGGTACAGGGCAAGTGGAACGCTTAAGGCAATACCTGTCCTGCCTTTTTGATAAAACAGGCCTGGCTCGGCAGCGACAACGAAGCCCGGGCGACGGAAGCCGTCGCTTTTTCCGATCAGGTCTTTGGCGGGAATACCCTCGGCGCGGACGCCCAGATTGGCCGACAGGTTTTGGGCTGGCCACAGGCTGTAATTCATGCCGATCCGTATCATAAACTGATCGGCCACGGAATGATAGGCAATAAGCGGATCAGCTCCGGTGAGCGTACCACGGGTTAATGTGTTATTGGTGTTGCGGGGATTGGAAAGATAAAACCCGTTGAAGTAGAGGGCAGTCCGGTGGTTGATGCTGCTGAAGCCCTGTATTTCCAGAAAAGCGCCAACCCCACCGTCGCCCGGCTGGATCGACTGGTCAACCGGACGTACCGTTACAGTATCCGTACCGTCGGGCAGGCGTTTGTGGAAATCATCCTCGACATTTGCATTGCCGGTAGGGAGTTTGATGCCCAATCCTAATGAAATATTCCGTCGCGTATGGTGTTCTGGGTCAAACAGCCAACGGGCGGCGGATAGGCGCAGGTCGCCAATGCCTTTTGCCTGGGTGTGGAAACGCAATTGGTCGGGGTTGGCGCTCAGCGAATTGCCGTAGTGTTCATAGAGTGAAGAGCGGTCGTAGAACAAAATTGGCAGGCTCAGCGTAGCTGTGATCCGTTTAGTAAGGCCGCGGGTCAGGCCAAAGTCGATGGCATGGGCGACATTGACCACTTCGGTCCCCATTTCCACGCGATTTTCTTCCTGGTGATCGCCTCTGAAATGGCGGAAGGACCGGAAATACCGGTAGTTGAGTCCTGCTTGCCACTGCCCTTTATTGAGCAGGGGTGAGCTGGCGGCATTACCGCAGCCACCCATTTGCCGGATGGCGACACAGCCTTGTGCGGAGAGTTGAGGAGAGCACAATGCTGATAGCAATAAGGCGCAAAGCGCCTGAAGTAGACGTTGGGACATAGGACAGCGTTTAATTAACAAATACGGGTCAATATGACCAGTATTACGTTTTAGTTTTCCACAAAATACATATCGATCTCGCCTTTGTTCTTGGCGGGGATCTTACCGCGGTATTTGCAGGGGAAATACTGTTTTACCACCTCGTACACATCGCCAGAGATATTGATCTTCCCGCCTTCGCCGGATTCTTCGATCCGTGCGGCGATATTCACCGTGTCGCCCCAGATGTCAAAGGCGAACTTCTTGGAGCCCACCACGCCGGCTACTACAGGGCCGTTGTGTATGCCGATGCGGGCTTCGAACACGGGCTTTTTCAGCCGTGCGCGCTCAATATTCCATTCAGCCAGCCAGGCTTGCATTTCCTTTGCGGCATTGATCATGTCGCGCAACTGACTGCCGCCGCCGTG
>CAYVDV010000506.1:0-2388 GCA_964450465.1 uncultured Saprospiraceae bacterium
TCGAGGCCATGCTGGCTGTCCGGTTTGTCATGAAAGAGGGCGCTGTTTATAAAAATTAATACGCTCAGATCAGTTTGTTCCGGATGGCAAACTGGACGAGACCGGCTATGCCGTTCACGCCGAGTTTCTGGATGAGGTTGTTGCGGTGGGTATCGACCGTGCGCGGGCTGATGAAGAGCCGGGCGCCGATCTCCGTGCTGGAAAAGCCCTGGGCTACGAGCTGAAGTACCTCGGTTTCGCGTTCAGTTAATTGCGCCAGTTGTGCCTTTTCAGGGGATTGATCGGGCTTGAGCAGGGTGAGGGCTACCTCGCTGGCAAAGTAGGTTTCGCCCCGGCTTACGCGCTGAATAGCGTCGCGCAGTTCATCAAGCGAGGCGTTTTTGAACAGGAAACCGTTGACGCCCGCAGCGACTGCGCTTTGGATCAGCTCGCGGCTGTGCAGCATGGTCAGCAAAATAACCTTGACGCCAAAATAGTCGCGTTTGATCTGTTCCAGGGTTTCCAGTCCATTCAACAACGGCATTTCATAGTCGAGTAATACGATGTCCGGCTTCAGACCGCGGCGCAACAAACTGATCACTTCCTGGCCGTTGGCGGCCTCGGCGGCGACGGAAACAAAATCAAGCTCTTCCAGCAAGGCGCGGAATCCTTTACGGACCAGTTGATGGTCGTCGGCGAGGAGAATCGATACCTTTTGTTCCATACCAGGCGAAATGTAGGGATAATTTTACAGAGCTGCCCAAACAGAAAATTAGAGCTGCTACCTTTGATAAAGCCAATCAACTGTTTCACAAGCCCGCTAAAGTAATTTTTATGCGAACTGTTTACCTCCTTTTTTCCATACTGCCTGTGCTTTTTACTGCCTGTGCAGGCGAACAAGAATCCACCCCCGAAACGAACACCTTGAAAACCTACTTTGCTCCACAAACCGACGGCATCCGGAACGGAGGGGTGAAAGTCATCCCCATTCAAACGCCTAAAGGCGAATTCAAGTTATGGACCAAGCGCTTTGGCAACAACCCGCGGATCAGGGTGCTGTTGCTGCAGGGCGGTCCCGGCACAACCCACGAATACTGGGAATGTATGGAGAGCTTCCTCCCGGCCGAAGGGATTGAATTTATTTACTACGATCAACTCGGCACCGGCAATTCCGATAACCCCAACGACACCACCCTCTGGGACCTGCCCCGTTATGTGGAAGAAGTGGAAACCGTGCGGCAGGCGCTCGGCCTGAACAAAGACAACTTCTATCTGCTCGGACACTCCTGGGGCGGGATCCTGGCCATGCAATACGCGCTGAAATACCAGGATAAGCTCAAGGGGCTGATCATTTCCAACATGATGGCGAGCTGCCCGGAATACGGACGATACGCAGACGAGGTACTTGCCAGGCAAATGGACCCGGCTGTGCTGGCGGAACTCCGGAAGATCGAGGCAGCGGGAGACTTTGAAAACCCTCGGTATATGGAGTTGCTCCTGCCCCATTTTTACAACCAGCATATTTGCCGCATTCCCCTGGACGACTGGCCGGAACCCATGAACCGCTCCCTGAACAAACTGAACCAGAGCCTGTATGTGACGATGCAGGGCCCCAGCGAATTCGGCATTGCCGGCCGACTGGCCAAATGGGATGTAAAAGACCAGTTGCCAGCCCTGAAAGTCCCCACGCTTTCGATTGGAGCCACCCACGATACCATGGATCCCGAGCACATGAAATGGATCTCGACTGCCGTGCAAAAAGGCCGCTTTCTGTTGTGCCCCAATGGCAGCCACATGTGCATGTGGGATGATCAGCAGGTTTATATGAGCGGCTTGATCGAGTTTCTAAAAGACGTGGATGCAGGGAAAATGTGAGGATGCCCTTTCCCGCACAAAAAAGATCCCCCCATCGCTGCCTTTTTCATACAATACGCCGATATGCCGCCGCCCCAATTGCGCCAAATCGCAGTAGGCAGCCGGACCGGGCACAATGATCCGGCCTTCCGACCAGGTCCTCCCACTGTCCGTGCTGCGCCGTAGCGTCAGGTTTTCACGCACCTTTTCAGATCCGGGATTGGCAAACAGCAGCCAATGGCGTTTCCCGGCTGCAAACCGGAGCAAGGTTCCCTGACACACGGGCTCGATCAGGGCGGGGTGATAGCCGCAGCTATCCCAACTCGTACCGCCGTCGCTGCTGAAGGCCTGGATACGGCGGCGCGGCTGGCCGGCCTGGTTGCGGCAATTGAGCAGCAAGCCCCCATTGGGCAATTCGGCAGCGGTAGCCTCATTGGAACCGGGTACCGGCACACTCTCGCTGAGCTGGAAACTGTCGCCATGATCGTCGGAGTAAAAGCCGTGTGAAAAACAATTGCCCCAGGCGGGCTTCGGTGGACCTTCCGTGTGGTTGGC
>CAYVDV010000506.1:2488-3719 GCA_964450465.1 uncultured Saprospiraceae bacterium
TCGAGCCGGTCGAGCACCGGTGCGCAATTGCCCGCCTGCAGACTGTCGTTGTCCACGAGCAGGCGGAGCGGCCCCCAGGTTTTCCCGCCGTCCCGGCTTTTTTTGCACACGATATCGACATCGCCGAAGTCGTGGCAGTTATACTTCCTGCCTTCGGCAAACGCAATAAGCGCCCCATCGGGAAGCGCGAGCAGTGCCGGAATGCGGAAACACTGGTAGCCGTCGGTATGCAAGGGGAAAACAGGGATGGGCGTTTGGGCGCGAAGCAGGGTGGCGCCGGGGAGCAGCGCCAGAAGAAAGAAGCAGATTTTAAGCATAATAACATCGACTCAATCGGGTAAAGATACCCCTTGTTGTCGCGTCCGCCTTTTAAACGTGCAAAACAAAAAATGCTGCGAAACCTGGGATGGAGTTACGTGTGTGGCTTCGAGACAGCGTATGCGCCGGAACCCCTCCGTAAAAACAGCATCCATGGTTGTCCGTGAATATTGGCAGATCTCCAGCCCGCTGCATTTTTTTGGGCCTTTTGTCGAAAAGGTCCCTAAAATGAGGTGCCCGCCCGGAGAAACGGCTCGTCGGGCGATTCCCGCATAATGCCGGATAAGCGGATCGGCGGTCAGAAAATGGAAAGCAGCCCGGTCGTGCCAGAGGTCGTATCGCTCCGGTTCCGGCTCGAATGCTGCAATATCGCAGACGATCCAATGTACCTTGTCCGCCCGCTTTCCAAGCCGTGCACGGGCTTTATCTATGGCGGTAGCGGAAATATCGAGTACGGTCAGATCGGAATAGCCCAAATCAAGCAAAGCGTCAACGAGATGGCTGTCGCCCCCGCCTACATCCAGGATACGGGCGTCGCGGCGCGGGTAGAGGGCATTGATCAGGTCAACGCTGGTTTGCGGGTATGGTTGAAACCAGCTATAGCCAGTTTCCTCCCTGCTTTGATAAATATTTTCCCAGTGTGCTTGCCGCTGTTTATCCATATCCGGTATTGATGCTATCGCGGTTTCTGGAGGGTGTGGTATCCGGCGGACAAGCCGTACCTGCTTTTTCCTTACACCGCATCCGGGTTTCGATCACTCCCGCAGAAAAAATGGTCAACGCTCCGATAAACCCGATCGCCCAAAGCAGTCCCAGCCAATCGGCTATGATTCCCGTGAGCAGGGCGCCTGCCGCATAACCCAGATCGCGCCAGAGCCGGAAAATACCGATGCTGCGGGCGCGGTCGCCGGGG
>CAYVDV010000507.1:0-3714 GCA_964450465.1 uncultured Saprospiraceae bacterium
TTTCTTTTCATGCGCTACCAGTTTATCGACCGCATCAAACGCATCGAGTACGGCAAACAGATCCAGACCATAAAATGCGTCACGGTCACGGAAGACTATTTTCAGGAGCACTTCGTCGGGTTTCCGGTGATGCCTGGCGCCCTGCAGATCGAAGCGATCGCCCAGGCCGCCGGCGCCCTGATCGAGATCTCCTCCGGGTATCAGTTGTTCTCCATCCTGCTCATGGTGGAAAAGATGAAGTTCAAGAAGATCATCCACCCCGGCGATCAGTTGCTGCTGACGGCCACCGTGGTTTCCCAGCACCCGGAATCGGCTCTTTTTGACACGAAGATCGAAGTGGAAGGCAAGGTTGTGACCACCGGCAACATCATCGTGGGCATTGCCTCGGCGGAAACATCCGGCGCGAACTACGCCAAAGTGATCCAGACCCTGGAAGACTATTTCAAACCGCTGCTCCGGGGGGCGGAGATCATCCCTTAAACCCGTTCCGTATGAAAAACACCAGAAGAGTGGTCATAAGCGGCATTGGCGTGGTATCGCCTTATGGTATCGGACAAACCTTGTTCTGGGACCAGCTCCACAAGGGCGTTTCGGCTGCCAAATGGATCACTTCCTTCGATGCCTCGGGCATGCCCACCCGGTTCTGGGCCAATGTGCCGGAAAGCGACGAGGCACTCACCGAACACCTGGAGCAACGGAAAATCGCCAAACTCCTGACCCGCTGCGGAAAAATGTCGCTGGTCGCCACGGCAGAGGCCGTCCGGCAATCGGGCCTCGACTTTTCCACACTGCCGCACGAACGGGTGGGAATCTCCGTGGGCGCGAGTGGCATCGGGCTCACCGACCCCGACATGTCGGCGATCAGTTTCGACCGCTCGGGCTGGCTGAAAGCCGATGCGCTTCCCAACGACGATGAGGGAAAATTCTGGGAAACCATGATCAACCAGACCCATCCCCTGCTGGCCGTCAAGGCCATCCCCAACAGTATCTCCGCGCATTTGTCCATCCTGTATCAGGCGCAGGGCAACTGCGCAACCCTGACCACCGCCTGCACCTCCTCCAGCCAGGCCATCGGCGAAGCCTTTCACAAGGTGAAATACGGCCTGTCGGATGTCATGATCGCCGGAGGCAGCGACTCGGTCACCAACCCCAGCAGCATGCTTTCGTTTAGCCTGCTGGGAGTGCTTTCCCGCAACAATGCCGAATTTCAGACAGCCAGCCGGCCCTTCGACCGCACGCGCGACGGGTTTCTGCTCAGCGAAGGCGCCGCTTTTTTTATCCTGGAGGATTACGAACACTGCCATCGGCGGGGCGGCACACCCCTGGCAGAACTCTGCGGCTTCGGCTGCACCAGCGACGCCTACCGCCTGACCGACGAACCCGAAGATGCCCGCGGCAGCATCGCCGCCATGCGCCTGGCCCTGTCGGAAGCGGAAATTAACCCGCAGGATATCAGCTACATCAATGCCCACGGCACCAGCACGCGCATGAACGACAAAACCGAGACCTTTGCGATCAAACAAGTGTTTGGACCAGCCGCCCGGACGATCCCCATCAGTTCCAACAAGTCGATGATCGGCCATCTGGTGGCCGGCGCCGGCGCCATCGAGCTGGCAGCATCCGTTCTGTCGCTGCAACACCGGATCATACCCCCCACCATCAACCTGCACAACCCCGATCCCGAATGCGACCTGGATTACGTTCCGAATACGGCGCGCGATGCCCGCCTGGATACCATCCTGTCCAATTCATTCGGCTTTGGCGGACAAAACTCCTGCCTGGTCATTCGAAAAGTATAAAAACGCGAAAAACAATATACCATGAGTTTTGAAACCCGGATTGGCGAAAAACTGCGAACCATTGTAGCCAAATCGCTGCAAATACCCGAAGCGAACGTAACCATGAATTCCAGGTTGATGATCGACCTGGAAGCGGAGTCCATTGATATCCTCGACATGCGCTTTGCCATCGAGCAGGAGTTCGGGCTCAAGTTCGACAACGACGAGATCCGCGCCATGCTGGTCAAGGCCGCTGCCGATTTCAACCTGACGGAAAAGGACATCCCGGAATTGTTTACCGTTTCCAGGCTGTACGATTATGTCGTCCACAAAATTGAACAAAAAAATGCCGGCGGAAACGCATAAAAAAACAACGCTGATCACCGGGGGTACCCGCGGAATTGGCCGCGCAGTGGCGCGGGCGCTGGCCGCTGAAAATGCCGGCACACTCCTGCTCAACTACCTGGAAAACGACAAGGCTGCCCTGCAAACCAAAGCCGAGCTCGAGGCAATGGGTGCGGCCGTACATCTGCTCCGCTACAACCTGGCCTTTCCGGCGGAGATCAACCAGCTGTTTGAGGCCGTCCGCGAACACACGCCGGCACTCGACTACTTTGTCCATTGCGCCGCACTGACCACCTTTAAACCCCTGCGCACGGTAAAACCCAATCAATGGGACCTGACCATGAACATCAGCGCCCGGTCGTTTCTGCAGTGTGTGCAGGGCTGCATACCGCTGATGCCTGACGGTGGCAGGGTTGTGGCCATTTCGAGCACGGGAAGCCGGCGGTTCAATATGGATTACGGCGCCCTGGGGGTGGCTAAATCGGCGCTGGAGTCCATGGTGCAATACCTCGCGGTCGAGCTGGCGCCCCAAAACATACAGGTGAACGGCGTGGTGCCCGGCCTGATCCGGGGCGATCAGTTGCCGCCCTTTCCCAACGTGGATGAAGTGGTGGCCGAAACCCTTCGCCGGACCCCCGCCGGCCGCCTGGGCACAGTGGAGGATATTGCCGACATGGTGCTGTTTTTGCTGACCAGGGCCAACTGGATTTACGGCCAGAATATCGTGGTGGACGGCGGGTACTGCCTGACCTGACCAGCGTGGCGGGAGGACTGCGCTTTCAGCGAAGACGAAAGTCCTGCGGAAATATATATGGTAAGAATACCGGGAAAACCCGGACAAGCGCATTATTTTTGGTCTGGCTTTCAGATTAAACCTGCAGGTATGAAACAGATCTCCTATTGGGCATTGTTGAACCCGGTTAAAGCACAGATCATTATCACCGTATGCCAAACCCTGCTTGCTTTCTTGGGTATTTACAGCGGCATCTGGTTATTCGCCCAGGATGTATTTGTCCCTGAACCGGTCTTTTATGCCGGTTTGACGCTGTTTTTCACCGCACTGGCGCTCTATCCCATCCGGCGCGCGCGGCACAAGTTCTGGAAATTCAACTACGGTAAGCAAAAACTTATGGACACCCTGCTGGTGCTGAGTTTTTTGCCAATGGTGATCACGGTTTCCAATCACGACGCGCATGCTGTTTGGCGGGATGCCGGCGGCCGTGGGCAGGCACAGCCGGTCATGCTGAAAGCCGACCGGAAAATGACGGTGAGCGACGTTCAGAAAAAAGGCTGGCGCCTTAAGGAGCTGCGCAAAGAATTAAAGAGCCGGTACCGGCAAAATGTTTCCAACGTGAGGCAGCATGCAAAGGCGCCCATGGATGACGGGGGCAAAGTTGCCCTGGTAATCCTGTTAATGATCGTATTAATGGCTGTCGTTGCCTTGCTGGCCTGTGCGGTAGCCTGTTCCGGCGCCGAAGCCGGCGGGGTGGTCATCTGGGTACTTGGATGGGCAGCGGTATTGATATTGGGCGTCCTGTGGATCCGAAAGATCAAAGGGCAACGCCGCGGCAATTATCAGCCGATGAAAATG
>CAYVDV010000508.1:0-3711 GCA_964450465.1 uncultured Saprospiraceae bacterium
ACTTTTCGGGCGAGAAAATTATCCCTGGATTTGTGCCAACTAAACTGCCAGGGCTTAACCACTATTTTATCCCCTCCCGAGAAGGTGAACCAACTCAAAACCCAAAACTCAAAACTCAAAACTCAAAACTTTAATGCGGTAGTTTTTTCCGGATCACGCCGTAAAAATACGTGCCGGCCATTGCTGAAGCCAGAAACAGGACCAGCACGGTGTAGCCGCTTCCCAGCAGGATGAACATCGGCGCGGGGCAAATGCCCGCGAGCGCCCAGCCCAGGCCAAAAATAAAGCCGCCGATGATATAGCGGGGATACGTTTTGTTTTTAGGCGGGATAACAATCTCCTGTCCTTCTACGGATTTCAGGTGAAAGCGCCGGATGAGTTGCACGATCAGCACACCGGATACCACGGCGGTGCCGATAATGCCGTACATGTGAAACGACTGGAAGTTGAACATTTCATAAATGCGGAACCAGGATACGGCTTCGGATTTGTACAGGGTGAAGCCAAGCAGGATTCCAACGAATATATACCGCGACATGCGCATGACTAAGGACGATTTTGTTGGTTTAAAGTTTAAAGATCAGTGGGAACAGCAAGTAGGTCATGACCATGCCGCCCATGAAAAACCCGATCACCGAGACCAGCGAGGGCAATTCCAGCGCTGACAAACCGCTGATAGCGTGGCCGGACGTACAGCCCCCGGCATAGCGGGCGCCAAACCCGACCAGAAAGCCGCCGCCAATGATCATTAGGACGCCACGGATGGAGAAAATCGACTCCCAGCTGTACCAGTCCGGCACCAGGGGAACCTGGTTGTTGTCGAACTGAAGCCCGAGATTGCGCAGGCTTTCCACCGTTGCAGCCGATACGTGGGCCACGGAGCCGTCGGGCGATGCAAAATAATGCGATGCCATGTAGCCGCCGAAAACAGCGCCAAGGGCTACCAGGAGATTCCACTCCTGATCCTTCCAGTTGATCTTGAAAAATTCATTCATATCGTCGGCGCCATCGGCGGCGCACATGACGCGGAAGTTCTCGGACATCCCGAAGTTTTTACCAAACCACAGGAGGAGAAACATAATGAGGGCGATCATCAAACCACCTACCCACCAGGGCCAGGGCTGGCTGATGAATTCGCGCAGTTGGACAAGCCAATCGGGAACCATAAAATTGAAGTTTGAAAAGGTATTTACGTAGTCCGGCAAATGTAGCGCTATTCAAATTGGGGCTATCGCCGGAAAAATGTTTTTTTAGAAATTTTAATATGCTTTAAGTAAAGGAAAAATGGAATTCTTCCTCTTCCACAGATTGAAGGTTGCGTTCGCGCCACCAGTCCCACAACAAATGGCTCAGCTCGGTTGAAACCTGTACGGCTGCTTCCTGAACCGGATGAGAAAGGCGAATGGACATTGGCTGCAGGTCTTCCACCGAAACGGTTACGACATAGATCTTCGGAAGCCGGTTGGTGACTTGCAGCGCCTCGATGACGTCCCGGAGCCCGACATCGTGGGTGCTCATAGAACGCGGGAAATCGGAAGCAAAACGCGGTTCAAGCAGGCGAATAGACCCTGCCGGCTGGCCGTCGATGGTAGCGTCCACCAGAATGATCAGGGCATACTGTTCCAGGATACCCATCAGGTGAAACCCACCTGTCCCCCCGTCAAGTACTTCGACACCATGCGGGAGTTTTTCTTCGGCCAGCCGTTGGGCTACGTGCACCCCGACACCTTCATCGCCCATCAGGTAGTTGCCTACCCCGAGCACAAGCACACACTTGCTATCGCAATTTGGAAAGATCATGACAGATAGTCTTTTATAAAACCCATTATTTTTTGGTCATCATAGCCGCATGCTCTTCCTCTTCTTTCAGGAATGCTTCCTCTTCGATGAATTTCCAGCCACCGCCCATCGAGGAAATCTCGCCCCGGCCCTCTACATAATCGTGGTAAAATACCAGATAAATATGCACCACGGCAAACAGGATGAACAGCCACATGGTGATATGGTGTATTTGCCGCAAGGCAAAATCGCCGCCAAATACCGGCGCCACCCAAGCGAACATTCCGGCAAGCCAGGACTGGCTCATGGCCTCGTACAAACCGAAACCCGTGATACACTGGACGCCAAACAGGATAAACGTAAGGAAATAGGTGAAGCCTGCCAGTGGGTTGTGACCTACCGCCAGATGTTCCTTGGCTTTTACCTGCAGGATGTCGATTTTAATGACATGCCACATCTCCTGAAAAAATTTGCGGTTGGTCGGAATGAAATTTTTCCAACCGGCGTATTTGTTTCCGACAAATCCCCAGTAGATCCGGAAAAGAAAATTGAAGAAAAAGATATAGGCCGATGCAAAGTGAATAAAACGGATCCAGCCAAATACAAACCGTTCGTGTGCTTCTGCACTGGATGCCAGCGCTGGCGGCTTGCCAATCAGATAGCCCGTAATGCAAAGCGCGACGATCGCCAAGGCATTGATCCAGTGGAAATACCGGACAGGAAGTTGCCAAACGAATACTCGGCGTAAGTTATGCTTGGACATAATTTTTGCAATAAGGATGAAAAAAACAGGTTTAAAGCACCCGTGCCCGGCTGACCTGCTTGCCCTCTTCGTCGTACAAGTGTACGGCGCAGGCCAGGCAGGGGTCGAACGAGTGGATCGTACGCAGGATCTCCAGCGGCTGGTGCTCATCGGCGATGGGCGTATCCATCAGCGCCGATTCGTAGGCCGACTGCTTGCCCTCGCCGTCGCGGGGTGAAGCATTCCACGTAGTCGGCACCACCAGTTGATAGTTGGCGATCTTCTTGTCTTCGATCACGATCCAGTGGCCGAGTGCGCCGCGCGGGGCTTCGGTATGCCCTACGCCCTGTGCTTTGGCCGGCCATTTGTCCGGGTTGAATTTTTCCATGGCCGCCATGCGTACGTCGCCGTTGCGGATATTCGTGAGCAATTGCTCGTAAAACTCGAGTGTCCAGTCGGCCACCAGTATGGATTCCAGTCCCCGGGCAGCCGTACGGCCGAGCGTGGAGAACAGGGCGGCAGCCGGCACGTTTAGTTTTTGCAAGGTGCTGTCCACCACGGCTTTGTAATCTTCACGGCCACTGGCATAGCCAACGAGTACGCGGGCCAGCGGGCCCACTTCCATAGCGTTGCCTTTCCAGCGCGGCGTTTTCAGGTAACTGTATTTCTGGTTTGTGTCCAGGTGGTCGAACGGTGGTTTCGGGCCGGAGTATTTAATGTCGGTTTCACCTTTCCAGGGGTGCAGCCCCTTGGCGTCGCCCGGATATTCGTACCAGGAGTGATCGATAAATTCCTGGATTTCCGCATCGTCGCGCATATTGACTTCATATACTTTGCTGAGATCCTTGTTCAGGATAGCGCCGGCGGGGAACTTGTAGGAGGAGGGATCGCGGTACCCGTTGGTAGCCAGGTCGCCGTAAACGAGGTAATTACCCAGGCCGCCGCCAATAGCGCCCCAGTCGAGGTAGTAAGGAGCAATAGCCAGCAAGTCGGGGATATACACCTGATTAATGAATGCTCTGGCGTTATCCAGAAGTTGCCCCACATGAGCCAGGCGTTCGGCATTGATGGCACTTACATCGTCGAGACCAATACTGCAGGCCATACCGCCGACCAGATAGTTGGGGTGCGGATTTTTACCGCCGAAGATGGTATGGATCTTCACGATCTCTTTTTGCCATTCGAGTGCC
>CAYVDV010000509.1:0-3708 GCA_964450465.1 uncultured Saprospiraceae bacterium
GGCTGTCTCGCCACCCGCAAGGGTCAGTTCGACACCGTGCTTGTGCATGGTTTCCAGAAAGGTGGAAGTGCCTTGTATAACAGCCGCGAGCACTTCGCCCGGAATGAGCATTTTATTCCGTCCGATGGTGCTCGACAACAGAATCGCATCCGTACAACCCACACAGGCCATATCATCGAGGTTCATCACGATAGCGTCCTGCGCGACGCCCGCCCAAACGGACAGGTCGCCGGTTTCTTTCCAATAGAGGTAAGCAAGGCTGGTTTTAGTTCCGGCCGTATCGGCATGCAAGAGATTACACCAATCGGGATCTCCCGCGGCGATATCCGGGAGTATTTTACAAAAGGCGTTGGGATATAGTCCTTTATCCAGATGTTTGATAGCGGCATGCACTTCGTCTTTCGAAGCCGAAACGCCGCGCTGGTCGTATTTTGTTTTAGATTCCGCCAAAATGCTGTTTATGTTTTTTCAGTTTCGGAATGCCTCCATTACTTCTCCCAAGAGCGATACTTCGCCGTACGATCATAAATATGGAACAAAATAGCCTTGTCCAATTCTGTAAACGCCATATTGCGCCGGGCCATGACACGCTCTGCCGTATCGCAGGCATCGGAAAAGCGGTAGGTACGATAGCCGGATTCCACACCTCCCCAGGCAAAATCGGGCACGAAGTTGCGCGGATAGCCGGCTCCGAATACGTTGGCAAAAACGCCGATGACCGTACCGGTGTTGAACATGGTGTTGATCCCGCATTTAGCGTGATCGCCCATGAACAAGCCGCAAAACTGAAGCCCGGTATTTACGAAGCGCTCGGGTACATAATCCCAGAGTTTGATCTCGCTGTAATTGTTTTTCAGGTTTGAATTGTTGGTATCCGCGCCGATGTTACACCATTCTCCCAGTACGGAGTCGCCCAAATAGCCCTCATGGGCTTTATTGGAATTGGCCAGTAAAATGGAGCGGGCAATTTCACCGCCCACCTTGCAGCCGGGGCCGATTGCCGTCGGCCCATAGATCCTGGCGCCTAATTTGACAATGGCATCCTCCCCGACAACAACCGGCCCACGCAACATACTGCCTTCCATGATCTCGGCATTCCTGCCGATATAAATGGGACCCTTTGCCGTGTTCAGGATACAGCACTCCATTTGAACACCCTCTTCCAAAAACACCATGTGCGATCCAATGATCTGGTTGGAGGGTGAAACGGGCTGGGAAACTCTTCCCTGCGTAAGCAGCTCAAAGTCAGCGGAAATAGCCTGCTCATTTTGCAACAGTAAATCCCACAAATGACTGAGTTGGGTGATCGGGATGTTTTTGTCGAGCTCCATACCCTGCAGCTCGCGCACCTCCTCATCCTCGATCAGTGCCTCGAACTGTGCTTCATCCAGGCGTGCGGCGATCAGTTCGCCGTTAAGCAGCAGCGCCTCGTTTATGTCCATTTGCCGGATACGATCGCATAGCGCCTTATTAGGAAGTACGCCACCGTTAATGATC
Organism: uncultured Saprospiraceae bacterium; assembly: GCA_964450465.1. Taxonomy (GTDB): domain Bacteria; phylum Bacteroidota; class Bacteroidia; order Chitinophagales; family Saprospiraceae; genus M3007. Next base: position 1,498 of record CAYVDV010000509.1, read on the forward strand.
AGACTGTCGGGCTCAATCCGGATGGGGTATTTTTCCTGCAAATACTCCTGCGTGATATAGGAGACGGAGGCGCGCAACATACGCTCCCATTTCTCCCGTAGCGTAAGGATCCCCACCCTGAGTTCACCCATCGGGCGGGTGGCTGTCAGCGGTAACAAGTGGTTGCGGGCGTCCGAGTCAAATAGAATTACGTTCTGCATCAGTGCTGTCAGGGATTCATTTTAGATGGCGCAAAAATAGGCAATAAAAAAAGTCCCAATAAGCCAAAGCTATTGGGACTTTTCAAGGGCGGCCCATCAGGCGCGCACTTATTTCGCAAACTTCGTGTTGGCGAACTTCTTGTTGAATTTATCGATACGGCCAGCCGTGTCAACAAACTTCATTTTTCCCGTGAAAAACGGATGGCTGAATGCGGATATCTCCATTTTTACCAGGGGATACTCGTTGCCGTCTTCCCAGGTGATCGTTTCTTTGGTGTTCACGCAGGAACGGCCCAGGAACGATTCGTCGGTGGAGATATCTTTGAACACTACGAAACGGTAGCTGCTCGGATGAATGTCTTTTTTCATGACTATTTTACTGAATATTTCTTGTTGTGGGTATTCTCCCAAATCGGGGTGCAAAGGTAGTGCATCTCAATCTGTTTTTCCAAATTATCGCATTAAAATTCCTTGGCCGCCCGGGAAAGGAGTTTTTGGTGCACAGCCCAGACCTGCGGAACCAGCATTTTATCGCCGTCATTTTCGATCAGATAATCTGCCAGGGCCACTTTTTCTTCCTGAGGCAGCTGATTTTTAAGCCGCGCCCGCACCTCCGTTTCCGTGATCCCGTCGCGTTCCATCACCCGCTGAATCCGGATGTTTTCCGGCGCGGCTACCACGATAAGGGCATCCAGCAGGCGATAACTGCCGTTTTCAACGAGCAATGCGGCTTCCTTCAACGTATAGGGAAGGCCCTTTCCCGCGTACTCTTCGTGCCATTTTCTACTGTGCCGTTCCACGGCAGGATGTACGGCGGCGTTGAGGGCGGCCAGTTTTTCTTTGTCCCGGAAGACGATATTCGCCACAAAAGCCCGGTGATAACTGCCGTCGGGCAGGTAGGCATCAGGGCCGAATAAGCCTGTGATAGCATTTTTCACCTCCGGATCGTGAAGGATCAGCCATTTCGCCCAATAATCGGCATCATAAACCGGCACGCCCAATTCTTCAAATATCCGGCACACGGTTGTTTTACCACTGCCTATACCCCCGGTAATACCGACGCGCAAACAGCTGTATTTCACCATACTTTCCGGCATATCGTTTAAACTCGGCCCATAAAAGGCAATTGCTGAATAAAAGCCTGCAAAAAAGGCCTGGCCGGCGGTGCGCTCACCAACCGGATATTTTCGGTAAAGGTACTGTCCTCATCCAGGAAACGCAGCACCAGATCCGATGGAAGTTTTTGGAACAGCCGGGTAAAAATGGTTTGCCCCAACTCATTTTGGCGGTTTAATACCCGCAGGAAAATGCTGTCGAATACCCGGAATAATTTGTCCGAACGGAGTAGTTCCGGATCCGGGTGGCCACTGCGCTCCCAGGCATCGACAAAGGCGCGAACCTTTCGCTGCGTCCGTTTGAATGCATACCCGCTGGAGGCCTTGACAAATCCGCCCGCCGTGCCAATATGAATTACCCGGCCTTCCCGGACCGCCGGAAACGGATAATCTGTCATGGGGATCACACCAAACTCTTCCTCCAGAATGCGGTATTCCGTAATGCCTATAAAAGTCTTTAAATAGTCCTGCAAGGCCTCTTCATAGGCTTTTTCCGGTAAAAGAGCCGGCGAAAAGATTGTAAACTCCACCATCGCTTTGGTTTCGGAAAAGGGCAATACGTAAACAAAACGAGTTTCCCCGCATTGCTCAATCCGGAAATCCATAAAGGTTACGGTTTCCGGATCAAAGGTTGGAGCCGGAGTTTCTACCACCCAGCCTTTGAAATGCTGCAGCAGAAAAACAGATCCGGGCAGCGTCCGCGGATTTTGTTCCGGAGAAAGCGGGGGAGCCGGATAAAGTGCGGAAGGGGCCGGCAATACGGGCGTGCGGGTAAAGGCCGAATTAAAGACCAGCCCGGCGGTAAAATCGGCGGCACTGGTACTTACCCGGCCGTTTTTTGCATCAATGTTGGTGATGCGGGCCTGCAACCGATGCACCCTGGGATTCTTTTCCAG
>CAYVDV010000510.1:0-3707 GCA_964450465.1 uncultured Saprospiraceae bacterium
CCGGTCTACACCTTTGTTTATCAATCCGTTAAATAAAACAGGAGTCACCCCAAAAGTCCTGTTTTTATGTATCAATCGACGATCTGCTGAAAGCGTTCCACGTCTTTCTCAATTTTATCCACCATGGCGGTACAGGCGGCGAGATAGCCCCGCTGTGCGGCATCGATCTTTCCATGTTCAACGGCAATCTCCTGCTTCAACTGTTCAATTTGACCAGCGGATGCTTCAATTTCCTGTTGCAGTTTCTCGATCAGCAGTCGCTTTTCCTCCCGTTCCTGTTCCAATTTTTGAATAGACGCCTCGCGACCCGAGATTTCCGCCTCCGATTTGCGTTGTACTGCCGATTCAAAATTAGCCTTGTCCTTGAGGATTGCATCCTTGTACACCCCTGCCGAGTTGATCAGGATCTGCTTGGTCAGGCCCTGGATTTTGAGGGAAGCATATACGGCATTGATGCGGGCCGCTTCGTCCGGAATATGGGCCTCCAGGGTATCCATCGTTTTCCAGAACTCAAAATAATCGGGCCCGGGCAGGTTTGTTTGTTCAAACAACTGCGCAAAGTGCTTTTCAAACTTGGAAATATCTTCATTCGATAGTTTCGGCGGATCGGCAGCCCGCACCGGGGGTTGCGGCGGCACAGCAGGGGCTTCTGCATTGTTTTGAGGCGCTGCAGGTTTTTGCGTGTCCTCTTCATCGAGTATGACAAACAGGCTGATCGCTTTGCGAAAAAAACTGGACATATATGGTAATAATACTTGCGTGGTTAAAATCAGGCCTAAGATACCGGAACTATTCAATACACGCCCGGACAAAATCGACAAACAAGGGATGAGGTTTTTCCACGGTACTTTTGAGCTCCGGATGGAATTGGACCCCGACAAACCACTTGTGCGCTTTTAGTTCCATGATCTCGACCAATCCGGAGTCCGGGTTTGTTCCGGAAGGGATCATCCCGGCATTTTCAAACTGTTCCAGATAGGCGTTGTTAAATTCCCATCGGTGACGATGGCGCTCCTGAATAGTAGCATGCTTGTATGCCGAATACGCCTTTGTTTTTTTCCGGAGCTCGCATATATAAGCCCCCAAACGCATAGTACCGCCTTTTTTGGTGATTTTCTTTTGATCGGGCATCAGGTCGATCACAGGATGTGGCGTATTCTTGTCCACTTCCGTTGATGCAGCGCCTTCGAGTTGGAGCACATTCCGGGCAAATTCAACGCAGGCCGTTTGCATGCCCAGGCAAATACCAAAAAACGGGACATTATTCTCGCGTGCATACCGTATGGCCAGGAGTTTACCCTCGATACCCCGTTCGCCAAAGCCTGGAGCGACCAGAATACCCTGCATATTGGAGAGCAGCTTGCTCACATCTTTGTAGTTGCCTTCGAGATCTTCCGCGTGGACAGGGGCCACTCGTACCTTGCATTCATTAACGGCACCGGCATGGACAAAGGCTTCATAAATGGATTTGTAGGCATCAGGCAATTCATTGTATTTACCGATCAGGCCGATCGTGACTTCATGGAGCGGATTTTTCAGCATGCCTAAAAAGGCCTTCCAGGAAGAAAGGTCGGGCTCCCGGCGGTCGCTCAGGTGCAATTTGGAAATCACTACCGCGTCAAGCCGCTCCTTCAGCAGCATGAGCGGAACATCGTATATACTGTCGGCATCCATAGCCTCGATGACCGAAGACATTTCCACATTGCAAAACAAGGCCAGTTTACGGCGAATTTCCGGCCCCAGATGATGCTCCGTCCGGCAGGCGAGAATATCCGGCTGTACGCCCAGACTCAACAGTTCCTTCACCGAGTGTTGGGTGGGCTTGGTTTTCAACTCCTTGGCGGCTTTCAAGTATGGGACAAGGGTAAGGTGGATAACCAGACAGTTCTCACGCCCCAGATCCCAACGCAGTTGCCGGACCGATTCCACATAGGGGAGCGATTCAATATCGCCCACCGTTCCACCCAGTTCGGTGATGACAATTTCATAATTGCCGGTTTGGCCCAGCAGTAACATCCGGCGTTTGATCTCATCTGTAATATGGGGAATGACCTGAACGGTTTTGCCGAGATAGTCGCCGGAACGCTCCTTGTTAATAACCGTTTGATAGACAGCACCCGTCGTCACATTGTTGGCCCGGGAGGTCGGGGTATTCAAAAAACGTTCGTAATGCCCAAGGTCCAGGTCGGTTTCTGCACCGTCGTCGGTCACGTAGCATTCCCCGTGCTCATAGGGATTAAGCGTGCCGGGGTCGACGTTGATGTAAGGGTCAAACTTTTGAATGGTTACTGAAAATCCGCGCGCCTGAAGTAATTTTGCCAGCGAAGCACATAAGATACCTTTCCCGAGCGAAGAGGTGACACCGCCCGTAACAAAGATGTATTTTGTCATTATAGTTCGATTTGTTACGGGATCCAAAGGTAGGGCTATATTTTATGGTTGACACTATTCGCCTTGTTTTTAATTACACGAAAACGATTTTCGGAAACAAGTAACCCCAACACCTGTTTATACATTATGGAAAGGGTCCGCTTTCAGGATTTAGGGCAAGTCGGTTACCAAGAAGCCTGGGATTATCAAACCGGGCTGCACAAAGCCATCATAGCCAATAAACTGGCAAACCGGGAATTGCCCGCGGGGACTTATCGACAGGATCATTACCTACTTCTGGTAGAACACCCTCCGGTTTTTACACTTGGAAAAAGCGGCTCGCCGGAAAACCTGCTCCTGAATGAGGCGGAACTGCGGGAGCGAGGAATTCAATACTTCCCCATCAACCGTGGCGGCGACATTACGTTTCATGGCCCGGGTCAGATTGTTGGCTATCCGTTGCTTGACCTGGAATGTTTTTTTACCGATGTACACCGGTATGTCCGCAATATTGAAGAAGTGATCATCCGCACGATTGCCGACTTCGGCGTGGCCGGCATTCGGATTGAAGGATATACGGGCGTTTGGTGCCCGCCGGCGCCGGGCGCCAAAGGGCAAGAAGAATTCCGGTCAAAATACCGGAAAATTTGTGCTATTGGCGTCCACCTGAGCCGTTGGGTCAGTCTGCATGGATTCGCCTTTAACGTGAGTACTGCGCTGGATTATTTTAACTACATTGTGCCCTGTGGCATTGATGACGCCGATAAAACCGTCACCTCCCTGGAACTGGAAACCGGCCACCCGGTCGCGATGACCGATGTAAAACAATACTTAAAAAAGCACTTTTGTGCCGTTTTTGAATGCGAATTAGCTGACGTATGATTAAAGACATTCCTGTTTTAAAAGTGGAAGATCTGGCAATAGCGATTGTGCCCCGTCAGGAGCACGAGGAAGATGCCGAACAATTCTGGGATACCTATTTGTTGAACCTGAAAGAGGAGTCCATTTTTTCAGTATTGGTCAACTCCTGTGGTTATGGCGTGCTCGACGGAGAACAACGCCGCACCACCACCCTGCGCTATTTTTGGGAACAGATTGAACCCAGAAGCGCCGTTCAGGTAGAGCCGGTACAAAAAACCGTGTTGCAACTGGCCAATGAATACTGGATCAGTTTTTCCTTCCACGATCACTTGTACGATAAAAAGTACGTGTTTGTTCCGGGTAGTCTGGAAGAAATCCACTTCACTGAAATCCCCCTGATTGGGCGCCGGGGTGTAATGATTCGATAGCCCAACGCACATGGCATTATCTTTTCTCGAACGCAAAATGAATCCGCT
>CAYVDV010000511.1:0-3705 GCA_964450465.1 uncultured Saprospiraceae bacterium
GCCGCTCGAACAACAACGCGGCCACTCGCTTTTCGCCAGCCTGCTTCATTGTTCCTGGAAAGATACCAAGATCAACATCCTCGATACCCCGGGGCTTGACGACTTCGTGGGCGAGGTCGTGACGGCACTGAAAGTAGCCGACACCGCGTTGGTTATGCTCAATGCCCGCAGTGGCGTTGAGGTAGGTACCGAGCTGATTTGGGAGTACGTGGACAAGTACGAAACACCTTCCATTTTTGTCGTGAACCAACTGGATCACGAAAAATCCGATTTTGAAAAAACACTCGACCAGGCCAAGTCCCGTTTTGGCAACCGCGTGCTGCCCATGCAGTTCCCGGTCAACCAGGGGCCCGGCTTCAATGCCATCGTCGATGCCCTGCGCATGGTGATGTATGTGTTCCCGGCCGAAGGCGGCAAACCGGAGAAAAAAGACATTCCGGCCGAGCACAAGGCACGCGCAGACGAAATGCACAACGCGCTGGTAGAAGCGGCTGCGGAGAACGACGAGGCCCTCATGGAAAAATACTTTGAGGAAGGCACGCTGGATGAGGAAGATCTGGCGAAAGGCCTCAAAATCGGTCTGGCCCACCACCAGTTCTTTCCCGTATTCTGCGCCTCCGCCCTGAAAGACATGGGCTCCGGCCGTATCATGGGTTTCATTCACGATATCTGCCCCAGCCCTGCCGACCGGCCCGCAGCCGATCTGGAAGGCGGCGGCTCGAAACCCTGCGACCCCAAAGCGCGCCCCTGCGTATTTATTTTCAAAACCGTCAATGAACCTAAAGTCGGCAACGTCTCCTATTTCAAAGTGTACTCCGGTATCCTTAAAACAGGCGATGAACTCACCAATGCCGACAACAACACCGTAGAACGTTTCAGCGCCTTGTATGAGAGCGAAGGAAGAAACCGCGACCAGGTAAACGAAATGTATGCCGGCGATATCGGCTGCACCGTAAAACTCAAAGGCTCGCACAGCAACCAGACGCTCAACCCGAAAGGCGCCAATATAAAGATCGAGCGCATCCATTTCCCCTCGCCGCGCATCCGGATGGCCGTGCTGCCGCCCAGTAAAGCGGAGGTGGAGAAAATGGCCAATGCCCTGCACTCTATCCAGGAGGAAGATCCCACGCTGCTCGTCGATCAAAGCATTGAGCTGAAGCAAACCATCGTACAGGGCCAGGGCGAAATGCACCTGGAGATCGTGCGTACCAAGGCGGAACAGAATTTCGGTGTACACCTGGATTTTGAAGAGCCGCGAATCCCCTACCGGGAAACGATCACCAAGGAGGCCAACCACATGTACCGCCATAAAAAGCAGTCGGGTGGCGCCGGCCAGTTTGCCGAAGTCCACATGCGGATCGAGCCGTATTATGAAAACATGCCGGCTCCGCATGCCCTTACCGTGAAAAATATCGAGGTGGAAGACCTCAAATGGGGCGGCAAGTTCTCCTTCTGCTGGGCAATTGTCGGCGGCGCCATCGATGCGCGGTTTACCAATGCCATCAAGAAAGGGATCATGGCCAAATTGGAAGAGGGCCCGCTTACCGGTTCTTACGTGCGCGATATCCGTATCAGCGTGTACGACGGTAAAATGCACCCGGTGGACTCCAACGATATGGCCTTCCAGATCGCTTCCACCATGGCTTTCAAGGAAGCCTTCCCGATGTGCGGCCCGCAGATCCTCGAACCTATTTACAACCTCGAGGTCATGTGCGATGCCGAATTTATGGGCGCCGTCATGGGCGACCTGCAAACCCGCCGGGCCATCATCCTTGGCATGGACTCGGAAGGGCATTATCAGGTCATCCGGGCGCGGGTACCGCTCAAGGAACTGCACCGCTATTCCTCTACGCTGCGCTCCCTGACACAGGGCAAGGCCAAATTCAGCATCGGCTTTGACAGCTATGCGCCGGTACCGTCGGATATTCAGAAGAAACTGACCGACGAGTACGCCGCACAGGCACGGGAAGAGGAGCATTGATCCTGCAGTACCCTCAGATATTGCATTGGCGACTGAATCTCCGGGTGATTCAGTCGCCATGTTTTTTTTCAGAAACCGACTTATCCCTTTGAAAGCAGCGGATATCCGTATGCCGGTATCTTTTTACCGACGCATAACCTTTTAACCCGCTCCACCCATGCGAAAGATAACGCTGATCTGCCTGCTTTTCCTTGCCCTGCTTGCCCCGGCTTTTAGCCAAAATGCCCGCATCCTCCAATACCCCGCGCTAAAACTGAACTTCACCAATTGGTGCAAAGCCCGGACAGGCCAGTATGTGGGCCTGCTCAGCGACTTCAACAAGCGCTACCTGGGCAATACCGAATGGGTAGTGGTGTACGACAGTACCCTCCAATACCAATGGGCGCGGGGACTTAGCCACAGCTGGGGATTTACCCAACTGACAGACCTTAAAATTGGCTTCAACAACGAAATCCTCGTCATTATGGACGGCGACGACGTGCGCGACTATCTGATCAAATACCAGATGAATGGCACAAAGACGCTCTCCATGCGCTATGGATTTCCGAATAACGATTTGTTTCGCCTGGTCCGTGTGCTGCCTGTCAATAAGACCGAATACCTGCTGCTGGGCGGGCTTTGCAAGGTGGAAGACTTCGTGATTAAAACCGATACACTCGGCAATATTATCTGGAGCAATGAATACGATATCCCCACGGATTACCTCAACACCTTCGTGGACGGTGTAATAGTGGATTCCAATAATTTCTGCCTGCTGGGCAATGATAAACTGTTCGCCCTGCTCAATATTGACGGTGACGGCGCCATCCTGCAAAAAAAAGTATATACCTACAGCGATATCGCCGTGGAAATACTGCGCCTGGCTCAGGATGTGCAGCACAACCTGTATGTCCTGGGTACCCGCGGCACATCAAACTTTGTATTCAAACTCAATAGCGCAGGGGAAATGCTTTGGGCGCGGGCTTTGAAACACCCCTACCTGGACAAGGCAAAGGATATTGCACTTTTGCCCGATGGGCAAATCCTGGTTTCCAGCAGTCTCAATTACCCCACTACTGCGGCCTATGAAGGGATCGTTTACCTCCTGGACACCGAAGGAAACCTGCAATGGAGCTACCGGCCTGCGAATCCGGCCGACGGCGAAGATTTCATCAATGGCCTTTATGCCGAACCGGACGGGAAACTGCTGGCCGGTGCCGTGAGTGCTGCCAATGGCAATTTTATTTACCAGTTCCAGCATTTCAATGCCTCCTTTCCTTTTTTCTGCGCGGCTGATACCGTTGCTTTGCAGGTAACCGACATTACCAGTGCCGTATCCGCTACGAACGATGATTTTCTGATAAAGCCCCTGGCGCCGGTGGGTTACGCCAACAGCACGGGTAACTTCGCCAATCAATCCTTTTCAACCACAGTTTACTGCCAGTATGACCTGGACAACGACGGCTTTCTCCCCCCCGCAGATTGTGACGATAATGACCCGAATACCTACCCCGGCGCTGCGGAAATTCCCAACAACGGGATCGACGAAGACTGCGACGGTGCAGATTTGATCATCGACCAGGACAACGACGGGTTTAACTCCTCGGTGGACTGCAACGATGCGGACCCCAATATCTATCCCGGCGCTGCGGAAATCCCCAACAACGGCATCGACGAAGACTGCGACGGCGCGGATCTGATCATCGACCAGGACAACGACGGGTTTAACTCCTCGGTGGACTGCA
>CAYVDV010000512.1:0-3688 GCA_964450465.1 uncultured Saprospiraceae bacterium
TCTCAGCCCGCATACCTTCCGGCATTCCGTCGCCACCCACCTCGTGGAGGGCGGCGCCGACCTCAAAGCCGTGCAGGACATGCTGGGCCACGAAAGCATCACTACTACCGAGATCTATACCCATTTGGATACCGAGTATTTGAAGGAGACGATCTATCTTTATCATCCAAGGCTTAAAAGTTTTGAGTTTTGAGTTTTGAGTTTTGAGTTTTGAGTTGGCTCACCATCTGTGGGCGGGGAAGAGCAGTAGAAATATTAACCAAATTATTCTTGTCATGACAAATGAAGAATTCGCGGAGCAATTTAAGACCCGAACCAAGAAGTGGGCAATTGAAGTAGTTCAGTATGCTATGACCCTTGCAGAAACACCGGCTACCCGGGTAATCCGTTATCAACTGATAAAATCCTCCACTTCCACCGCCGCAAACTACCGGGCAGCCTGCCGGGGAAGGTCCAAACCAGAATTCTACGCCAAGATTGGCGTTGCCCTGGAAGAGGCAGATGAATCCCAATTCTGGATGGAATTTATTCAGGAATCAGATATTGATAACAGTTCCAAATTGAAAGAATTGATGCAAGAAGGGCAGGAAATTGTATTTATCTTGGCCAAAATCCGTAAAAATGCGGATAAATAAGCCGCACCCCTTCCCTCCCCACAACCGGTGAACCAACTCAAAACTCAAAACTCAAAACTCAAAACTCAAAACTCAAAACTCAAAACTCAAAACTCTTAATGTCTTACTGGCTCGTCAAATCCGAACCCGACGTCTACAGTTTCGATCAGCTCATTGCCGATGGCCGAACCCGCTGGGACGGCGTGCGCAATTACCAGGCGCGCAACAACCTGCGCGCCATGAAAACGGGCGATCTGTGCTTGTATTACCACAGCAATATCGGCCTGGAGATTGTGGGTATTGCCCGCGTCGCAAAAGAACATTACCCCGACCCCACTGCGGAAAAAGGCGACTGGTCGGCCGTGGACCTCGAACCGGTCAAGCCGCTGAGCCGCCCGATACCGCTGGCAGAAATAAAAGCCCACCCGGCTCTCCAGCAGTTTGGTCTGGTGCGCAATCCGCGTTTGTCGGTAATGCCGGCCACTTCCGACGAATTTTATACCCTGCTGGACCTCGGAAATACCTATATTTAGGGTTTCTGGTTGGAAGGTTAGAAGGTTTCTGGTTGGCGCAAAAATGTTGTCCTCGTGAGGGGTACCCGATAACCCAACCCTCAAACCAGAAACCCTCAAACCAGAAACCCTCAAACCAGAAACCTTTTAAAAAATGATACAAGTACGATATGGCCGGACCGGAGGCGGATGGGGATGCCTGATCCTGGGCGTTCTGATGCTGGTGGCGGCCTGGTATATTTTGAAATGGGCATTTACCCTGCTGTGGTGGGCGGCGCCGGCCTTGTTTGTGCTGGCCCTGATCATCAACTGGCGCGCAGTGGCCGATACGGGCCGCGACTTTTTGAGCATGCTGGAACGCAATCCCATCGGGGGACTGTTGTTCGGCGCCCTTGCTGTGGTCGGTTTTCCGATCCTGGCGCTCTACCTTTTCCTGCGGGCGCTGGGCTACAACCGGATGGACCAGTTTAGCCGTACCATGCGCGGGCAGCGCGAAGAACAGGCGCCGCCGGAAGAGGAATTTGTCGAATTTGAAGAACTGGAAAGCCGGCCGAAAGACGTTCCGCCCACTCCGGAAGAGCCCCTGGAACCCCCGCCGCCACCCGAAAAAGAGCCGCCTGCCCCGGGGAATCCGTACGATCAATTGTTTAAATAGGTAAATTTTCCGGCACACTTGGTCATTTCCAATCAGCGCCGTACCTTTGCAGCCCAATTTTTTAAAACGTTGTGGCAATGAACCCGTTTTTGCCGTATTCCATCCCGATTCAGGGACTTAAAGATGGAATACACCAGTATAAATTCATCCTGGATCGCGAGTTTTTTCGCCACTTCGAAGGCTCTCCGATAGAGGAGGGCGAATTGGAGGCTATCGTGGAGTTGGATAAACGCCCGGATATGCTGGTCCTCGACTTTTCGTTCGTCGGCTATTGTCATGCCGAATGTGACCGTTGCACCGCTGAAATCCATTTGCCCGTGGAGGGCGAACGGCAACTGTTGGTGAAGTACGGCACCGACGAAGGAGAGGAGGAAGACGAGGTGGTTTTTATCTCGCGCGATGCGCCTGAATTTCAACTTGCCCCGTTTTTGTACGAGTTTGCTGTTTTGGCCATGCCGATCACGAATACGTACGATTGCGAAAACGACCCCGAACCGCCCTGCAACACCGATGTGTTGAATTATTTGAAAAGCGATGCCGATGAGGGCAAATCCAACCCCGTTTGGGATGCGCTCAAAGGCTTGAAATAACCGTGGGAAAGAGATTACTGAACACACTAAGCTCGACCCGCTAATATACTAAACTTACAACTGACAACGCGTCATGCCAAATCCTAAATGGCGGCATTCCAAGCGCCGTAAACGCGCTCGCCGCACGCACTACACGACGGATGTTCCGCAAATCGCAACCTGCCCGACCACCGGTGAGGCACACCTGTTCCACCATGCCTACATGGTTGATGGTGACCTGTACTACCGCGGCCAGGTCCTCGTACCCGGTAAATTATCCGGCGAGGAGATCGAAGGCTGATCGGCCCGGACCAATCGCGATTTTTGAGGAGGCTCCAGTCCCGGCATGCGTGCCGGGATGTCGTGGGGCTTTTTCTATTTAAGCATCATTGCTTCCGGGAGGCTGCCGGTTTCGGATTTTCGACGTCCCGGAGCGTTATCAATACTGTGCCATGAAACAAATCATAAATACCCCCAATGCTCCGGCGCCCATCGGGCCGTACAACCAATCCGTTGCCTTTAACGGCATGCTCTTTGTATCGGGCCAGATCGCCATCAACCCGGAATCGGGCGAGCTGGTGCTCGACAGCATCGAGGCGGAAACCCATCAGGTACTGAAAAACCTGCGCGCTATCCTCGAAGCCGCCGGATCCGGCCTGGAACAGGTCATCAAAGCCACGGTATTCGTGCGCGATATGAACGAATTCGGGCGCATCAACGTTGTGTATGGCGAATACTTCAAACCGGAATTTGCCCCTGCCCGCGAACTGGTTCAGGTGGTGGAATTGCCCAAGTTTGTCAACATTGAAATCTCGGTAATCGCCGCCTTATCATGAAAAATATACTATCCGGCATACAGCCTACGGGCGACCTCCATATCGGCAACTATTTCGGCGCCGTGCAAAACTGGGTTCGCCTGCAGGAAGAGTACAACTGCCATTTCGGCGTGGTGGACTACCACTCCATGACCATGCCCTACCAACCCGAGCAGCTGCGCGAAAACACCTGGAAAATGGTGTTCTACCTGCTTGCCTGCGGGATCAAACCGGAGCAGCTGTTCGTGCAAAGCCTTATCCCGGAGCATGTGGAGCTGTCCTGGATCCTGGGTTGTCTGGCCTCCTACGGCGAGCTGACGCGTATGACGCAGTTCAAGGACAAGACCGATCAGTTGAAAGATAAGGACAAGGAAGCCTTCGTGAGCACCGGGCTGTTCATTTATCCCGTGCTCCAGGCCGCCGACATCCTGATCTACCACGCCGATTATGTTCCGGTGGGCAAAGACCAGGAACAGCACCTGGAGTTGTCGCGCAACATTGCCCAGCGTTTCAACTTCCAGTT
>CAYVDV010000513.1:0-3680 GCA_964450465.1 uncultured Saprospiraceae bacterium
AGGCGGCGGCACTCCCCTCCGGCAGTAAAAACACCTCGGGATAGGTGTATAATCCTACGTTTGTTTCATCAAACGTATTCACCGGCAGTCCGTGGCTGGAATTCAGGGTGTAAAAATATTGCCCGGAAGCTCCTTTGTATATCGCTGCACTCAGTTCGATCCGGATACGGTCGTCGGTGGTGTCGGCGGGCGTGCCGGCATCGTCGCAGGAGGCTTTGAAACCTTGGATTCCGATAGCAGCCGGAGCGTCAGGTGAACAACTGGCAATACCCGCCTTTAAAAATACTTTTTTCAAAGCGGGATTGGCCAAATCGCGGAATGCATAAAATGCGGAACCATTTAAGCCCGCCGAGCCGGGCGGCAGCTCGTAAAATGATAGCGTATTATAATTAAAGGTATCAAGCGGGTTTTGGGTGGCCTCGTCGAGCAGCACAAATCGCCCGGAAGTTACTCCGATACCGACGGGCACGACCTTGAAACGCAGCACCTGGCTGTCGTCCGTCGCATCGAGCGGCGTGCCGCCGTCGTTGCAACTGCTTCCGTTTATAACAATTTGCAGCCCGGGGGCTGGCTCGGGGTACAGATTTTCCAGCCACGAAAGCCTGTTGTATCCGTTGAAGTTACCGAGGTAGTCGGTGTCGTTGCCATACACGAGGTCCAGTTTCCCGTCGCCATTCACGTCGTGTGCCGCCACGCCGTAGAAATTCCCGAAATTAGGTTCGTCATATACCGTTGTAGCGGCGGCAAATGCACTGTTTCCCAAACCCCTGACAAAGAGGAAGCGGTTATGGTAATTGTCACTCACCACTATGTCGGTGATGCCGTCCAGATCGGCGTCGAACACGCAAAAACGCGGCACGGCATACGAACCCTGATGCGCCATCGTAGCCAGCGATTTTTCCGCGCTAAAGCCCACCGGGCCCAGGTTTTGGTACCAGGCCACTTTGGTCAGGGAGTAGTCGCGGGTGCAATACACATAGTCCAGGCGCCCATCGCCGTTCAGATCGGTCAGCATTTCCTGGTTGACGTAGCTCGGCGAAGGTGTTCCGGCGGGGAACAAACCCGTTGGCGGGGCGAAATTGCCGCCGCCCAGGTTGAGGTAAACACGGGGCGAGTAACTGTTGAAAAACAACAAACCCATATCCAGCAGCCCGTCTTCGTTGGCATCCAGGGCAAAGGCATTAGAGCAAAACTGGATTCCTGTCTCGATCAGATGCCCTGTGAAATTGCCCGCGCCGTCGTTTTCAAACCAATAAAAACGCGCGTTCGCAACTACCGCGTCGGTGCCGTTGGCGGCAAAAAGATCGAGATCGCCGTCGTTGTCGAGATCGCCGCCACCCACTTGTTTACAGGAAGTGACGAGCCCGGGCAGCAGTTTGGCCGCCGAAAACTGGCCGTTTCCGAGGCCTTTTCGCCAGGAAATGGAATCGCCGAGCGGCAACGCGAGGTCGTTGATGCCGTCGCCGTCGAGGTCGCCCGAAAAAGCGCGGCTGCCCGTGCCCGCCGTGGCCGGACGTTTTTCCGCGTATTGCCCGCCGCCGAGGTTTTCGAGCACAATGCCGACGGTGAAAATGTCCATGTCGCCGTCGTTTTCAAGGTCGGCAATTTCGATTTCGAGTGGGAGGGCGAGTTTGCGGTTCAGGTTTATGAATTTCGAAAAATTGCCTGGCGCAACGTTTTCCAGCCAACCGAGCTGGCTGCCTCCGCCCACATCGCCCACCAGAATGTCGGATCTGGAGTCGCCGTTTAAATCCAGGATTTCGGAAAAATAATGGTCCAGCAAGTAGCTGTTCTGGTTTTTGGGCACGGGGTCGAACAATCCGGATGCGGCGTCGAAAGCAAAATATTTCGCCCGGTGATTGCCCGCCACACCAACGCTGCCTGCGAAAATATCGGGGTAGCTGTCCCCGTTGAGATCGCCGATGCTGAGTTCGCCACCGTAATATTGGGGGAGGGTCTGGCGCAGGGTCCGCTGACCGCTGGAGTCAAATTCATACCAAAAGATGTTGCCGCCGGTGCCGAGCAGGAGGTCTTGTTTGCCGTTGCTGTCGAGGTTGCTGACGGATACGGCGCCGGGGAACGTGGGAAGCAGTTCTATGGGATCGAACTGATTGTTTCCCAGGTTTTTATACCAAAACAGGGCATTGTTGTGCCGTGCGAGGAAGTCCTGGCGGCCATCCGAATCGAGGTCAACTTTCTGGTTATAAATATCCGCAGCGGTCACCGTGCGGATAGTTTGGCGTGTGGCAAAACTGCCCGTTCCGAGGTTGCGCTGCCAGTACATTTTGTTGTAATCGAGGGTGATGGCGTCGGGCAGGCCGTCGGAATCCACGTCGCAGAGCGTTGCCAGGGAGTTGGCCAAAATCGTTGCTTGCGGCGCAAATTGCCCGCCACCGAGGTTCCGCCGCCAGGAGCGGCCGAAAACCAGGTCGGGCAAGCCGTCGGCATTCAGGTCTTCAAACGCTCCGGTCAGGAAGCCGATGGAATTGACCATGTCGGCGGTCATGATTTCATGGTCGTTCGAAAAATTGCCCGCGCCGTCGTTTTCATACCAAATCAGACTGACCATGTGCGCACCCAGCAGGTCAGGGTCGCCGTCGGCATCGAGGTCAGCAGACCAGATGCCGAGTTGGTTGGCATTGGTACTTTGAGTCAGTATTTGGGGCGTGTTGCCGAATTGTGCGTTTGCTTTTTGAAGGATGAAGCAGAAAAGGAGGAAAAAAATTACAGGTAAAACCTTTCGCATAAAAGATAATGAATAGATTTTCAGTGAATTATATTTTTAAAGGCGCTTTCCGCGAGAGTGTAAATTGACCCGAAAAATTACCGCACGACCACTTCATCCACAAACAACCATCCTTTCTTTCCGGCCCCGGGGTTTCCCGGCGCGATTTCCGGGTTAGGGGTGGCGCTGATCTTCAGGTAGCGTGTTCGGAGTTCCAGGTTCCGGATTGACTGCCAGCAACTCCCGTCGGAATGGTCCGGCGCGATGTCGGTTTGCGCTACGGCGCGGAAGTCCTGCCCATTGTCGGAAGCGGCGATTTCCAGGCGCACAGGGTAGTGTATCCAGGATTGGGTGATCTGCCGGCAATGCAGGCCCGCTTCGCGTATGTCCGTGGGGGCGCCAAAGTCCAGCACCAGTTCCAGCGGATTTTCCCGGAAGCCGCCGTAGCCTTCGTTGTACACGGCGTTGTAGGGGCTGAACTCGCGGTAAAGGCCGTCCACCAGGAACCGCGCACTGTCTTTGCTGTGGATCTGCTCGGCCGGGTGCAGCAGGGTGAGACCGGCGCTTCGGCCCTTGTGTTCGATAGTGTCGGCCTGTAAGGGCCTCAGGTAGTCTTCGGGCTTATCACCGTAGTAAACCTGCAGCTCATCCAGGCGCTTGCGCAGGTGGCTGCGAATGTTGAGATAGGCCGGGTCGTCGTACACATTGTTCAGTTCCTGCGGGTCCTTTTCCAGATCATAGAGTTCCCAGGCGTCGATGTCGAAATAAAAATGGACGAGTTTGTAGCGCTGGGTGCGCAGGCCGTAGTGGCGTTTGACGGCGTGCACGGCGGGATACTCGAAATAGTGGTAATAGGTAGCGTCGCGCCAGCCGGGCGGCGTGCGGGCGGTCTGGAGAATTGGTTTCAGGGAAACGCCCTGCAGATCGGCAGGTTGGGGGGCGGCCGCTACGTCCA
>CAYVDV010000514.1:0-3675 GCA_964450465.1 uncultured Saprospiraceae bacterium
ATAGTGTATTGTGCACGTTTTTTTGCTCGCAAGTCGCAGACTTGCATACACGCCGCATCGCATTACAAATGCTCACGAGCCGTCGTTTTTTTAGTTTTCGAACACGGCAAGACTGATCGAACACTGCGCGGCAGCGCGGCAAGCAAGAGAACTGGCTTTTACTGTTTCACCACCTTTTCCACAGCCAGGACTTTCCCGCCGGACAGCACCTGAAGGAAGTACAAGCCTGCCGGCAGGCTGCCGGCATCCACGCGCTGCAGTGTACTGCCCGCCTCGGCGCCGCTTTCCTGCACCAGCCGCCCGGCAAGGTCCGTCAGGCGGAAGCGCATACCCGCAGCTGCCGCCTGCGGCAGTTCCACGGTAAACGCGCCGGCGTTGGGGTTCGGAAAGATCCGGACCCGCATATGCCGTGCAGGTGCATTTTGCACCGGCACTACCCCGCCGGAACACACGGAGTCCATTTCACAGGGCGTCAGCAAGCGATTGTACACCCGCACATTGTCGATATCGCCGTTCATCCACAGGGGGGAGGAGAACAGGTTGTGGTAACCGATGGTGAATATTTCCTGATCGGAGGTGGCGAGATTGAGCGTGCTTCCCGGGGTGCTGCCCTCCAGCTGGCCGTCCACATAGATCTGCCAGAGACCATTGCCGGCCGTACCGGTCAGGCAATGCCAGTTGCCGTCGTTAACCAGGGTATTGCTATAGCCGGAGAGGTGGTATTCGCCTGTCCCGTCCCGGCCGGCAAAAACGGCTTGCCCGGGGTATTCATCCAGATTGTTGCCTATGCCCAGGTGGTAGCCGGCATCCTCCCAGTATTTATACTTGCCGGCAACCCATTGGCCGGTCATTGCGGTGGTCCGGACCCAGGCACAGACGGTCACTTCGGTGCTGACGCCCCGGTTGTCGGTCCCGCAGATAATCCGGGAAGCGCCGTCGAAATAGTAGGCGCTGCTGTCGGCTCCATCATGGCCGGTGGTCAGCACAGCACCGTTGACTTCGCCGGGGATAGCGACCGGGCTGTCGTCGTCCGCATTGCCTTCGAACGGAAAATATCCCGTCAGGTTCTGCTCCAGGTCAAAACTGCAAGGCAGGCATTCGACCGTCACATCAAATGCGCAGTCGCCCGTGTTGCCGCATAGGTCGGTGGCCAGGTAACGAACAGTAGATGTGCCTGCGTTGAAAACCAGCCCGCTGGCATCGCCGGCCCCGGAATGATCGGTAGCGCCGCCGACGCTGTATTGCACCCCGGGGTCATCGCATGCCGCCGTAGTCGAAAGCCATTGAAGTCCCTCAACCGCGGTGGTGCATCCATAAAGTTCGTAAGCCACAGCTGTGACATTATCGGGACAATGTATGGTGGGGGCTTCCACTGCTTCCGCTTTAAGACAAGCGGTGGCGCTGCAGTTCGCACTGCTGATCGTCACGCAAATTACCGGGTCGCTGCACGCATCGAACTGGTGGACAGGCTGCCGCTCCGTCGAACTGCTGCCATCGCCAAAATCCCAGGAATAGGACAACTGGCTTTGGTATTTGCCGCCAAATTTGTCGTTGAACAAGACCGGCTCGCCGCATTGTATGGCAGCCGGGAAATTGAAATCGGCATACAGTAAGGGCGCTTCGGAGCAGGTAAAATTGCCGTTGTAACCCTCCAGTGCAAAGTTTTTTAACGTGCCGTCGTTGCCGTTGGGCGAGGCGTCTTTGACTTTTTCCACCGCCGTGTTGTTTCCGTAGGCCTCGCCTTCGTCGAGTTTCCAGTAGAGCACGAGGTTGGGTTCACTGCCGGAAGGCGGGCAGTAACGCATATCCTGGAGTATTTGTATGGTCGTGCGCGCTTCGTTCAAAAGCCGCACGTCGTCCACTTGTCCGCGCCAGCCCTGCCCGGTAGTCACATCGGCGGCTTCAAAACCGAGCCGAAACGCCGAAATATCCAGCGTGCCGACTCCGTTGCGCGAAAACTTTTGCGCCCCGTCCAGATAGACGCGGATGGTAGCGCCCGAGCGGACGAGTGCCACATGGTGCCAGCCGCCGTCTTCCAGGCTGGGTGTTTGAATGTAAAAGGGTCCTTGCGGCCCCTGGTCATCGCGCCAGGAGAGCGCCAGATTACCGGCGCATTCGCCAAATTCGATGGCCGTATTCCCGCCGAAAAGCGCAAAAAGCCGGTTGAAGTAGCCGTTGCAGTCTTGCCCGGACCATACAAAGTCATACACCCAGGCTTCAAAGGTGAAATTCGGGTTGGAGGCCAGCCCTGCCACCGGGCTCAGGTCAACCCGGTCATGATTACTGTCAAAAGCCAGTCCGTGATTGTTGCAGGCCTGTTTCCAGCAATCGTCATCGACCCGGATCGTACCATTGGCCTGGTTGGTACATCCGTTGGGATCGGTATAGGTGTACAAAATATCGTTCGACTGAGGGGCTGCTGCGGGTGAAAATACATTTCCGGAAAGGATACCGGTACCGGTGTACTGTCCACCTGCCGGAACGCCTGCTGTCAAAACGAAATTTGCGGCATTACGACATACCACTGGCAGGCTGTTGCAGGATACGGCCGGCAGCGGATGAACAACAAGCCGCACAGCGCGAGTGGTGACCGTTTTGCAGTAGGAGCTAACCCGGCAGCGGTATTTCGTGCCATCTTGCGAAAGCCCCGGTTGCCAGACATTGAGCCGGAACGCATTTTCGTCGGGGATATCTTCCCAGCCGTGTTGCGCAGTACTGTCCTGCCATTGAAACAGGACATCGGGGTCGTTGACGGAAATGGTGAACTCCGCGAAGTCCGTACCCTCGCAGGCGGTCGAGTCGCCTGTAAACTCGATTTGCAATGCCGGTGTAATGACAATTTTTTTGGAAAAAGTAGTCCCTTGCCCGGCAGCGTTCGTGGCGGCCAGGGTAACCGTATAGGTACCGGGGTTATCAAACCGGACCACGGGGTGCTGCTCCGTGGAACTGGCGGGGACACCGCCGGGAAAAGTCCATTGCCAGGCTATGGGTGCATTGGACGAAAGGTCCGTAAAAGCAATCGGTTCTCCGGCGCAGGTTTTCAGGGCAGTCGCAACAAAATAGGAATACGGTGTTTGGGACAGGGGTATATCGGATAAAAAACAATCCAGACTTCCCATGCCCAGGAAGCTGTTGCGAACCTTGTTCGACGTGCTGTAGGGGAACACCGGAGTGCCGGCAAACGTAAAACCGGTATTGAACTCAAACTCCAGGCCCAACTGCTGGGTCTGGCGCCTGAAGCTGATCAGGTGGCCTGCTTCCCAGCCGGAGACGCCCCAGTCTGTAGTTTCGTACAGTTTGACCAACTTTTCTGATCCGCCCAGCGAGTCGGTATGGTAAAGCCAGTGTCCTTTTTTCGAAAACGGAACTGCCGGCAGACCGGCAACGGCCACATCGCCGCCGAAGCTGGTGCCGAAAAGCAGGATGTGGTTATTCCGTATCGCAATTCCCTTGACCGAACCGGCGACATCCGAATGGAATTGTTTCAACCACTCTTGCCGGCCGTCGGGTTTCATTTTGCAGATAAACAAATCTTCGTGCGCAGATCCGCCCGGATAGGGATCGCTGATGGTGTCGTTGGCAAAAATGAACGAATCATGAAATTTACCCGCAAAGTAGATATTGCCCAGTTCGTCAAGTCGCATGTAGTCCGCGGCAATAACGGCGTTGAGAATT
>CAYVDV010000515.1:0-3668 GCA_964450465.1 uncultured Saprospiraceae bacterium
ACTCCGGCTTGACCTGGATGGTTTGGCCGGCAAACGCCCCATGCTGGGGATTTGTTACGGCGCGCAACTGACCGCAGATTACTACGGCGGCGAAGTGGCGCGCTCGGAAAAACGGGAATACGGCAAGGCCCGGCTGGCGCAACACGACACGGTCGATCCGTTCTTTGCCCAAACCTCTCAGCATTCCCAGGTCTGGATGAGTCACGGCGATACGATCCTGCGTTTGCCCGAAGGCTTTGAAGTGCTTGCCAGCACGGAAAGCATCCCGGTAGCCGCATTTCGCGCAAAGGCTGGCCGGTTCGAAGCACCGGTTTACGGGATACAGTTTCACCCGGAGGTGTACCATAGCCTCGAAGGTTTTCAGGTCCTGAAGAACTTTGTACTGGGTATCTGCGGTTGTGCCGGCGATTGGACTCCGGCGCATTTTGTTGAAGAAACCGTTAGCGCATTGCGCCAACAAATCGGCTCTGAAAAAGTGATCATGGCGCTTTCCGGAGGCGTGGACTCAACGGTTGCTGCCATGCTGCTGCACCGGGCCATCGGTGCGCAGTTGTTTTGCTTTTTTATCGACAACGGCTTACTCCGGAAAAATGAATTTGAAAATGTACTGGATTCCTACCAGCACATGGGGTTGAATATTGAAGGCGTGGATGCGAAACAGCGTTTTTATGATGGCTTGCGCGGCGTTAGCAACCCGGAAGAAAAGCGAAAGATCATCGGTCGCCTGTTTATCGAAATTTTTGAGGAAGAGTCGCGCGCACATGCCGACTGTCATTGGCTTGGGCAGGGAACAATATATCCGGACGTCATCGAATCGGTGAGCGTACATGGTCCTTCCGTTACGATCAAGAGCCACCACAATGTCGGAGGGCTTCCGGATAAACTGAAACTTAAAATAGTGGAACCGCTGCGGATGCTGTTCAAGGATGAAGTGCGCAGGGTGGGAAAAGAGCTGGATATTCCCGGAAATATTCTCAACCGGCACCCTTTCCCGGGCCCGGGTCTAGGCATTCGCATTCTGGGCGATATTACCCCGGAAAAAGTGCGGATGCTGCAGGAAGCAGACGCCATTTATATTGACAAGTTGAAAACGTACGGCCTGTATGATCAGGTTTGGCAGGCCGGCACCATCCTGCTGCCTATTCAATCGGTTGGCGTGATGGGTGATGAACGTACGTATGAACAAACCGTGGCCCTCCGCGCTGTAAACAGTACCGATGGTATGACGGCCGAATGGAGCCGGCTGCCGTATGAGTTTCTGGCAGAGGTATCCAGTGAAATCATAAACAGTGTGAAAGGGATTAACCGCGTGGTATTTGACATCAGTACTAAACCGCCTGCCACGATTGAATGGGAGTAGATGGAGGGGGCTTTAGGTTATTGGGGTCATTGGGGTCATTAAGGTTATTGGGGTCATTAAGGTTATTGGGGTCATTGGGGTCATTGGGGTCATTAAGGTCATTGGGGTCAATGAAATGGGGCGTTGATGCGTTATATATTTCCGGACAAAACGGCCCGGAGTTTCGGGCTTGTTGTATATCCGTTTTTGCAGCATGAGAAAAACTGCTTTTGCCATTTTGTTTGGTTTGACACTGCCACTTTTGTGGAGCAGTTGTTACAGTTTTAAGGGGATTTCGATTGATCCGAATATCAAAACATTTTTTGTGCGTAACTTTGACAATATCGCCGTGAACGCACCGCCTACCCTTGCGGTCGATTTTACGGAGCGACTGAAGGACAAAGTGCGTACCGAAACACCGCTCACCCTGAACAGCGATGCGCCCGATGCCGAATTTTCGGGTAGGGTAGTGGACTACAGGGTGATTCCGGTTGCGCCAAAACCCGGCGAAACGGTGACGTTGAACCGCCTGGAGATCCGTTTCCAGATCAATTATACGATAAATAAGGAAGGCGCAGAGGGAGGATGGACCAGTGAGCGGAGTTTCAGCCACTTTGCAGAATTCGCCAATGATCAGGATTTGATTTCGGTGCAGGACGAATTGATACGCCAGATTTCCGATCAGTTGCTGGAGGATATTTTTAACGCTGCATTCAATAACTGGTAAATACCGCCTGGTCCCATTTAACTGGTAAACAATTGCGATCCAATGACCCAGGAGCGTTTTTTAAAACTGCTGAGCAATCCGGACTTGTTAGCGTCCATCTCCTACGAGGAGCTCAAAACGCTTGCCCTGACCTATCCTTTTGCCCACAATTTGCGCTATCTGCTGGCCATTAAGGCAGGGCAGGATAATCATCCCGACTTTGCACGCAACCTGGCCAGTGCGGCTGCTTACAGTCTGGATCGCAGCCGTTTGTTCACATTAATCGCTCCGAAAAAAATTGTTCCACAACCGGTAGCTCTGGAGGAAGAGGAATTGGTCCTGGAATTAAAACCCATTGAAACGGTACAGCGCGAACTGGAATCGCGCATTCCTGTCGCGCGGACCGGGGAACCTGCAACAGCCGCGGAAGCCAGTCTTCAGGCTCCTGTAGTTGAAAAAAATATCGAAACGCCGTTGGACAAACAACCAGCACTGGATCTTTCAGTATCCGATGCGCTGCAACAGGCCCCTGTAGAGCGCGAAATCGAAAACACATTGCCGGATATGGAAAAAACGGATATGCCGGATACCGGAGGCATGGAAGAGAAAATAACAACTGTGTTGGATTTTCCGACTTTTGGCGTGTGGGTGAGTCAGTTCAATCCGCCGGTGCTTAAACCGGCAAGTCCGGAAAAACCAAAAGAAACGCCATTACAAGGAGAAGAAAAATCGCCGGAACCGGCTCCCGGACAAGTAACTGAAGAGGTAACGGCCCCAACGCCGCAAATGCTGGCCGAAAAGAGCGTTACCGAAAATAAGGCTATCGTATCTGAAACGCTGGCCAAACTTTATCTCCAACAAGGATACCGGGAAAAAGCTATTGATATGTACGAGCGGCTTTGTTTGGCTTTTCCGGATAAAAGCGCGTACTTTGCGGCCCAAATTGATAAATTAAAAAAATAGACAACGATGTTACCCACTTTATCGGTTTTAATTGCCCTGGTGAGTGCGCTTTTGATGGCGACAATTTTGGTTCAGAATCCCAAAGGCGGCGGTATTGATCCGACCTTTGGCGGGCAGGCCCAACAGCTTTTTGGTGCGGCGCGTTCCACCGATTTTATTGAGAAAGCCACCTGGGTGTTGGCAGGAGCCCTGTTTTTGCTTTGCGTTGCTGCGGCATTGGTAGTGGGTACTGGCGGTGCTGCAACAGGTGCCGAGATTCCGCTTCAAACCGGCGGATAATCGCTTTGTAATACTAAAAAAGCCCTTCTCTTTTGTTATTCGGTACCAGAGAAGGGCTTTTTGTGTTTTCATTAATGGCCTGGTTTAACTGCGGTCATACCGGTAAAGCTGAAGGTTTTGGATAATGGCAATTAGTTTTTCTGCATATTTTTTATCCGTTGCATAACCTGCGCGTGCCAGTCCTTTTGCCCAGCCTTGGTAATCATCCGGCGCGAGACGAAACAAGTGACTATACCTGCGGCTGTTTTTGAGAAAGTTGCTGTGTGCCCGATAGCTGCTCCATACATTGCTGTATTTCACGAAAAAATCTTTGTGTGAGTCATCGTTGAAATTCACGCAATGCCCTTTCTTGCAACGGTTGGAGAAGCATTTAATACCAAA
>CAYVDV010000516.1:0-3667 GCA_964450465.1 uncultured Saprospiraceae bacterium
GAGACCTCCGTACAGCCGCTGGCATCCGTCAGCGTGAGGGTATAAGTACCCGGAGCCAGATTATTCAGGAGCATTATTGGCTCCTGAACCGGTCCTTGTACTGTGCCATTTGACCAGGCATACGTATAAGGGGCCGTGCCGCTGTTTACCTGAACCAAAATGCTGCCGTCAAAGTTGCCGCCGGCACAGCTGCAGTTTTCAACTGTCAGGGCAGCACCGGGACCGGGGGTAATGCTCAGATGTACCGAATCAATGGCATAACAGCCTTCGCTGTTTTCAACCCGCGCCCAAATGTTTCCGGCACCTGAAGTATACGGAGACAGCAATGGGGCAACGCCCAGCCCGGCATTGGAATAAGTACTGTGGTAGGTTACGGTCAACCCGCTTGCGCCACCCGTCACCTGGGAATCTGCTTCCGTAAGGGTGAACTCCGCTTCCGAGCCGCCCGGTACAGTCGAACACATCGACAGGTAGCCGGGTTGTGAAACAGGCGTCGGGAACACTTCCAGGAAGACCGGCTCTACGCCGAGAAGCGTTCCGGACTGTGCGTTTTCCAGCCGGATGTAAATCACCGTGTGATCAGCAGCTTGTAAAAGGTAGGGCAAGGGCGATGCACCGGTCTGAGCATCGGCCGCTGAGTTGTGGTAGCTGACGTTCAGGGCATTGTCCGGATCGAGCAGCAAACCGCCCAGGAGTAAATCGAACACGGCCTCGCCGGCGCCGGATATAAACTCACAGGCTTCAAGCGTCAGCGTGTCGGGGTGGAACCCTGCATCCAGGGTATGGTCCGTATGACCGGATGCCTGGGTGGTATAGGTTATTACCGGATAGGCAAACCAGGGCTGGGTCGAATCGTTCGACAATATTGCATCCGAATCGATCAAATCCGGATGTAGGCCTGAGCCGGTGTTGGACGAGGTCAGGTGGTACAGTTTGGCACCGACCAATAGTTTGCCACTGGCAGTATTGAATTGGTGGGTCAGGCCGGAAGTCCCAAAGACGATCTTGTAGGATACTTCGGGCAAAATACTGTCATGCCCCGGCGTCGGTATCCAGGTTTCACCGGGAGTGCCCAAACCAGTGAAGAAGTATTCACCCTGCGCATTGGTAGTTGTAGTAGCCAGCAGATCGCCCGTAGTCGCGTTAAAGAGGCTCACCAGTACGTCCGGAATAGGCGCTTCACAGGGATCCTGGACGCCGTTTTGGTTGGCATCGGCCCAAACGCGGTTACCGATCTGCATGGGCGGCGCATCGCAAAGCGCTTCCAGATCGCCGACCGGATTGGCATTCCCAATGCCGGTCGCATTGTACAGCGGGTCCGACAGGGTCAGGTCATTGCGGGTCAGGCTTCCATCCAAAAGGTTAAAGAATGCAACTCCGCCACTAATGGCATTAATCGCCGTGTTGGGCATCGCTATAGCTCCCAGCACTTCATCCGTACCCGGTACATGCACCAGGCCGCCGGTATTGGCATCCTGCAGTCGACCGCGGTCGTTGGCAAAGAAAAATTCGCCGCCGCCAGGCCCTTCATTGTTCCCTACGCCCTGCAGGCTGACCCGGCCGATCCCCGGGATTACGCCGTTTTGTTCCAGTTGCCAGCTGCCGTTGTGGCGGTAGCCCACAAGAATGTCGCCGCCAGCCGCAGCCGATATCAGGTCATTAAACGGAGCATTGGGAGGCAACTGCCGGTAGCCAAACTGGTAGCCGGTGCGATCGGACAAACCGATCAGGAGCAGCCCCTCCCGGGTAAATTCGATGTCCGTCAGCATGGCCTGCCCCCGGCAGCGGAGATCGGACTCTGTCTGGATATCCCCGACGATCTCGAAATTGCCGTCCGGAATAATACCGGCAGGTTCGCCATTGTCCGTATCGGCCACCAGGTTGCGTTCGCTGTACTGGTCCACCCAGGCTTCCCAGTCCCGGCATTGCGCCAGATCCGGGTCGGCATTGCCGATGATATCCCCGGGATTGTACGCCGGATCCGTCAGGTCAAATGTGAGTACCTGCGTCCAGGTTTGCGCAGCAATATCGTAAGCATGAATGGAAGCAGACAGCTCGTTGTTCATCCCG
The DNA here is from genome assembly GCA_964450465.1 of uncultured Saprospiraceae bacterium. Lineage (GTDB taxonomy): Bacteria > Bacteroidota > Bacteroidia > Chitinophagales > Saprospiraceae > M3007. The sequence goes on from CAYVDV010000516.1 coordinate 2,071, forward strand.
TTGCTTTCGCCCGTACACACCCCTCCGACAAAAACCTTGTCCCGGGTTACGTTCAAGGCGAAGGGCCGGAACACACCACCGGGACAATCCGGGGCAGAAGCGATAGCGATCTCCTGTGCAACGGGATTGCCTGTAAGGATGCTGTCGATGCGTACCAGGGCGCGGGTAAACAGGTTTACCGTCCAGAGCGTCCGGAAGTCCGGCGAAATATCCATGTCGCCCAGCCCGGCCTTGCCAACTTTGGCAAAAGCATCGGCATCGCGGCTTGGCGTGGTCGGCGCAGCCAGATCCGGACGGTCTACAGCTCCGGTATTTGGCACGGAGTACAAAGGAGCGGGTACGGGTATGGGGCCGGAATAGTCGATCCGGTAAATGCCGCCAAGGCCAAGCGCTCCCAAACCGGAGTGGCGCTTTAGGAAGGCGCCGGCATACAAGTATTTCCGGCCTGGGTCCCAGGCCAGTCCGTACACGGAACCGAGCTGATCACTGGCCGGCACCTGTCCGAAAAGTTGACCGCTCGACGTTGCGCCGTAGGGGAACAGGCCCACCGCCGGAAGATCAGCAAGATCGGCACGGCCGGATGCAAAGACAGCATACCCGATATCCGGATTTTTCTGGCAATAGGCATTGGGATCGTAGAATCCGGTGAACAAATCACAATTGGCGGCGGCGACAAATTGTACAGAAGTCCCATTTTGGGGACCGGCCAGAGCCGGAACGAGATAGGATTGCGCCGGTACAAATTCGATCCGGTACGGATAATTAAAGAGGTTGGCGAAGAAATAGTGCCCGGCGGAATCGGTCTGCGTGGAATCAACCGGCAGCGGATTATCGCATTTGTACAGATAAACCTTTACACCGGCAAGACCGGGTTCGCCGGGCTCCAAAATACCATCAGTATCGTAGTCGTTGTACACCAGCCCGCCGACATTACTGCTGATAACGGTGCTGAGCGTATCGGAACAGCCATTATTATCCGATACAATAATGGTATAAATGCCGCCATTCAGTCCGGGGATCTTAAATGCCTGACTCATGGTGTTCCCGCTGCCGCTATCGGTACCGTTATACCATTCATAGTGGAAAACCGGTGTTCCGTTGCTAATGAGCACCGCAATTTCACTACTGACGCTATCGCAGGTAATATTTGAACCACTGAGGTGGATATGAAAAACCTCCCAGGGTTCGATCACAGTATTATTCACACCGGTACAACCGGTGGCATCTGTTATGGTTATGGCATATGTACCCGCGGACAGGCCCTCAATAAGGAAGGTTGCGGTTGAGGAAGTACCGCTTCCGGTTTCATTGGTACTCAGGTTAGTCCATTGATAGGAATAATCTGCTATGCCGTTGAGAATATTGATCGTGACGGCTGCATCATTTTCACTGCATTTGAATGCGTTCTGTACTTCTGCTGACAGAATCAGGTTGGTCGGCGGGCTGATAGTCACCGCTGCAACGGCCGTGCATCCCTGGTTATCGGTGACGGTAAACCGGTACAAGCCGGATGTAAAGCCCGTGAGGATAAAGGGTTCGCTGGCGGATGTTCCGGAGCCGGTTTCTCCCGTAGCCAGGTTTTCCCAGTTGTATTGGT
>CAYVDV010000517.1:0-3447 GCA_964450465.1 uncultured Saprospiraceae bacterium
CAGTGAGACGGCCTCTTGTTTTTGACTGCCGTGGGGAAGTAGATTACTTACCGCCGCCACTCGGCTTTTTCTGCCACTTCGACTTGGAGTCTTGCACAGGCGCGGGCGCCGCATCTTTAGATGCAGGATCGTCCTTTTGCCATTTGCTCTGCGATTCCTGCACGCCACCGGGTGCATTTTTGTTCCACTTGCTTTGCGACTCCTGAACTGCCGGAGCCGGAGCCTTCTGCGGCATCGGATCTTTCTTCGTGCTCGTGGACGTTCTTGCTTTTGTCGTTTTGCCCGGCTTGGGCGCAGGGAGCGAAGCGACATACTCCTGATAGCGGCGCTGGGCTTCTTCATTCACCCGCATGGTGCATTCTTCCTGCTTTTGTGCGCGGAATTCGTCCAGTTGAGTTGCGATAGCCGCAGCAATTTCCTGTTGCTGCTCTTCTTTCGTCTTAAAAGCAGCCAGTGTAATGAGTCCGACCATCAGCACCAGGCCGGTTATCATAAGTTTCTTATTCATAGATTTGCTTGAATTTAAAGGTGAATGCTTGGTGTTAATTCCGGTCATTTACTGGATCGTTTGGGCAGCTTCTGCTTCTGCTTTCAGACGGTCAACCTCAGCGGTAACGCGCGCCTCAAAGTCTGCGTCGCATTTTGCATTTTCTTCGGTCTCAATACCGGGCTTGCCGGCCTCTACCCCTTTCTGGATTTCGGCTTGCACCTGTTCATCGGTGAGTAGTTTTTCACCGCAGGAAGCCATGCCAAAAGTCAGCAAAACACCGGCGATCATTCCAAGAAGTGTTTTTTTCATGTGTAAAAATGTTTTACAGGTTTAAATAATGTCGTGCAAAAGTAGCGGATACCGGGTTGCTTCACACGACTGGCTGTGAATTTTTAGTGAAAAAATTGCCTTTTAGGTCCTCCCGGTTTTCTCCCGGGTGCAAAAAGCGATTACTTGCCTACTAACGGAATTTTCTTTGGTACATTGTGGCCGTTCTTCCGTATTTCAAAGCATACAAGTACAGATGCGCTGCCCTTGTCCTTTTACACAATCGTCTGCTATAATACGTATAAATTCCGGTTTCGTCACCCTGGGCGTCTTTGTGCTCGCCCTGCTTTGCCCGCTTTCCGGAGCCGGGCAGGTGGAAGATCCGGGCGCCGGAGAACTGCTGGAAAATTTTTTCCGGGACAATGAACAGGCCAGCGAATCGGACGCGCAATTGTTTCTGGAAAACCTCGAACAGTTCCGGTTGCATCCGCTGGATTTGAATTCGGCAACCCGGGAAGACCTCGCCGCATTGCGCCTGCTCAATGAAATTCAGATCGAAAACCTCCTGGCCTACCGGACTCTGCTGGGCCCGCTGCTCAATGAATACGAATTGCAGGCTGTTCCCGGCTGGGAACTCAGCGATATTCGCCGGGTTCTGGCATTTGCCGCAGTGGGCGCCGGCCTCGATTCCCGGAGTATTCCCTTGTGGCGCGGATTTATCGATGGCGACGATGAACTGATGTTGCGCTGGGGGCGTCCGGACCCGCCTAATTACCCTTCGTCCGGAGTCGAAGGAAAACCCAACAGCCTGGCATTCCGCTACCGGCATGCGTTTGACAACCGCATGCGCTTTGGTTTTACGGCCGAAAACGATCCCGGCGAGGCTTTTTTCAGCGGGAGCAATGCCCAAGGCTTCGATTTTTACAGCGCCCATTTTTTTCTGCAAAACGGCAGCCCTGTTGTCCGCACGGTAGCTTTGGGCGATTTCTCCACCCGGATGGGTCAGGGTTTGCTCCTGCAGAGCGGCTTTTCACCGGGCAAATCAGCCGAAACCACTTCAATCGCCCGGGGAGGCCGCCGGCTCCGCCCCTACTCGGCTTTTGGCGAAGCCTATTTTCTGCGCGGCGCGGCCGCGACGATCGCGATCAACGAAAATTGGGAATTCACCGGCCTGTACTCCTTCCGCAGGCGGGACGGGAATGTCCTGTTGCCGCAGGATACCATCGATCAGGAATTCCAGGATCTGGTGTTCAGTTCCCTGCAAACCTCGGGGCTGCACCGCACTGCCTCCGAAATTGACGATGAAAAGGCGATCAAAGAATGGCTGGGCGGGTTGAGTGCAACCCGGACCTGGACTTCCGGGCAGGTATCTATCAACGGCATTTACCTGCAATACGACAAACCCTGGCAACCCTCCGAGGCCCCCTACCGGCGCTTTACTTTCACGGGTAAAAATCTGAGCGGGATCAGCCTCGACTATTTCTGGCGGCGACGCAACTGGTACACCTTTGGTGAACTGGCCCGCAGCGACAACGGCGGCCTGGCCACCCTGAACGGTATCCTGTTTGCCGCCGACCGGCACGTCACCCTGGCCGCATTGTACCGGAATTTCGCCCGGGATTACCAGGCTGTTTACGCCGCGCCGTTTGCCGAAACATCCGGTTCGAACAACGAACAGGGGCTTTACCTGGGTGCGGATGTGCGCTTTGGACGGAAATGGCAGATCAACTCCTACGTCGATCTCTGGCGCCACCCCTGGCTCCGCTTTGGGGTGAGCGCGCCTTCTACCGGAAGTGAATATCTCGGACGGATCATCTGGACGCCGCGGCGCGGGGTTTCCCTGTACGCCCTGTGGCAACTGGAGATCAAGGAGCGCGATGGCATCGTAGATGGATTTAGCGCTCTGGTGGATAACCGGAGAGGCCGTTTCCGCCTGCATGCCAGCTATAAAGTCGGATCCGGGGTCGAATTGCGCAGCCGGGTGGAATGGACCCGTTTTCAGGAAGGGGATCTTCCGCGCAGCGGAGGCTTCCTGGCCTATCAGGAAGCCGTAGTTCGCCCCCTGAGCTCCCCTTTGTCCGGTGCAGTCCGGTTTACCATCTTTGACACCAAAGATTATGATTCCCGGGTATATGCTTTTGAGAACGATCTGTTTTCGGCGCTTTCAATTCCGGCTTTCGCGGGGCGCGGCTCGCGGTATTTTATCAATCTGAGCTGGAGGGTCCGGAAGTGGTTTCAACTGGAAGGGCGGTTTGAGCAAACCATTCAGCGCCTGGCTGTTACGGACTCCGGGCAAACCGGGCGCAAAACATTTGGAAAACTCCAGGCGCGGTTCCGGTTTTAACAGTTATTGCAAAAAAACAGATGCCGGAAGAGTATGTTCCCTTCCGGCACCTGAACGCGTTTTTCAGCCGCTTTTATAAGCCATTAATGGCCTCGACTTCAGCAATTTCCGGGATTTTACCTTTGATCGCTTCGGCGATTCCTGCGCGTAGCGTCATGCCGGACATCGAGCAGGACTCACACATGCCGATCCAGCGGATCTGGACGCGCATATCTTCGGTAACATCCACTACTTCCACATCACCGCCATCTACTTTGAGGTGCGGGCGAATGGTGCTCAGCGCATCTTCGATACGCACCATCAATTGTTCTTTTTCGTTTTCTTGCATTCCGGTTGATTTAAAAAC
>CAYVDV010000517.1:3457-3667 GCA_964450465.1 uncultured Saprospiraceae bacterium
TACAACAAGCAAATCCGGATTTTGATCATCCCTATCTTTATTGCTTGCGCTTTTCCTGAAACTTCTCCCGAAACTTTTGCACTTTAGGTCCTACCACAAACACGCAGTAGGGCTGATTCGGGTTGTTTTTAAAATAATTCTGGTGATATTCTTCCGCTTTGTAAAACTTGTCGAGCGGTGCGATTTCCGTTACGATAGGATCGTCCCACA
>CAYVDV010000518.1:0-3662 GCA_964450465.1 uncultured Saprospiraceae bacterium
GGGGCTTTCCGTCATCCAGGTTCCCCCGCTGAGTGCTTACGGAGGTCCTTGGTTGCTTTACCCGGACCCTGCCATGCCGGCGTACAAGCGCCTGTCGTTTGCATACCGGACCCTGGAGGCGTTGATCGGTCAATTGCCGCGTGTTGCCTGGTTCCAGCAAACGTTTCGCCCGGAGATCCGCGACATATTGCCGTTTCACTGGGCCGGCTTTCACCAAACGATCCGGTACACCCATACGCTGCCCACGGCAACAAAAGTGCTTCCGGCCTTATATGCCGGTCTGAAGAATACGGTACGCACCGAATTACGGCGCGCCGAAGCGGCCGTGGAGATCGTACCGGCGGAGGATCCCGAACGGCTTTTGCAGCTCAATGCACAATCGTACGCCCGAAAGGGAATGCGTCAGCCTGACTTTGGGCAAGCCTTCCGGAGATTATACCGGGAACTGGCCATCCGCGGGCAGTCCGCCGGCTTTCTTGCGCTTGACCGGCAGGCAGGTGTCGCGCTGGCAGGGATTTACCTGGCCTTCGACGAGCGGCAGGCATCCGTCGTGCTGAGCGGTATGGCTCCGGCTGGCCTGCACAGCGGCGCCCTGCACGGCCTGTATTGGGAGGCTGTACGCTTCTGTGCCGGAAAAGGACTTGATCTTGATTTTGAAGGAAGTATGCAGCCGGGCGTTGCGCACGTATTTCGCGCGTTTGGCGGACAACTCACCCCGTATTTCCGCGTCTGGCGGGCCGGCAACCGGATACTGGATCTGTTATACCGGCCGGCGTGATCCCCTTACCGGACCATGCGGAAAAAAATATTGGAAAACCAGTTGGAGTCTGCCTTGATCAGGGTGTCGAGCGTTTGATTGGCTTTGTGCGACAGCTGGCGGATGTCCTTTACCACATTGCAAAAAGTCTCTGATTCGGGGCAATTGGCTTCCACGCCGGCCACTTCGTCGAGCACCTTGAGCATGGGCTCCAGTTCTTTCTTTTTGCGGTGGATAATGATTTGGCGGACAACGATCCACATATCCTTCTCTGCGTAGAAATACTCCTTTCGTTCACCGGATTTGAGTTGCTTGTACACAAGGCCCCAATCGATCAGTGCGCGGAGGTTCATATTGGTATTGCCCCTTGAGATGGAAAGACCGTCCATTACCTCGTCAGCAGTAATCGGCTCGGGCGAGATCAGCAACAGCGCATGCACCTGCGCCATGGTCCGGTTAATTCCCCAGTCGCTGGCCATTTTGCCCCAGGATTCGATGAATTTAAGTTTGCCCTCCTGAATGTCCATGTGTGTGTGCAAAAAACGTAGGATAATGATGTGATGAATGTCGGTCGCTTAATAAAATGCCGATTCGACGTATTTTGTTTTCAAAAAAAAATGAAAAATGTAAAACAGGGTCTTATTCCGGCATTTTTTCAAAAACCGCGCCATCTGCTTATATTCGCCCGGTATGACGGAAAATGATGCTTATCTGGAGGCCGACGGCGGCGGGATATACACTGCGCAGATCACGCGGCTCCTGCGCGATGTGGAATCCGACAACAGTCCGTTGTTGCTGGAACTGATTGAAGGCGGCGGCGCCAACCGCCGTTTACTGGGCTATTTATTTGGCATTGCGGTATTTCATCCCATGCGCGAGGTGGCAGGCCGGGCGATGGCCCTGTTGCAGCGCTTCGCAACGGAAACCACCATCCGGCAGGCCCAGAAACTGCGTGAATCGGCGGCTTACCACTACGACGAGGCCGAGTATTTCCGGCGCTACCAGAGTGAAGAGATCGACCTGTTCGACCTTCTCCTTGCCAGCAAGATGTGCCTCTGGCACCGCAACCGCCCCGGCCCCGGCAGCAACGCCCAGGTGGCTTTCCAGACCCTCGACCTGCGCAGGCTGGACGTCAACCGGCTTTCGCCTGCGTTGGCCACGCTCGATTTTCTGAAATTTATCGCGCTGCCCGCACACAAGGACTTCGACCTGGTTTCGGCGATCCCCATGCTGCTGGAATTGCCGCTGGAAACGGTTATTATCGAAAACATTCGCATCGAAACCTTCCCGGTGGAGCTGTTTGCGCTGCCCCGGCTAAGCACATTTATTATCCGGAAAGGAAACCTCCGCCCCCGCGGCCCCATGCAGGTGCCCGATGGAAGATTGTACGGCAGCCCAACGCTGGAAAAACTGATCATCGAGGGCTACCCTTTGACCGGCGAGGAACATCTGGGGCCCTTCCCGCGGCTTCGCGAGGCTACCCTGCTCCGCTGCAATCTGTCGCAACTCGGTTTTCTGGAAAACTCGCCCGGGCTTGAACGCCTGAACGTCCGGCACAACCAGCTGGAAACCCTGCCGGCCTTCCTGTCCAACTGTACGCAACTGCGCTCCCTCGAACTCAGCAACAACCCCTTTCGAAGCATTCAACTCGATCTGGAACGGCTGCAATATCTGGAAGAACTGGAAATCAAAATACAAACCCGCGTGCCGGGCAACTTCAGGATATGAGCGCCCGGATACACGATGAACTCGCCCGAACCGGCATTGACCTGCTGCTGCGCGAACCCTTCTACGCCCATGTGTTCGGCAGCCTGAACAAGGAAGTCGTGGGGGAAGGCCACCCCGTGGATACCCTGGCCGTAGGCTTGGGAAACAACGCCCTCACCCTGTATGTCAATGCCCGCTTTTGGGATACGGTACTTACCAATCCACAGCACCGATACGGGGTGGTGAAACACGAAATGCTGCACCTGGTGTTCCGCCATCTGTTTGTCAAAGAGCCCTTTTTTGATCCGCTGTTGCTCAATGTGGCATTCGATCTCGTCGTCAACCAGTATGTGGAGCGCTCCATGCTGCCGGACGACAGTATCTTTCTCGAATCTTTCCCCGATCTGGCCTTGCAAGCCGGGCAAACCTGGTATTACTATTACAAGAAACTGGAGGACCTGCGGCAGGGCCGCGGCGGCACGGCTTCGGGTTCGCCCGATCAGGAGTTGCTCAACAACATCCGCTCCGACTCACACGGCATGGAACGGCACCAGCCCTGGCGCGAGATCCGCAGCCGGAGCGAGCTGGAGCGCGATGCCGCCGAGATGCACCTCGACAGTCTGATGCGCACTGCCCACCAGCGCACCAGCGCCCATGCCTGGGGCGCTCTGCCGGGCGAGGTGCGCGAGCTGCTGGAAAAACAACTCCTGCGCCCGCCGGCGACCTTTCCCTGGCGTCTGCTTTTGCGCCTGTTTGCCGAAAGCGCCTCCCGAACGCGGCTGAAAAATACCATCAAACGCCCCAGCAAACGCTACGGCACTGTACCCGGTATCCGCATCCGGCACCGGCAACGTTTGCTCGTAGCCATCGATACCTCGGGTTCCATCGGCACCGATGACCTTGCCGTTTTTTTTCAGGAGATCTTCCACCTCTGGCGCGCCGGCGCCCAGGTGGATGTGCTCGAGACCGATACCAAAGTGTACCGGCAGTATCCCTATCACGGGAATACACCCGATCTCGTCACAGGCCGGGGCGGCACCGACTTTAACGATGCGCTCGAATATGCCAATCGCGAATACCCCGACGGGCTGATTTTCTTTACCGACGGCTATGCCGACAAGCCTCGCGTGCGCCCCCGCATCCCGGTGCTTTGGGTCATCACCCGGCGCGGCCTCGAGCCAAAGCAGCTGGCCTGGGC
>CAYVDV010000519.1:0-3625 GCA_964450465.1 uncultured Saprospiraceae bacterium
CCATGCCACCGCCCAGAAATGTGGAAATTGCCACAAAAACTGGATGGTAAACAACATCAGGGCCGTTTGGGTCATCACACCATCCCATGCCGTGCATCCGATCACCAGAGGCAGCGCTCCCGGTATTGCACCAACTACTACCGACAGCGGCGTAGAACGCTTGAGGGGAGTGTAGATGAATGCATAACTAATCAGGGACAGCATGCCCAGAAAACCTGTCAGAGGATTAAAAAGAGAAAGCAGAGTCACCCCAAACAATGCCATGAGCCCAGCCCATAAAACCGCTGTCGAAACACTCAACCGTCCGGTAGCGACGGGGCGGTTAGCCGTCCGTGTCATCAGCCGGTCGTAGTCACGCTCCAGCACCTGATTCAGCGCATTCGCGGCACCCGTAACAAGAAAACCGCCAAGTGCCAGAAGTGTCAGTCCCAACCAACTTACCTGCCCGCTCCCCGCGATCGCGTAGGAAATCAGGGCTGAAAAAAGGACCATCAAAGACAACTTGAACTTTACCAGCAAGCCAAAATCAGTAATTGACTGCGATATAGAGGTCCAAATCGTAAGTTGTTGTGCCGGATTGCGCTCCATTATCAGTGTGCTCTTGTGTGTTTTATAAGGGGTTGCTATACGAATAAAAGAGGAGGACCGGAAACGAGCCGGCCGCTCCTCCAGGTTTGTTTTAATTAATGTCCGTGGTCGTGTTCACCTTCCTTCAGGGGAATATACTGCGGAATGAACTCCTCACCACCTTTACCGTAGTCGTAGGCCCAGCGTTGAACCGTGGGAATATTGCCATCCCAGTTGCCGTGACCGGCATGGATCGGTGTCGTCCATTCCAGCGTATTTGCACCCCAGGGGTTTTTCACCGTCATTTTGCGGCCATGGAAAATGGAGTAGAAGAAGTTGATCACAAATACGATCTGCAGGAAGAACACTACAATAGCGGCTACGGTAATGAACTGGTTAAGATCGGTAAAGTGCCGGAAGGCGTCGAAGGAAGCGCCGCCGTCATAATAGCGCCGCGGCATGCCGGCCATACCGGTATAGTGCATCGGCCAGAACACGGCATACGCCCCGATAAATGTCCCCCAAAAGTGAACTTTACCCAGCGTTTCGTTCATGAAACGGCCGAACATCTTCGGGAACCAGTGATAAATGCCGGCAAACATACCGAAGAAGGCAGCTACACCCATTACGATGTGGAAGTGCGCCACCACAAAGTAGGTGTCGTGCAGCATAATATCGATAGCCGAGTTGCCGAGGAAGATACCGGTCAAGCCACCGGAAATAAACATGGATACAAAACCCAGGGCGAACAAGCTTCCTGCATTAAAACGGAAGTTAGCGCCATATACCGTGGATATCCAGTTAAAGACCTTTACCGCAGATGGAACGGCTATGATCAGGGTGAAGACCACAAAGAAGTTACTGATGAAGGGGTTCACACCCGCCATGAACATGTGGTGTGCCCATACGATAAACGAAAGGAAGGCAATGGCCAGGATGGACAATACCATGGCGCGATAGCCGAAAATAGGCTTGCGGGCATTCACCGAAAGCACTTCGGAAACAATACCCATTGCCGGAAGAATGATGATATATACTTCCGGGTGTCCCAGGAACCAGAACAGGTGTTGAAACAGGATCGGACTGCCGCCCACGCGATCCAGTATCTGGCCGCCGACAACGATTTCGTTCAGGTAGAAAGACGTACCCATGCTGCGGTCAAACATAAGGAGCAGCACGCCTGACAACAATACCGGGAAGGACAATACACCAATGATGGCTGTAATGAAGAACGCCCAGATGGTCAACGGCATACGCCAGAGGTTCATGCCTTTCGTACGCAGGTTGAGTACGGTGGTTACGTAGTTGATACCGCCCAGCAACGCAGAAACGATAAAGAAAGCCATGGCCACAATCCACATCGTCATACCCGCTGCAGAGCCATCGGATGCCTGTGGCAAAGCGCTTAATGGCGGGTAGGCCGTCCAGCCACCCGAGAATGGGCCTGTGCTCAGGAAGAGCGACAAAAACATAACTACGCTGGCCAGAAAGAAGAACCAGTAGGAGAAAGCATTGAGCAATGGAGAGGCCATATCACGGGCGCCGATCTGCAAGGGAATAAGCAGATTGGAAAAGGTTCCGCTCAGACCGGCAGTCAAAACGAAAAACACCAGTACTGTGCCGTGGATCGTAACAAGGGAGTAATAGAACTCCGGATCCAGTTTGCCAATGCCCTGATCATTCACCTGGATCCACTTGCCAAGGAGTGGCTGCAGCCAAGCCATGTCGGCCTCCGGGAAGCCCAATTGCAAACGGAAAATGATCGACATCCCAGCACCCATGAGCGCCCAAAAAATCCCGGTAATCAGGAACTGGCGACCAATAATCTTGTGGTCAGTGCTAAAAATATACGTAGTCAGAAAATTCGACTGGAACTTGTCGCCGTGATGATGCTCGTGAAAATGATCATCAAAGCCTAATTCCTGCGTGAGTTTTTCTTCCAACGTTTCAGCAGCGGATACTACTTGAGCCATAGCCAGAATATTTATATTGTGTTGAACCTTTTTGGGTTCGGTGTTTCAAATGATATATGCGAACAACAAAAATACGATTTACAAAATGGTAAACTCCGTACGCCGGTTCTGAGCACGATTGGCATCAGAGTCATTGGGCACCAGCGGCTTGGTATCGCCGTAACCAACAGTGCGCAAACGGCCGGCATCAATGCCGCGGTCCGTGAGGTATTTTGCCACTGAAGCAGCGCGTTGTTGTGAAAGTGCGCGATTGGCCTCGGGTTCACCCACATTGTCCGTATGTCCGGCAATTTCAATCCGGACCTGCGGATATGCGTTAAGCGCTGTAACCAAATTATCCAACTCATAGCGGCTGTTGCTCGTCAGACTTGCCGAGCCGGTTTCATACCAAATGTGATTCAGCGTCAGTGTTTTGTCGGCTGGATTGGCTGACTCAACGGCTGTTTTCATCGATTCACTGAAAGCCTTGGCACGCTGCAGGACTTCGATATCCAGTACTTTTTCCTTGTTCGGGTCATCTTCTTTTCCACGAATTTGTGTCAGGTAGTACGATTCCTGCGCGCGATACCAGGCATCAAACTCTTCCTGGGGCACAACCCGCAGGATACGTTTCATGGAATAGTGGCCTTTCCCGCAGAGTTCGGCACAAGCCAGTTCATATTCAAATTTTTCCCAGCGCTTCGGCCCGGTCGGATCTGCCGGATCATAAGGCTCGTTATATTCGGGGTATTTCTTGAGTTCGTTGCGATACTCGGCAGTTGTCTTGGTCGGCGTGAATACAAAATAGGTCGGCATGCCCGGCACAGCATCCATTTTAACCCGGAATTGGGGCAGGTAGAAGTTGTGCAGCACGTCTTTGGCCGTGATACGGACCCGGACTTTTTTGCCCACCGGAAGATAGAATTCCTGACTGGCAATCATATCATCCCAGTTTTTGGGATCTGTGAAATCCTGTCCCAGTTGGTTGGCAGCAGAGGTAAGTTTAAAGTCACGTGCGCCCAGCTTGCCATCCTGGCCCGGGTACCGGATAATCCAGTTGAACTGCTGCGCAGTAGCTTCTATTTCCATGAAGTCCTCCCCGTCAT
>CAYVDV010000520.1:0-3622 GCA_964450465.1 uncultured Saprospiraceae bacterium
CTATGAGCTTTCCTCGATTATCGATTCCCTGGCTGACCCGCTTTGTGCTGCTGTACATGGTACTGGCTTTTGGCTGGTGGGCCGTAGAACTGTGGCGGGAAAACGACCGCATCTTTAAAGTATCTGCTGAGCTTTTGGAGTGGAAAAACGGCGGTCCCCGGCGCGGCCTCAACCTCACTGAACTGCATGCCACGGCCGAATATCAGGCGCTGGAACAACACCTTGCGAAACACCGCCGCATGATTTGGGGCGAAGGCATTTTTTTTACCCTGTGCCTGGGCTTCGGGATCTACGTGATCAACCGGGCCGCCAACCGCGAAGTATCCTTGTCTCGCCAACGGCGCAACTTCATGCTGAGTATTACCCACGAATTGAAATCGCCCATCGCTGCCCTCCGCCTGACGCTGGAAACCCTGCACAAACGCGAACTGCAACGCGCGCAAATGGAAAAACTCTGCCAAAACGGCTTGCGCGATGCTTCCCGCCTGCAGCAACTGGTAGAAGACCTCTTGCTTGCCGCCCGCCTGGAGGACGATTGGCGCCCCTTGCAGGAACCCGTTGATCTCCGGCAGATCGCACAAGACTGTATCGCCAACCTGCAGATCCGCTTTCCGGAGGCCGCTTTCCGGGTGGATATTCCGGACAATTTCCCGCCCGTACAGGCAGATAAATCCGGGCTGAATGCCGTAGTGCAAAACCTGCTCGAAAATGCCGTCAAATACTCTCCCGAACACGAGCCGGTGGAGATTTCTGCCAGGCGGCAACACGGCAAACTGATCCTCCGGGTCAGCGACCATGGAATCGGCATCCCGGGAGAAGAGAAAGGCGCTGTATTTGAAAAGTTTTACCGCGTCGGAAGCGAAGAAACACGGAAGACAATGGGCACCGGCCTGGGGCTCTACATCGTCAAGCAGGTGGTAGAAGCGCACGGCGGGCGTATTACCGTTGGCGACAACTCGCCCAAAGGAACCGTTTTCACCCTCGAACTGTAACATAACATGACCGAGTACCTGGCCGGAAACGCATTTGAACAGCTCGTGCTCGATCTCACGCCGCGTTACGGCGCCGGCGAGGCGCGAAGTATTGCCCGGATCGTATTTGAAGATGCTTTCGGGGCCAAACGGCCGGCTGAAAAAGAATTTTCCCCCGAGGAGAAAGCGCGCTTTGGGGAAATCCATCACCGGCTCGTACAGGGCGAACCGGTACAGTATGTGCTCGGAGAGGCAGATTTCTTTGGCTTGAAATTCGCCGTTAACGCCGCTGTGCTCATTCCCCGTCAGGAAACGGAAGAACTGGTGGCCTGGGTGCTGGAATGGTTGAAAACAAGCGGCCGGAACGCACCCGCCTTGCTCGACATCGGACTGGGTAGCGCCTGTATTGGTGTTTCATTAAAATATAAACGCCGGGATATTCAATTACTGGGCCTGGAAAAAAGCCCGGAAGCAATGCGCGTGGCTACCGGGAATGCCGAACGCATCCTCGGCGCCGGCCACTTTTCTTTTTTTATGGGCGATATCCTGGACCGGGACAGCTGGCCCTTGTTTCCTGCGCTGGACGTGGTGGTCAGCAATCCTCCGTATATCCCTCAAACGGAGCGTACCCTGATGCCGGAGCACGTGCTGGCCCATGAGCCGGAACTTGCGCTCTTCGTTCCCGATAACGATGCCTTGTTGTTTTACCGGACCATAGGGCAGTTTTCCCTGGAAAAACTGAAACCCGGCGGAGCGCTGTTTTTCGAATGCAACGAATTCAATGCGCAGGCTGCCGCCGCACTGCTCCGCGACCTGGGCTTTATTCAGGTGCAGATCCGTCAGGATATGTCCGGCGCCGATCGCATGCTGATGGCCTGCACCCCAAAGCGGACAATTTGAAAATAGGCGCGTACCTTTGCGCCATGTTTGATCCAACCAAAAAGATCGGTATTCTCGGCGGCGGGCAACTGGGTAAAATGCTCTGCCTGGCTGCGGCTGAATGGGACTTTAAAACCTGTATCCTCGACGCTTCGCCCGATTACCCCGCCGGCGCGGTATGCTCGGAATTTACCCCCGGAGATTTCAAAAATTACGACGACGTGCTGGCATTTGGCCAGGACAAGGAGATCCTTACCATTGAAATTGAACACGTCAACACCGATGCCCTGCGCGAATTGGAAAAAGCCGGAAAAACGGTGCACCCTTCCCCCCGGGCACTCGATATCATCAAAGACAAGGGCCTGCAAAAAGAGTTTTACCGCGAGCAGCAAATACCCACCGCGGGCTTTCAATTGTTTGCGGATGAAAAAGCCCTCCTTGATGCGATAAGGAAAGGAGCATGGAAGCTGCCCCTGGTTCAGAAAACGCGCACCGCCGGCTATGACGGCCGGGGGGTAGCGATCCTGCGCACACCGGCCGACCTGGAATCCAAAATACTACCCGGCCCCTGCCTGGCGGAAGCCCTGGCGCCCATCCAAACGGAGCTGGCAGTAATCGCCGCCCGCAACGAACGGGATGAGGTGGTTGTATTTGCGCCGGTTGAAATGGATTTTCACCCTGAAGCCAACCTGGTAGAACTGCTGGTGTGTCCGGCGCGGGTTTCGCCCCTGGTGGCCGCCGAAGCCGAGGCCCTTGCCGAGCGGGTGATCCGGGCTTTCGACATTTGCGGGCTGCTGGCCGTTGAACTGTTTTTGACCAAAGGCGGGGAGCTGCTGGTGAACGAAGTGGCCCCCCGACCCCACAACAGCGGCCACCACACCATAGACAGCGCTGTGACCAGCCAGTACCAGCAGCACTTGCGCGCCATCTGCAATCTCCCGCTCGGCGCCACCGAACAAACCGAACCGGCCGTCATGGTTAATCTGCTCGGCGATCCGGATCACAAAGGCCCCGTGCGCTATGAAGGAGTAGAAGAATGCCTGGCCATCCCCGGGGTGCATATTCACCTGTATGGCAAGGCTATGACGGCTCCGTTCCGGAAAATGGGCCACGTAACGGTTACCGCACACACGGTGGAAGAAGCCATTTCCCGGGCCCAAATCGTAAAAGACACCCTCCGGGTGGTATCGACTACCGGAGTTCAAACCGACTAAACTACTATGGTTGCTATCATCATGGGTTCCGATTCCGACCTGCCGGTCATGCAAAAAGCGGCGGATATTCTCACCAAACTGGACGTGCCTTTTGAAATGACCGTGGTATCGGCGCACCGCACGCCCGAGCGGATGTTCCAGTTCGCCCGCACGGCGCGGGAACGCGGTTTCCGGGTGATCATAGCCGGGGCTGGCGGCGCGGCGCACTTGCCCGGTATGGTGGCTGCGATCACGCCCTTGCCGGTGATCGGTGTGCCGGTAAAATCCTCCAATTCCATTGACGGCTGGGATAGTATCCTGTCCATCCTGCAAATGCCCGAAGGCGTGCCCGTCGCCACGGTGGCGCTCAATGCCGCGCGCAATGCCGGTATACTGGCTGCACAAATCCTGGGAGCAGGAGACCCGGCTTTGCTGGACCGCGTGGCGGCATATAAAAAGGAACTGGAAACGACCGTGCTGGAAAAGGCACGGAAGATGGAGGAGGGGTAATGTAAGGTACTACCTCGGTACCAGTTTCTTCACTTCCGCCACAATATCCGCATAGGCCGCATCTGTATT
>CAYVDV010000521.1:0-3597 GCA_964450465.1 uncultured Saprospiraceae bacterium
ATACCTGGTCGCTGCAATCCCCGGACAAATACATCAATCCGGGTGAATCCAATGGTGGTATCGGTGGCGCAATTGAATACGCCAATCCGGATCTGCCCTGGTTGTTTGGCTTCCCGGATCAGGACTTTGGTCTTTTCCACTACGTGAAAACGCGCAAGTTGGAAAAAGATGCCGAATACGATCCCTTCCAGGGGCTCAGCAAATTGGGTAACGGCTGGTTTGTACCCTACGTCCTGTGCGACTGGGTTTTCGAAGCAGGCCCGCCGCAAACGCGTATGCTTACTCCGGCATGGACACCTGCTACCAGCTCGCTTAATGGCTCGGTTGTCGGTGGTGCTCAGGAGCCAACCAATACCAGCAGCCGCTACTTTAAACTGGCCAACCTGCCCAACGTCGATATTGTGCTGACCAGCGATACCAGCCTTTGGAGCCGCTGTGTAGTGGTGGAAACCGCTTCGCTCTATTACACGGAAACTGCCGGCACGTATCCCAAGGACGATGCGCTGAAGACAGAAAGCAATCCGGCTACGCCAACCAAACGACGTGTGAGCTTTGATACCCGTTTCTCGCCTTCCGTAGGAAAGCGCGATGCAGACGGCGACGGCAAACCCGACCCGGATGGGGCCGTTGATGCCAGCGGGAAAGCAATCACGGGCATGGGCTGGTTCCCGGGCTATGCCATCGACGTGGAAACCGGCCGCCGCCTGAACATCTTCTTTGGCGAAAACTCCTGCTATAGCAGCGATCTTGATCCGGCGTTCACCGGACGGGATATGTTGTGGAACCCAACTGATCAGGCAACCCGTGGCGGTCAGGTACAGGATTATTACGACCTGCTTCTCGGTGGCCAACACTGGGTGTATGTCACCTACAGCAACTACGACGGTTGCGAAACGCTGCGCAAGCGTCTGACCCCTGAGCTGGCCCCCACTTCCAATTCCGATATCTTCAAAGTTACGGCAATGAAGGACATCGCATGGGCGGGTATGCTTCAGCTGGCGCCAGGTTCCGAAATGAAGCCGTTGCGCGAAGGCCTGATCCCCAATGATGTGACGATCAAACTTCGCGTGAGCAGTCCGTTTGACACCTGGTTCAACGATGCCGATGGCGGCAAGAAAACCGGCCACCCGAAATATCAGTTCAAGATTGAGAACAGAGAGGCACAGGCCCTGGATCAAGTGCAGATCGAAAATGCGCTCGACTCCGTCAAGGTGGTGCCCAACCCGTACTACGGCTTCTCGCAATACGAGACCAGCCAGTTCAGCAACACGATTAAAGTCACTAATCTGCCGGCCAAGTGTACGGTTACGATCTATTCACTCGACGGCAAGTTCATCCGGCAATACCGGCGGGATGAAGTGTATGCCCCCTATATGCAGATCGCACCCGACCTGGAGTGGGATTTGAAGAACAACAAGGGCATTCCGGTTGCCAGTGGCGTTTATCTGATCCAGATACAGGCGCCCGGTATGGGTGAACGGACTATCAAGTGGTTTGGTATAGCCCGACAATTTGACCCATCTGGCCTGTAGCAACGCATTGTGTGATGGAATGATGGAGTGGTTTTTTATTTTTCTGAAATGAAAAGCCGCTCCATCACCAATCACTCCATCACGCAATCACTCCATCACTCAATCACTCAATGAATTGATTATGACTTATAAATACACCAGCCTGCTGTTCCTGAGTTTTGTTTTGCTTGCAGGAACTGCTTTTGCAGGTAACCCGGACCGCCAGGGGGAAGCGGGCGCCGCTCAGCTCCTGATCAATCCCTGGGCCCGCAGCGCCGGACTCCATTCGATGAACACCTCCATGATTACCGGCACCGATGCCTTGTTCCTGAATGTGGCCGGTCTCGCGCGGATTAATAAAACGCAAATTCAGCTGGGGCACACCCGCTATCTGGAAGGTGCAGATATTGGAATCAACGCACTGGGCCTGGCGCAGCGCGTCGGCAAGGGTGGCGCTTTCGGCATCAGCCTGGTCGCCATGGATCTGGGTGACTTTGACCTGACCACGACGGATACGCCCGAGGGATCCGGAGCAACATTCAGCCCGGCCTTTTTCAATTTAGGCGTTTCGTATGCACACCTCTTTGCCAACCGGGTATCGGTTGGGATTACCTTGAAGTTCGTCAACGAATCGATCTCGAACGCCGGTGCAAAAGCCATCGCGATAGATGCCGGGGTACAATATGTGACCGGGGATGACGATAACTTCAAATTTGGTATTTCCCTGCGGAACGTGGGTGGTAAAATGCGCTTCACCGGCGAGGGTCTGGGTACGTCCAACGACGGTAACAATGAAACCTTCGCGTATCCGATTACCTACTACCAGCGCAGTGCAGAATACGAACTGCCCTCCCAGCTGAATATCGGCGCATCCTACGACTGGCTGATCGGCCGGAACAACCGCCTGTCCCTGGTGGGGAACTTTACCTCCAATGCCTTCTCGCGCGACCAGGTCGGCGGTGGACTGGAGTTCTCCCTGGCGAAAAACTTCACCCTGCGCGCAGGGTATAAAATGGAGTTCGATGCCCCGCAGGGTAGCGTGGAAGCCTCGCTGGATAATGGCCTCAGCGCGGGCATGTCTGTTTCTATTCCGCTGCGCAAAGGCACCGAAAGCCGCCTCGCAATTGATTATGGCTACCGCTACACTGAAATCTTTAACGGTATCCATAATATCGGTATCCGGATTGATCTCTGATCAACAGGAATAGCCCGCGGCTACAGAAAAAGACAGGGAAAACTTTTAAGTTTCCTCCCAACACCGTACCTTTGGGCCACCTTTTATCGCAGAAACGTTTCTATCCAACCGGTAGGAACGTTTCTGCTTTTTTCTATATTCATTTTATCACTATGGCTAATTACACGTATTTGACGCAGGGCGGATATGAGAAGCTCAAAGCCGAATTGGACGAGTTAAAGACTACCGGCCGGCAGGAAGCCGCTCGCGCTATTGCTGAAGCCCGCGCCCAGGGCGACCTTTCTGAAAATGCAGAATATGATGCTGCAAAAGATGCACAAGGCATGCTGGAGATGAAAATCAGCGAACTGGAAACGGTCCTCTCCAATGCCCGCGTACTGGACGAAAGCCAACTGGATGACTCCAAAGTGGCTATCCTTTCCAATGTAACGATCAAAAACCTCAAAACCGGCAAACAACTTACCTACAAGCTGGTTTCTGAAACGGAGGCGGATACCCGGCAGATGAAAATTTCGGTTTCCTCTCCCATCGGAGCAGGCCTGCTAGGCAAAGAAAAGGGCGAAATCGCCAAAATTGAAACCCCGGGCGGCGTCCTGGAATTCAAAGTCGTCGATATTTCCATCGGGTAATAACCGGAACATCCATCACCATGGCAAGTATTTTCACCCGGATCATTAATGGCGAAATACCCTGTCACAAAGTGGCAGAAACCAGCGATTATCTCGCCTTCCTCGATATCCGGCCGCAAACGAAAGGGCATACCCTTTGCATCCCGAAACAGGAGATCGACTACATCTTCGATCTGGAAGATGAGTACCTCGCCGGCCTGATGACTTTTGCCAAAAAAGTTGCCCGCGCCGTAAAACAAGTGGTGCCCTGCAAACGGATCGG
>CAYVDV010000522.1:0-3581 GCA_964450465.1 uncultured Saprospiraceae bacterium
GAATTGAAAATAACTCTCCCCCGTCGGGCTGACGGCCCCAATGATGGAAAGATGCTGATATCGATCCCAGGTTTCGAGCACGGGGGTCTGGCCTCGTGGGGCCCAGGTACGGGTCAGGTGAGGCAGGAGATACACGGCGGACTCATCGATGTGGACCTCAAGGCGGTTTTCTCGTTGGGCCTGGGCTCGGCTGGCGGGTAAGCGGTGGGCCCGCCAGTGCGCCACCGCTTGAGGAGGCTGTCGAGCGTCGCGCCGCTTGGGCTTTTGTCGGCTGAGGCGATTTTTTTTAACAACGAGCCGATACTGGAGACCTCGTAGCTCACCCCAAAGGTCTCGGCGATCACCTCAGCGAGGCGTTGACGGGTCCACACCCCACCTTCGAAGCCAAACGCCTCCGGCCCCTGCTCCACCATGCCACGGATGGATCGCTTGCTGTTGTTCCGGGGTCAGCTTGGGCGGGGCACCGCGACGCTTCTTCGGTTCGGCGACCGGGGGCTCCTCTGGCGGGCGACAGATTTGGCTCACTCGCCCCTGGGTCAGTTCAAAAACCTCCGCA
This sequence comes from uncultured Saprospiraceae bacterium, assembly GCA_964450465.1. Lineage (GTDB taxonomy): Bacteria > Bacteroidota > Bacteroidia > Chitinophagales > Saprospiraceae > M3007. The sequence goes on from CAYVDV010000522.1 coordinate 557, forward strand.
ATGGTCTGCTGGGAAAGATGGCCCTGTTCATAGAGCCGTCGGATACACCGATCCCGATAGGCCGTATCCATTATCGTCATCTCGCCACAATCTTGAATCAATTATGTGGTAATTCTATAAATGTCTAGTTCTCGGATCTATAAAAGCTCCAACGAGTAATTGATCATGGTCGGCTTCTAGGATCTCTAACTCGATTGTTCTGCCGCACTCACAGACAGAGCATTCGGTTAAGACCCCCCTCAATCCCATTTTTTTTCGCAGAAAGTCGGAATTCTCGAACTTGCACAGAAAGTTTACAAGCTCAATGGCTATTTGCTGGAGTGACTCATCAGACATTACTACTCTCCAAATGGCATCCCGTCAGAAGGCATATCCCCAACTCTTATAGATGCGAGATGTATTAATTTATAGTAAACCCACCTGGAACATGGAACTCTAAATATACCACTTCACCTTATAGAAATTGAAAACTTGATTATCGAGGAAGTTGAAGAAACACTTTTTTACCTGCTCGAATGTCTTATTCTCATGGAAATGCTGGCGCGGAAAGTTTTTTCCTTTCAACCAGACGTCTTCAACCGGATTTTGATCTGGGGCGTTTGGCGCAAGAGCGATACAGGTTACCTTCCAATCTTTAGCCTCGAGTCCATGATTCACTTCGTGTAAGTACTCCCGTATCTTCGCACAGCGATGATAACGAGCGTTATCCCAGATCAACAGAATCGGGTCCCCTGTATGGAGACTGTGAAGGTGTTTGATAAAAGCCACCGTATGGTCGCCGTTGCCAGCTGAGAAAGGACTTAAAATAAATCTCCCAGTATACAGATTCATGGCGCCGCAATAGGTTTGACGCTCCCGCTCGTTCTGGATGGCTACCCTGGTTCGTTCGCCTCTTCTTCCCCACACATATCCGACGGTATCACCCCACACGAGAGGACATTCATCTTGAACAAAAACACGGAGTTGTCCAGATTGAATCGCCGGTTGTCGAACTTCAAGATTTTTTTATATCGTCCCGTTTCGCCAATACTCGCGACTCATCCCGCTGCGGATTTTCCGGTGGCGCTTTTCGCCAACTCATGGCCATCTCCGCCAGAAGGTCGTAATAGGACTGTTTGGATGTATAAACAACGCCGTATCGGCTTTCGATCCAGTCTCTCAACTCTCCTACACCACAGGATTCCCGACAACGCCACTCCACGATCACTTCCTCGCGCTGAACGTCTGTCAAAAAACCCTCACTACCACGGTAATGTAAGCGCAAACCTTCCGCCCCTTGTTGTTGATAGATGATTTTCCACTTACTCACAAAAGCATCGGAAACATCCAAAAGTTCACAAATGTCTTTTGTCTGAAACCCCTGGAGTACCATCTTCACGGCTACCGCTCGCTTGATTTCCCGACCTTCTTTAGCATCAATCATCGCTTCCAACAGCAGCATAGATCAACTCCTGACAAACAAACCCACAGAACTCATTATATTATTCTATAAATGATGTAGGCTTGCTATATATAGCCGATTCGGTGTTCCGATACCTCGACTCAACTGTACTCGTCCGCTAGAGCGCCCTCAACACCAACCAATCGAGGCAATATATCAAACCAAGACACAAGGATAGGTATCAAGAATATCTCACCACAAAACTATAGGTCGTTTTACTTGCTATCTTCACCTCTTCCGGCTCGGTGGTTTTCATATAGCCTTCAATAGAATTGGAGAGGCGGCCAGTGAGGATTTTCCTGGCCGTACTGACCTCGCCTATGTGGACAAAATAGGCGGCAATTTGCAGATAGGATTGCAAATACATTTGGACTTGCTCCTCTTTTGATTTCATCGACCAGATACCCCCGGCGTGCTGCCGATAGGCCAGCTTACCAACCTCCTCCTGAAACTTTGCACCACCGTAAGCTGCCAATAACATCGGCATGAAATTGTCATTATTTCTCATCAGGTTATATTCAGGAGGGAAATCTATTGTTACATTCCGATGTAGCATGGTGCCCAACAATATCCAGCCCCACTTTAGTTCCCGCAATTCATCCTTAGTATAGTCGTGCCGTCCTTTGGGGGGAAGGTTATATTCCTTGATGATGGACCCATTGACGTCGATATGCACCGCATCGTGATAACTTAACACGTACTCTGGATTTTCGCGCAGAAATGCACCTTGCTTAACAAGCTTTTCGGGATCGAGCCAGTAGTCATCTCCGTCACAGTTTGCAATGAAGTCGCCCCTCGCCATGCGCAACAGTCCAGGCCTGATTTTATTGTGTTGCGACACTTGGTTTTCCGTTTGCAGGACGGGTTTGATAACTCCAGGATATTCGTTGGCAAACTGGCGGATGATGGCAGACGTATCATCGATTGAGGCATCGTCATGAACAATCATCTCAACAGGAAAATCGGTAACTTGATCCAGTATGCTATTGAGACACTCAGCAATATAACGCCCATGGTTATAAGCCAGAACAAGCACCGACACTGTCGGTGACTTCTCCTGAGGCCACCGATGTAGGCGTAATGGCATGGGGAGCACTTGCATAATCATCCCTCTCCCAGTTGTTGGATGATTCGAATAACTCGTTGTTGGTCTGTATCTGTTAAGCCTGCATATATGGGCAGGCAGAGGATCCGCTCGGCAACGCTGTTGGCTACCGGTAAATTATCTCGCCCTGCGGAAGGAAAATGTATATACATCGGAAGATTCGAGAGCAGGGGATAAAAATAACGACGCGCATATATCCTATCCTTGCGCAAGGCATCAGCAATCTCATTACGAGTATATGGAAATTCATCGCCGAGCAGAATCGGAAAATAGCCATAATTCGGTACACTGGCATGAGTTTCCAAGCAACGAATGCCTTGCATTCCACTTAATGACTGGCGGTAAGCATTATCGATCTCCGACCTACGCCTCAACATATCTTCTATGTGGCGAAGTTGCATCAGACCGAATGCAGCGCAAACCTCATTCATTTTTCCATTAATACCAACATCAGAGATCGTAAATTCATCAACGATGCC
>CAYVDV010000523.1:0-3560 GCA_964450465.1 uncultured Saprospiraceae bacterium
AACACGGCATCGATCCATTCGATGGCTTGCCGGCAATCGGCCTCCTGGAAGCCCCGGGTGGTAAGCGCAGCGGCGCCGATCCGGATGCCCGAGGTTGTCATGGGCGGCTGTGGATCGAAGGGGATCATGTTCTTATTCACGGTAATGTCCGCTGCACCCAATGCCTGTTCGGCGACTTTTCCGGTCACATCTTTGGAGCGAAGGTCGAGCAGCAGCAGATGGTTGTCGGTGCCGCCCGAAATGATGTTGTAGCCGCGGGCAATCAGTTCTGCGGCCATAGCCTGGGCATTTTTGATTACCTGCCGCCCGTACTCCTTGAAATCAGGTCGCAGCGCCTCACCAAAAGCGACGGCTTTGGCAGCGATCACGTGTTCGAGCGGGCCACCCTGCATACCCGGAAATACGCCGCTGTCGAGAATGGCGGACATGCGGATCGGCGTACCTTTTTTCGTGGCACGCCCCCAGGGATTGTCAAAATCCTGCCCGAGCAGGATGATACCCCCGCGGGGGCCGCGCAGGGTCTTGTGCGTGGTGCTGGTGATGATATGGCAGTGGGGAATCGGATTGTTCAGTAGACCTGCGGCAATAAGGCCGGCGGGGTGGGCGATGTCGCCGAGGAGCAGGGCGCCCACCCGGTCGGCAATCTTGCGGAAACGGGCGTAGTCCCAATCGCGGGCATACGCAGAAGCGCCGCAAATGATCAATTTGGGCATTTCCTGCAAGGCAATTTCTTCCACTTTGTCCATATCGATCCGGCCGGTCTCTTCCTCTACGCCGTAAAAGGATGGGTTATATACCTTGCCGGAGTAGTTTACCGGCGAGCCGTGGCTCAGGTGGCCGCCATGGGCCAGATTGAAGCCCAGTATCTTATCGCCGGGTTGCAGGCATGCGAGAAAAACGGCCGCATTGGCCTGTGCGCCCGAGTGTGGCTGCACATTGGCCCAGGCTGCGCCAAATAATTCCTTCACCCGGTCGATGGCCAGTTGTTCCACCTCATCCACTACCTCGCATCCGCCGTAATAGCGCCGGCCCGGATAACCTTCCGCATATTTATTGGTCAGGCAGGAACCCATGGCCCGCAGTACGGCCTGGCTGGCAAAATTTTCAGAGGCAATGAGCTCGAGCCCGCGCTGCTGGCGGTCGAGTTCTTTTTGAATAAGGGAAAAAACGATGTCGGACATGCCGGAATACAATTATGTTAGTTGGACCATTGAAAAATCACCGCAAAAGTAGCTATTTGCTGCGGGCATTCCCTATAGCAAGGCTTAATTTCCGGAAGGTAAGTACCTGGATTTTATCAATTAATTCAGTCCGGGTACTTAAAATGGCAAAATGACAAAAAGCATCGTGCAATTAGCGCCTTGCCTTTTGCCATTTTGCGAATCCGCCCTTTTGCTACCACTCCAGCCGGGCTGTCACCCAAAAGTTTCTGCCCGGAGCGTTTATGCCGGAGGCAAATACCCGGTATTGCCGGTCCAGAATGTTGTCTACTCCTGCCTGAACGATCAGATGGCGCTGCAGCCGGTATCCGGCCCGGAATTGGAGCGTAAACCAACCCGGCATACCTTCTGCCGGGGCATAGCTTTGGTTGTCCTCTCCGGTTGGCGCGTAGTCCCCAATCGGTTTTTTCCCGTTGAACAGGATAAAACTCTCGAGATTCAGTCTTGTGGAGTGGAAGCGAATACCGGCCCGGCCGTGCAGGGGCGGGATATGGTCCAGCGGCTGGTCCTCGCCCGGCTGTATCACCCGGCCGTAGGTATAAGCCAGCGAACCGTAGGCAGCCAGGCGGTCCGTCAGGTCCGCTTCAAGCGTGCTGCTGAAACCCCAAAGCCGGGCTTTTGATTTGTTTTGATTGGCTAACACGCGACTCAATACCCCATTATACAAGGTCGAGTCCTGACCGTTGAGCTGGAAGAAATCGGTTGCGATCGCATTGCGCAAAGCAGTGACCCAAAGGACGTTCTCCCAGTGCAGGCGGCCGGCGATATGCTTCGTCAGGTTGAGGTCCAGGTTGTACGACTGCTCCGGTTTGAGATCCGGATTGGGAACGATGAGGCTGCCGGGTGTCGATTCAAAGACCTTGCCCAGATCGTCGACATTGGGTACGCGGAACCCGCTGGCAGCGTTCAGTGCCAGGCGCCAGGTCGCGGCCGGTCGCCACACTGCGCCCAGGCTCCCCGACCACACGGGGTTGTTTTGTGTGCTCTTATCGAAGGGGAAGGGAAAGAAAGTCTTGTCGAAAAACCGGGCCTCAAGGCCGCTGAAACCCAGCCGTATGCCTTCGTTGAACGACCAGGCGGAAGATGCTTCCGGTAACCAGTTGTGGGTTGCAAAGGCCGCCAGGTTGTACAGGTTGCTGCCGCCGTCGGGATAGCGGGTGTCCAGCCGTTCGGTTGCGCCGGATTCGATGTCTTCCTGATAAGCGGCGGACTGGACTTTGTTATACTGGGCGTCCAGCCCCAGACGCAGGCTGTGGCGATTCCAGTTTTTTTGCGCCTCTGTCTCCAGGCCATACACCTGTATATTTTCATTGCGGTGTTGCAGTCCCGTTCGTCCAAATCGGCGTTGATGCCGGCTTTCCCCGATGTCCTGAAAACTGAAGGTTGCCCCTACCCGGTCGAACCACCCGGCCTCGCTCCTGTCGAAATGATACGCTGCAAGGAGGCGTTCCTGCGGTCCGTAGTACCAGGCTGCATTGCGCAGGCCGGCGCCGTCCGGGTCGGTGAGGCGGTCGTAGCGCGGAATATCGCTCGAAGTACTGTATTGTACATTCAGCAGGTGGTGGACCCGGTTGTTGGGTTGCCAGAGGATCTTTTGCAGGACGTCATACTGCCGGTAGCCGCTAAACCGCTGCACCAGCGGGTCGCTGTTCCGGACCAGGGAGTCCCGTCCGTTCAGGCGCTCCACATAATAAGGCCGTTCGCCAAAAGGGTAGGGCGATTTCGTGGAACTTCCCATGCGCAGATCGCCAAAGTCGCTGAGGGAAAACGATGTGAGCGCAGCCAGTTTTTGCCCGCCCAGACTGATATCAGCGTGGGCTGTTTTTTCGGAATTGACTGAACCATAGCGAAAAAAAGCACTGCCCGTGGTATGGAACGTTTCGCCCACTTTCGCCAGCACCGGATTTTTTGTGAAAAAACAGATCGCGCCACCCAGGGCATCGCTGCCGTACACCGTAGAGGCCGGGCCAAACAGCACTTCAGCCCGCTCCAGCATGTTATTGTCCAGGGTAATGATGTTTTGCAGGTGCCCGGCGCGGTAAATGGCGTTGTTCATGCGCACGCCGTCGACCACCAGCAGGACCCGGTTGGCTTCAAAGCCCCGGAGCACCGGGCTCCCGCCGCCCTGCTGACTTTTCTGGACAAAGATGCCGGCGGTATTTGACAGGAGATCGGCAGTCGTTTGCGCGTTGGCCTGCCGGATGGCTTCCTTGCGGAGGATCGTTACCTGTTGGGCAACTGCCGAACGGCTTTGGCTGCTTCGGTTTGCCGCCACTACGGTTTCCCGCAAGGGCACTGCTTTTAGCGTGGTGTCCGCTTCAGCGTTTATTTGTGCGAATG
>CAYVDV010000524.1:0-3560 GCA_964450465.1 uncultured Saprospiraceae bacterium
CTTTTTCGTTTTCGGGAATATCCGTAAAAGCCGTTATCCCCCTAAACGCACACTGCCCTTCCCCGGGCAACTCCGGCGAAAGGGCAGTGTGGGTGGATATGGTTATGGAGTCCGGTCAAGTGTGATGGTTATTACGGCAACAAACCTAAACCAAATTTGCCGCGTTTCAAATACCCGAAGGCAAAAAAATCAACCGTTCCGGGCCGGGAAAGCAATTTCCCAACCTGCGCTTCCCCCCTGCCGCCGTATCTTTGCGCTATGTCGCCCGAAGCCGCTCCGCTCCTCTACCGCGAACTGATCCGGATCGCCGCGCACCCGCAATGGGCGCCGCGGGAAAAAGTGCTGGCGCTGGCCGCACTGTTGGAACGTCTTTTTTTTGAGGCGACCAAACAGGAGCAACTGGCCTTCAGCACGCTCTTTGCCCGCATCAGCTATGCCGGCCACCTGTTCCAGATACAGCCCGGCACGCTGCAGGTCATCCACCATTTCCGGCGGGTGTCGGCCCGCGTGCGCGCCGGACAGGCCCCTGCAACGGAGCGCGAAGTGCGGCTGGGCGTGCAGGCCCTGGCCGAGACCATCCTGATCGTTTGCCGGACCGCCATTCCGCCCGAGGTGCTCGAACACCTGCCCGGGGAAGGGGAGTGGCAGTTTACCCCGCCCGAGATCTGGGACTACAAGGCCCGCGCCCGCGTGGTGGCCGTGCGCGACGAGCCGGAACAAAACTGCCTGATCGCCTACGACGACGAGAACCCCGGCCAGCCCGTGCGCGTGCGCTACAACCTGCCCGACCGCAACGAAAATTTCAGCCCCACCATCCGCCTGCTGCGCTCGGTGTTCGGCTTCCCCGTGACGCTCAACCTGCTGGAGGTGGATGTGGACCGGGAAGGCGCCTACCGGCCGCGGATATTCGTGGTGGAGCCCGACTACCTGGTGGATGTTTCTGCCGTGTCGGAGTGTTTCAAGGAAAACGGCGCGCAGCCGCTGGCCTACCTGGTCAAAAAATTCCTGCCCTACGAGGTCACGCCGGCCATCCTGCTCGGCAACATCGCCAACCACTTCCTGGACCGGCTCCTGAACGAGCCCGAAGCGCCGTTTCAGGAGCTGCTGCGCGAAACCTTTCGCCTCTACCCCTTCGTATATGCGCCGATGAAGGACGCCGCCGTGCGCGAGATCGCCGGCAAAGCCCAAAAGCACTACCTCAATCTGAAGCACATGGCCCAAAAAGGCCTGGCCCAGCAGCAGATCGAGCCGGAAAACAGTGTGCTGGAGCCGACATTCTACAGCGAACAATACGGTCTGCAGGGCCGGCTCGACCTGTTTTACCACGACGGCGAACGCGCCGCCATCGTGGAACTCAAAAGCGGCACCCCCTTCCGGCCCAACAGCTACGGCATCCAGCGCAGCCATTTCACCCAAACCCTCCTCTACGACCTGCTGGTGCGCTCGGTCTTCGGCGCACAAACGGATCCGGCCAAGTACATCCTTTACTCCGGCGCCGACGTACAACAACTCCGCTTTGCCCCCACGGTGGCGCCCGAACAATGGGAGGCCCTGCAGGTACGCAACCATCTGGTGGGTATCGAACGGCTCCTGGCCAACATCCGGCCGGGCGAGACCGACATCCCGCTGTTCCAGCGCCTGCGCGCCGGCAATGCGCCGCCCCGCGATTTTCTGGCGCGCGATTTCGGCCTGTTCGAATCCGCCTACGGCAAACTCAATCCAACGGAAAAGAAATATTTCAACGCTTTCGCCGGTTTCATTGCCCGCGAACAATGGCTGGCCAAGGTCGGCGAGGAAAACAGCGACAACCTCAACGGCAACGCCGCGCTCTGGCGCAGCGATTTCGCGGAAAAACAGGACGCCTTTGCCATCCTCAGCCACCTGGAGATCGCCGAAAACCGCGCCGACCAGCCCGATCCCGGTATTGTGTTCCGCAAAACGGAAAAGACCAATCCGCTGGCCAATTTTCGCGTCGGCGACATCGCTGTGCTCTATCCCGCCGAAACCGAAACCCAGACCGTGCTCGACCACCAGGTCATCAAGTGCATCATCACCGAACTGGGCAATGACCGGGTGACGGTGCAGCTCCGCTACCGGCAGTTTAACCTCAAACCCTTTGATACTTCGGGCCACTGGAACCTCGAACCCGACATGCTGGATATGGGCTTTACCGCCATGTACCGGGGGCTGCTGGAATGGGCGAGCGCGGGGGAGGAGGTGCGGCGGCGGGTGCTTGGCCCCTCCCCCGGCCCCTCCCCCCGGGGGGAGGGGAGCGTAACGGGCAAGATACCTGTAATTGATACCCAGGAAGTTCCGAAGTCGGAATATCAATCTGTTGATATGACCTACAAGACCGGTTCTTTGGGTAAACCGCATGAAACCTCAGGGCGACATTGGAACTATCTGAAGTCATTTGTCAAGACACTGCGGAAGTATCCGACCGAAGCGGAACGTGTTCTCTGGAGATATATTAGGAAACAACAGATCGAAGGGGTGAAATTTCGCAGGCAACACGCCATCCAGCAATATATAGCGGACTTCGCCTCACTTGAATTGCGATTGGTTATTGAAGTAGATGGCAATATTCACGACTACCAACCGGAATGGGATCAATTGCGAACAGAGTTCCTGGAATTACAAGGTTTTAAGGTCATTCGATTCAGTAACGATGCTGTCCTGACGCGCACCAAACAAACCATCGAAACCCTCCGGCAAATTATCGCTCAACGCCGAAAAGAAATACTTTCCTTCCCGGAAAACAACCCGCCAAGCCCCAAAGATTCCGCCCTCCCCGAATCCACAGGAGGAGGGGATAACAAAGCGTTTGAGTATAATTTAAGCCACGGACAGCCCCCCCTCCCCTCGGGGGGAGGGGCCGGGGGAGGGTCGGAAAGAGCCACAAACGAAACGAATCTTCCCTTCACCGGAAAAAATACTTCAGGCGAAGCCGACCCCAAAGATTCCCCCCGCCCGTGGGGGGGTGGGGCGGGGGGTGGGGCCCACTTCTTCCTCCTCTGGGGCCCGCCCGGCACCGGAAAAACCAGCATTATGTTGCGCGACCTGGCCGGCTGGGTTCTGCGCGAAACCGGCGACAACCTCCTCCTGCTGGCCTACACCAACCGGGCAGTGGACGAGATCTGCGAAGCCCTGGACGACCTCGGCGGCGACATCCGCAGCCAGTACCTGCGCATTGGTTCGCGGTTTTCCACGGCAGAGCGCTTCCACGGGCAATTGCTGAGCACGCGCATCGCCGGCGTGAGCACCCGCGCCGAACTGCTCGCCGTGCTCGAGCCCTGCCGGATCATCGTAAGTACGGTGGCTTCCTTTGCCCAGAACGACAAACTGCTGGAAATCAAAAAATTCCAGCGCCTGATCGTGGATGAAGCCTCCCAGATCCTGGAGCCCCAGCTCGTGGGCCTGCTCACCCGCTTCGAGCATTTTACCCTCATCGGCGACCACCGCCAGTTGCCGGCCGTCACCACACAGGCGCCCGAACTGACCCGCGTAGCGGACCCCGACCTGAACGCCATCGGACTTACCGACCTGCGCGACTCCTATTT
>CAYVDV010000525.1:0-3555 GCA_964450465.1 uncultured Saprospiraceae bacterium
GGTACTCGTCGGCGAGCGCGTTGAGGTCAGTGGGTTCTTTCTGGCCTGTGCTGGTGCGGGCGTGCTGGAGCATACCCGTGACAATGGCAGCGGCGCGCTTGCCATGGTGGTTGATCTTTTGCTGGTTTTGGGACAGGTCGCCCAGCAATTCATCCAAATAGGTTTTGTCTGCTCCGGGTTTGCTGATTTCCTCCCTTATCTCCTCCGCCAGGCCTACACTGAGTTCGGAGAAGTTGTTGACGAAGTTGAGCGGGTTCTGGATTTCGTGGGCGATGCCGGCGGTGAGCTCACCGAGCGAGGCGAGTTTTTCGGACTGGATGAGTTGGGCCTGGGTGGCCTGGAGGTCATTGAGCGTTTTTTCGAGGCGTTCTTTTTCCTGTTTGATCAATGCTGCCTGTTCTTCCGCAATCTGGAGGTCAAGAAAGCGCCGGTAAGCCAAATCGAAAGCGCCTGCGAAACGCACCATTGCCTGTTCCAGTTCAGGAGCGAGTTTATCGGGTGAAATGACCAACAGGTGCCCCAGGGAAAAGTGGGCACTGTTGAAAACCAAACGCGGGGGTAGTGCATCCAGCATGTCTGTCTTCCAGGGAGCATACCGGGAAATGACCACATGGTGCGCCCGGTTTTCTTCCCCTTCCAGCACGGCGCAATGGAAATCTTCCTGCCGTTTCCAGCTTTCATACCTCGCCCTGAGATTGTGATCGGCTGCATACGGGGCCGTCCAAAACTCCTTGAAAAACTTCTCACCCGGGTTGGTCAGCCAGATCTTCCATCCGGCATTTTCGTCGTCATTGATCAAATAACCGCAGGAAAACGACACAACCCCGAGTTTTAAAAACTCATTGTACAACAGTTCGGCGGCCTCCGACAATTCATCGCTATGCCGCATCGCCATGGCGCGGGAGCGCACCCGTTCCAGCGCTGCCTCAATCTGCGCTTCCCGTGCCTGCGCCTCTGCATTTTGCAGGTCGAGAAAGCGGGTGTAGGTTTGTTCGAAGACTTTGGCAAAGCGCTGTAAAACAGGCAGGTTTTCAGTGCGGATGGGGTCCGGCTGTTGAAGGGTTAAAACTCCGTGTGAAAAAAAGGCATGATGGGTGGCCCATTGCGTGATTTCGTTTGTCCGAAAGTTTTGGACAATTTCCTTCAGGCCTGGGTCTTTTTCAAAATCGGTCAAAATCTTTTGCCAGGATGCACCGCTGAAAACCGTATTAATCAACAGGTTTTTGCGCTCAGCGATCGGCGTGTTTTTCCAGCTTAAATATTCTTTTTCCGTCGCTTCCGTAATTGTCCAGGAAAAGGGGAAATTGGTTAGTTCTCTGTTCATATTCAAATCGGTAGCCCATGCTTCCGACATTCCGGTTGCTTCGTCAATGATATAAATCTCGATGTCCGTTTGCTGACCGGTGATCCTGAATTTTTCAAACTCCTGGTAAATGCCCTTTATAATATCCGGTAGTTCCTCACTTTTATGCATAGCCATGGTTCGGGCCCGCACCCGTTCCAGAGCGGCTTCTATTTGTGCCTCGCGGGCCTGTTCCTCTGCCTTTTGGATATCGAGGAAGCGGGTGTAGGTTTGCTCGAAGACTTTGGAGAAGCGACTTATAATGTTTTTTTCCTCTTCGCCAGTTGGTTCCCAAGTGCTTAACCCAATATAACCAAACCGGTTCCAGCTCTGATTCAGGTACCAAAAGGGCGCCTCGTCCGGCGGATGGATGTCAAAACCGAAAATCTTTTTTACCTGTGCCCGGGCGATAGCGGAAGGGATAGCGAGGAAATTGTCCTGACCCGATTTCCAGTCTTCCATTTCCTGCTTAAATGTTTCGAAATCCGTGTTTTTTACGATTCCCGGCTTTGCCTCTCCCTCGATATGTGCAACCCAGATGGTTAATTCGTTTCGCACGGTGTCCATCAATGTAACCCAGCTTGTAACGATTTTTATGTTCAAGCCTGCTAATTGTTGAAAAAGGGTGAAGATCACAGCGCCCAGTTCCTCGCTGTTGTGCATCGCCATAGCGCGGGAGCGCACCCGCTCCAGGGCCGCTTCTACTTCCAATTCCCGGTTTTTCGATTGCAATACAACATTGGCCTTTTGTTTCTGCCGGGTGTTGCGGTACAGGAAAAAAGCCACGAGCAGCACCAGGCCCAATCCTCCGAGCAAGGCATATTGCCGGACCCGGGTTTGCAGGGTCACTTTTTCCTTTTCCAGTTGCTCCGCCTGGAGTTGTTCCTCAAAAGACAGGTTTTGCACATCGGTCAATTTTTTTATCTGCGACTGGTAGGTGCTGTCCTTTAAAGGATAAGCCAGGTTCAGGTATTTGAAAGCGCTGTCGGTTTGGTTGCTCAGCGCATAACTTTTGGATAACGCGACGTAGTAAAGTCCGGCAGCGTTTTCAGGAAGTCCGGCCGATTGCATACGAACCAGGCTGCCCATTTTTTGGGCGTAAAAAAGACTGGAATCCCTGTTTTGCCCATTGATATAGAAGTCTGCCAGGTCGGAATAGCCCCAAAAAATCAAACGGAAGTTGTTTGTCTCCCGGCCGGCCTGAACGGCCTTGTAAAAGTGCTCAACGGCAAGTCTGTTTTCATTTTTTCTGTTGTAGACATGACCTAAATTCCAAAAAACGACACCCATATATTTCTTTTGACCTGTTTGGGTAAAAACTTTGAGGGCCTCTTGCTCCAATTGTAAAGCGGAATCCGGTTCGTCGAATTTATGGAGATAAATCGGCCCCAGGTTCATATATACAAATCCCAATAATGAAGTATCGCCGGTTTCTTTGGCCAACTTTTCCGCCTCCCGGTAATGCGCTATTTGCTTATCGGTATTGTTGATCCTGCCCATCAGGTGGCCGAAATTATGATGGAGCCATGCAAGCGTATTAAAGCGATCTTCATGCGGTGATTTGCCAAACCATTCCCTGGTCTCGTTGGCAGGGTTTTCTGCCAGGTCAAATGCCTGCCTGTACACGCGGAATGATTCTGAAAACCTGCCTAAGTGCATCAGGACGTAGGCTTTACCGCCAAGCAAACGGGCTGTGTTCAATTTTATATTATTGTTCTCTGCAATTGCAATTGCCTGTTCGGTATAGTACAACGCCGAGTCATTCTTGTAATCAAGGTATTTTAAGCGCAATCTATCGAGGAGTTCTATTCGCGAAGAGTCGGAAGTGGCTGCCGCAAGGGCCTGCTTCACGCTGTCAATTTGACTTTGGTTTTGCGCAAAACCATGACTCCATACCAGGGAGCAAAACAGAATGAGCAATTTCGTTTTCATTGGCCGTTTGTTTTGGCAGGTAAACTAATGATAAACTCCGTCCCCTCACCTTCCTTCGTTTCCACCTCCAGCGTCCCGCCATGTCCTTTTACGATAATGTCATACGCCAGCGACAGCCCCAGTCCCGTGCCCTCGCCGGTGGGTTTGGTGGTGAAAAAAGGCTGGAAAATCTTGGCCCGAACGTCTTCGGGGATACCTGTGCCGTTATCGCGGATGCGGAATTCGACCCACCCGGCCCCTGGGCCTCCGGCCCCCCTCGGTCCCCCCAAAGGGGGGATGAG
>CAYVDV010000526.1:0-3548 GCA_964450465.1 uncultured Saprospiraceae bacterium
TGCTCTGGTGTTGCGGCATATACCGGCCAATGCGCTTCTATTTGCGGGTTATGTCGCTGATCCAGCGCTGTGAGTTTGATGAGGATGTCACTCCGTCTGCGATTCCGAAGAGTGTTCTTTCATACCGCGAAGGCGCAGAGAAGTAAACGCTACGCATATTGTACCCCAATCGTTTTTTCGCCGGCAATCGTACCGCCGATCCCTGATTGGAGCGCGAGTACGACCATTTTTGAAACCTGGAGGTTCCCTGCTAGGCCACTGTGTTCACCACGCAAATAAAACGACAGCTCGCGAGCCAGTGGCGTTTTTTTAGCGTGGTGAACATGGTGGCACAGCAGGTTATGTCGCCGCCCCGGCGTTGTAGCTACCACGCCATTTTCTGCACATCCACCACGCTGCCCCGCGCGTCGTGCAGCCACACGAGATAGATCCCGTGCGCCAGACCAGGCAAGGGCATGGCCAGCGTCTGTTCCAGCCGGGCGCTGTAGAGTTCCCTGCCGTCAACGCTGTGTACCGAAATACGCCAGCGCTCGTTCGGGCTTCCACCGCGCACTTCCAGAAATGCCTGCTGTTGTCCCGGCCGGGTCGTCACCAATAACCGCACGCCCTTATTGCCGAAGCGCAGGGAGGCGATCGGGCTGTACAGGTAAGCGCCGGAAAAATCGACTTGCCGGAGGCGGTAATAATTCAACCCGTCCAGCGGCTGGTTGTCGGTAAACTGGTAGTCGCGCAACTGACTGCTGTTGCCGGCACAGGGCAATTGCCCCAGGTTTTCCCAGTGAATCGCATCGGCGCTGCGCTGGATCTGGAAAAAGGCGCAGTTGGTTTCCGTGGCGGTAGTCCAGCGCAGCATGGCGCGCGGACCCTCTGCTTCGGCAGTGAAGGATACCAGTTCAACGGGAAGGGACAGTGCGGCATTTACCGCGGCCAGGGCATCCACGCGACCGTAGCCATAAACATTGTTTGGGATGGAACTCGCATTGTCGTTGCCGCAAAACGGGGAGGTAGCATAAAGGGGCAGGGCGGTGCCTTCCAGCAGGTTTTCCAGCACATCCACCTGGCCGATCAGATCGGGCCGGGCCGACAGGACCAGCGCCGCCACGCCGGCCACATGCGGGCCGGCCATGCTGGTGCCGTTCCAGCTGGCGTAGCTGTAGGTACCGGAGTTGTTGCTGTTGCCAATGCAGGAATTGATGCTGACTCCCGGCGCGCTGATGTTGGGTTTCATCAGGTTGTTGTAAAAGGTGACTGGCCCGCGGCTGCTGAAAGTAGCGATCACATCACTGCTGTTGGTGGCGCCGACGGCAAAACTGGCGCTGAACATGGAGGGAGGGTCGTCAACAGTGCTGCAGTTGGGTCCTGAATTTCCGGCAGATGTAACGACCAGAATACCCGAAGCCTTCACGTTGTTCACCACCGTTTGCATGGTATTGAAGTTGGTGCTGTTGCAGCCTTCCGAGGGCGGGCAGCCCCAGGAGTTGTTGATCACAGCCGGCGCCATGGCCGGATTGGCGTTGGTATTGGACAGGTTGGTCGGGGCGGCCAGCCATTCGAAGCATTCAATATAGGTGGCAGGGGTGCCGTCGCCTTCCTCCATGTTGCGGCAACCTATCCATTTGGCATCGGGCGCTACCCCGATCACATTGTTCACTGTTTCGGCGCCCACCATGGTGCCTACGGTGTGCGTGCCGTGATTATCATCGTCGCAGGGCGCCGTGAGGTTGAGTCCGCAGGAGTTGGAGCCGCCGTTTATCAGCGCATGAATGGCATCGTGCCAGTTGTAGTTGTGGTCGGCCGAGGAACCGTTCCAGCCGCGGTATTTTTCCTTGATGGCCGGGTGTTGCCATTCATAGCCGGTATCCTGGCCGCCTACCACCACTCCGCTGCCGGTATACCCCATCGTCCACACTTGGTCGGCTTTGATCTTTGTAAGTCCCCACGAAGCGGGGGTCATGGTGCGTTCGCCGGGTGTGGCGGTGGCATCCTGCGGCAGCAGGCTGATATGCCACACGGGGTTGTCTTCGATCCGGTCGATTTCCGGCAGGGCGGCCAGTTGGGCGACGAGGTCCGCTGTTCCTTTCGACCACAGTCCGTTGATGATCCAGAACGACTGCAGGGGCGCCCCGGCATCGCGCAGGTTTGCGCGCACGGGCCCTTGGGTGCGTTCCGCTGTTTCAAGCAGGGTTTCGTACACGTAGCGACCCTTTTCTTCCTTGGTCCGGAACGTTACGGCATCGCGTACATCGGCCTGCTCCCGGAGGATCAGGAGGAATTCAGCGGATGCGCCGCCGGCGAGTTTATTCCATAATTTCGGGTCAACTTTGTGGGGGCAATCGCCCGTTTGGGCGTTTAGCCCGGTCATACCAATGGCCAGGGCGAGCAGGAGACAGTGTACTTTTCGCATAACGGTGTTTTTAACGCCGGTTGCCGGGAGCCGCAAAATGAAGCGTTTTATTTTATTTTTACAAAAAATATGCGCCCGAGGCAACGTTTGGCAAAACGCTGTCCCTTATCCGTTTGAATCAAAACAATTATTCCGTTGAGCAGTAACGCATGCAGGACTATTCCGACATCGAGCTCATACATGGCGTATTGCGCGGCAATGCGCACTGCGAGGAGGCCCTGTACCGTCGGTTCAGCGTGCCGATGTTCCGGGTTTGCCTGCGTTACGCTGCCAACCGCACGGAAGCCGAGGATATGTTGCAGGAAGGTTTTATGCGCGTGTTTGCCGATTTGAAAGACTACCGGGGAGAAGGGAGTCTGGAGGGCTGGATCCGACGGGTAATCGTGCGGGCGGCGTTGCGTTGGCTGCACAAGCGGCGGTTGTTCGATTACGCCGACCTGGAACCCGAGGCGCTTGGTTTTGAACCGGAGGACACAAGTAGCGATCTGCTCCCGGCCGACGACGGTAAACTGATCGCGCAGCTGATGCAACAACTCCCCCCGGGTTACCGAACTGTGTTGAACCTGTTCGCTATTGAGGGCTACAGCCACGAGGAAATTGCCGGCCTGCTTCAAATCAGCGCAGGTACCTCCAGAAGCCAACTGAGCAAGGCCCGAACGCTCTTGAAGAAAATGCTGGAACAACACGGCGCAGTAGCCGAAAAACCATATCCAATAACCGGAGTACTGAAAAATATATGACAGAACGCTTTTTCAACGATAAAGAACTCGACCGCTGGCTCCGCGAAAACGCCGGAACCGGGATGGAGCCCCCGGCGCCCGACGGCTGGGATTCTCCCACCGAAGCCGTATGGACCGGGCTGCGGGCAGGGTTGGACCGCCGGAAAAAACACCGGCACGGGCTGTTGATCTTTTGGTCGCTCTTTTTGGCCGGGCTCTCCGGCGGGCTGGGATACTGGTATGCCGGTGGCCGAAACGCGGCACAGCCGGTGCAGGATACGATCGCAAATACGGCGCTTTCAACAGTTGAGCAAACTCCCGTGGCTCCAACCCCTCCAGTCCGTAATACGGCCGGACAACACGCAAACTATAACCTTTCGATAAACACACAAACACTGCCCGGGGCCGGGCGGACTTCCAAGCAC
>CAYVDV010000527.1:0-3545 GCA_964450465.1 uncultured Saprospiraceae bacterium
GGTTAGAAGGTTTCTGGTTGCGTCGCTCAGAGAAGATCTTCGTGGTGGAGAGCCGTTCAGGATTATTTAAACTGTTAAAAATCAAATTATTATCAATTGTTTTCATTGGATTCAACACAGCGTTTTGAACAGACTTTGTGGGGCACCATGAAACCAACCCTCTAACCAGCAACCTTCTAACCAGCAACCCTCTAACCCTACACTGTTATCACCCGCAACGGCCCCCAGCGCAGGAACAATTCCAGCACCAGCAGGCAAAAAGCCGCGTCGAGCAACCAAAAGAACAGTTCGGTTTTTTGTTCCACCTTATTGATGGTGATCTTTGCTTTTTCAAGTTCGTCGATCTGGGCATAGATCGCGCGAAGGTCCTGGGACGAATAAGCGCGGTAGAACCGGCCTTTTGACAGCCGGGCCACCTCGCTCAACAGGGTCGAGTCGAAGTGCATTTCGCGCTGCGCAAAGGCATAGCTGCCGTCGTAGTTGCGGCGGCTGGGCGAGAGCACCACCCCTTCTGTCCCAATGCCGACGGTGTACACCCGCACACCAAGCGCCCGGGCCATTTCCGCGGCCTGGATAGGGCCGATCTCGCCGCTGTTGTTTTCGCCGTCGGTGAGCACGATCACTACTTTTCCGGGCGAGGGGCTGTCTTTCAGGTGATGGATCGCCGTAGCGATGCCCATGCCGATCGCCGTGCCGTCGGGCAGGCGGCCCACCTGAAGATTGTTGATAAAGCCCTGCAGCAGCCGGCGGTCGTTGGTGAGCGGACATTGCGTGAAAGCCCCGCCGGAGAAGGCCACCAGCCCGAGCCGGTCGAAAGGCCGCCGTGTAACGAAATCGTTGGCGACTTTTTTGGCCACGCTCAGCCGGTCGGGTGTAAAATCGCGGGTCAGCATGCTGGGCGATATGTCCATGACCAGCAGGATGTCCATGGCTTCGGCTTCCGTCTGGTCTTCATACCAGAGCAATTGCGGCCGGGCCATGGCGGCGATCAGCAGCACCAGCACCAGCCAGCGCACGGCCTGCAGCCAGCTGCGCGCGTACACCACCCAGGTTTTCACCCCTTTCATGGCTGTCTGCCGCGATACCTGCAGGGTCACATGCCGCTGCCGGGCTGCCCGGCGGTACCGGTAGATCAGCCAGGGCAACAAGAGCAGCAGTAATAACCAAAGTGGTTCGGCGAAGGTCAAAGCGTTGGACGGTGTTTACGATGTTTTTAAAATAAGTTGACGGGCTTTTTCGAGGGCTTGTTCGTGAAAGGTCCTGGGCGGTTGCATTTCGGCGTATTTAACCAGGTCGGTTTGCTGGAGTAAAAAGTCCAGCGCCGCCTGTTGCTCATCCGGAAATCCGGTGTTTTTCAAGAGCGCCGCGATCTCCCGCGTGGTGGATTCCAGCGCCGGGATGCGGTAGCGCGCTTCCAGATATTCGCGGATGATCAGACTGAGTGCGGCGTAGTAAGCCAGCAGTTGTTCTTCCTTCATCCAGGGTTTTTCCTTTTCCAGTGCATTCAGTTTTTGCAGCGCGCTCGCATGCGGCGGGGGCGGGGGCGGCTCCAGCGGGACGGCCGGCGGGGGTGTTTGTGTCCGCCGGCGTTTTCGCCGGTAATACCAGATCAGCAGGGCCAGCGGGAGCAATATGCCCAGTGCCTGCGGCCAGTAATCGTACCAGAACACCGGCTCGCGGCGGATGTCGCGGATGGGGTCCATATCGCGCAGTTCCGTTGCATTGCCCTGTATGGAAACGGAGAGTTGCAGCGGGTTGGTCTGCACCGTATCGCCGAGGTGCAATTGCACGGTCAGCGGGGGCAGTTCAACATTGGCGCTGTCCAGAGCGATCAGGGTGAAGCGCTGTACCCATTGGTTCCCCGAACGGGTCCACTCGGAACGGGAGAGAATATTATCGGCGGGCAAGTAATTTTGCCAGCCGGCAAAGCTGACCCGCTGCGGCGCCACCCGGACGCCCGCTACCAGGACGCGCAGGGCAAAGGTGTCGCCGGCTTCCACTTGCTCGGGATCGAAGGCGGCGCTGGCAAGGATCTGCGCATTGGCTTGCCCCGCTCCGGCAAGGGAGAGCAGGAGGCATCCGTACAGGATGGCTATGATGCGCTGCCGCTTATCCATGCGCCACTATTTTAGAGCGCTGGGCAAAAAAGCGCAGCAGGGCCTGAACATAGGGTTGATTGGTGCACAGGCTCAGGAAATCGGCGCTGGCGCGGCGAAACATATTTTGCGTCGTCGCCCGGTGTGCTTCAAAGCTGTACTGGTAATTCCGGCGCAGGGCAGTGCTCGTCGTATCCACCCAGACCTGCTCGCCGGTTTCGGCGTCGGCCACGCGAAGCACGCCCACATCGGGCAGGTCGCGTTCCAGCGGATCCCAGCAGTGAATGCCGATGCAATCGTGCCGGCGGGCCAGCACCCGCAGGGCATCTTCGTAGCCGCTGGCCAGAAAATCGGACAGTATAAAGCAGACGCTGCGTTTTTTCAGCACATTGTGGATGAAGCGCAGGGCGCCGCCCAGGTCGGTGCCGCGTCCGCTGGGCTTGGCGCTCAGGATTTCGCGGATGATGCGCAGGATGTGCTGCTTGCCTTTTTTCGGCGGGATAAACAACTCGATCCGGTCGGAGAACAGCATAACGCCGACTTTGTCGTTGTTGGCAATAGCGGAAAAGGCCAGCACCGCACAGAGTTCGGTCAGGTATTCTTCCTTGAACTGGGTATGGCTGCCGAAAACCGCCGAGCCGCTCACGTCCACCAGCAACATCACTGTGTTTTCGCGCTCCTCTTCAAATACTTTGACGTAGGGTTCGCCGGCCCGGGCCGTCACATTCCAGTCGATGGCCCGGACATCGTCGCCCGGGTAATACAGCCGAACCTCGCTGAATGACATGCCCCGGCCCTTGAAGGCGCTGTGGTAGCCCCCCGTGAACAGGTGGCTGCTCAGGCCCCGGGTCTTGATCTCGATCTTTCGAACTTTTTTGAGCAGGTCGGCGGTTTCCATGTGTCCGGGCTTCAGGGGATGACTACAGTCTGCAAAATCCGGGCGATGATATCTTCCTGGCTGATATTCTCGGCTTCGGCCTCGTAGGTGAGGCCGACGCGGTGGCGCAGCACGTCGGGACAAATATCGCGCACATCGTCGGGGGTGACATAGCCGCGGCGGCGGATGAAGGCCAGGGCGCGGGCCGACTGGGCCAGGGCGATGCTGGCCCGCGGGGAGGCCCCGTAGCTGATGAGCGGGGCCATGTCCTGCAGCCCGAAACGGGCAGGCGTGCGGGTGGCGAAGACGATGTCGAGGATGTATTGTTCGATCTTTTCGCTCAGGTGTACTTTGGTCACCGCTTCCCGGGCTTTGAGGAGTGTCTCGACCGGAATGGCTTTTTTTACGTGCAGCGGTTCGCTGTTCAGATTGCGGCGGATGATATCCCGCTCTTCATCCTGGGAAGGGTATTCGATCTTCACCTTGAGCAGGAAGCGGTCCACCTGGGCTTCGGGCAGGGGGTAGGTGCCCTCCTGTTCGATGGGGTTTTGGGTGGCCAGCACCAGGAAGGG
>CAYVDV010000528.1:0-1112 GCA_964450465.1 uncultured Saprospiraceae bacterium
AACACCCCGTCGTACAATAACAAGCTGCGGTGGTCGCCACTCCGGATCACGGTTGGCACCACAACGCCCTCCACCCGGACATTCCGGCTCAGTTGCCCCGCTTCAAAATACGGCTGCAGGGCATACTCGACCTCCTGCATAAAGGTGGTGGACTTATAGGACGAGGCCGGGTAGTCCAGCAGGGTTTTCATATGTTGCAGTTGCTCTTCCGCAGCTTCGCGGTTTCCCTGTTGCATGAGTTCACCAAAGGTCACCAGGTGCGAAAGCACACAGGTTCCGATGAAACTCTTATTTGCGGCCAGCACGCTGTGGAGACCGGGAGGAATAGAGTGCGCAATGTAGATCTTCTGGGTTGCCCGGGTAAGGGCTACGTGTAGTTGATTGAAACCCAGCTGCGAATTCCAAAAATGGAGATGATTGGTGAGTGTGCCCTGGGAATCGATCAGGCCATGGGTAATGGACAACAAGAGCACATCGACGTGCTGCCCCTGCAATTCGGCAAACTGATACACCCCCAACCCATTCAGATGGAGTTGCTGGATTTTCTCATGCCCGGCCATTTTTCGCTGCCGGATCTTGAGCAACTGACCGGCGATCAGGTCGCGCTGTTGCACTGTTGAGCAGGCGATACCAACGACCGGATAGGTTTTTGCAGGAGTAGGCTCGATGAGATTAAGCCAGTCGATGATCTGCCGGGCTTCTGTTTCGTTGGTGCCCGTGGTTTCATCGTAGCGGCCCTCCACATTCGTGACCACAGTAACCTCGCTGGCCGAGCGACCCGACGGCAGGCGTTTAAAGGGTGTGCCAAACGCGATCTGGTTAAAACGCAACCATTCTTCCGGGCTATCCTGATGCTGATAATCCAGTTGATAGGTAGGGGCGCCCAACGTTTTGCAAAATTCCAGCAGGTCATCCTCCGCCGCCGGTGTCATATCCTGTTTGGCATCGCCAAAGACAACAAGGTGCCTGGCCATATCGAACAGGTGATAGCATTCCTGTTTGGGGATATTGTGGGATTCGTCAACCAAGACCAGATCGTACACGATATTGGAGGCCTGCACTACATCAAGCGCCACCTGTGGCGGAACCAGCAATACGGGCAAGGTCTCCGT
>CAYVDV010000528.1:1212-3536 GCA_964450465.1 uncultured Saprospiraceae bacterium
AGGCCCGGATGGTATTCGTTTTGCAGCAAATGGTGCAGATACCAGCTTTCAAAGGCTGCCACCCAGTTGCGCGGCTTGATCTTGCAAAGGGCGCGCACCACTTTTTGTTCGGGCGGAGAAAGCTGGAGCCAATGCCGTTGCCAGATATAAAAGTCCTGAAAGTCCCGCAAATAGAACTGTGTTTCCTCCAGGCGGGCGATCACCTCTTCGAGGAACTCCTGACGTTTGGGGATGGTCAGCATTTCATGTTTTAGAGAATCCTGGTACAATCCGATGGCGTTAAACTCTTCGAGAAAAACATCCATGGTGTATTCCAGTTCCTTGATCTGTTCGCGAAAGTCCAGCTCACTGTGTATGCTTTTGGCATTCAGCCGGCGGACGTCTTCGCGCACGATCCCCGGAATACGGCGGCGCCATTGGGACAGCGCAGACTCAAAGCCCTTGGTGAGTTCGGCGATCTTTTTGATGTTGCGCAGGTCCAGGCCTGCCGGAAAATCAAAGTCGAAGTATTTACGCGTGATGTAAGCCCGGCGCAGCGCTTCAAAATCCTCGCCCAGTTTTTGCTTGGCTTCGGAGATCTGTTTGTAACGATCGGAAAACACGCCGTACAGTTTCTCCGTGGTGGATGCCGGTTTTTCAAAATCCGCACCGAAGTGCTGCACGCCATCTTCCATGGCATCCCGGATGTGCTTGGTCAGGCTGGCAAGATCGAAATAATGCTGCTCGTAGTGGTCCAGCAGGGCTTCGCCGTAATCATTTGTCTTGGAAATATACCGGTGGTGGATAGCCGTGGCTTTGTCCATCAGGGTTTTCACCTGCGTTTCCGTCCAGGCCAGGCCGTCGTCGCTGGAATGGTCGAGGAAAACGGCATTATTCAGGCGATTGAGTGGGTGTTGGAGGGTGGGAAAACGCTGAAACAAGGGTTCGCTGTCGTAAATAGCCGCATTGATCCCGTCGTATTCATCTTTGTTGAATAAAAAATCAGCGGGGTTGAGTTGGCTGAGCAGCATATCCTTTCCTTCCATCCGGTTTGCACGGAGGAACTGTCCTACGGTTTCCGTAAAATTCTGGGCGCCAAAAAGCGGCTGATGCAGGGCCTCCCAGGCGCCGTCGAGTTTTCGTTGTTCGCGCAGGGTTTTATTCAGCACGGTTTTATACAGCTCTTCGTCGTATGTGGCCTTGTTTTTATTATCGGAGGCCATCCGCAACATATCCGCCAGCATCAGGTGGTCGCTCACGATATCGCGGAGCACGAACGAGACATCGCCGAACCCTTTTTCCAGCAGAAATTTTTGCGCGCGGCGGAGCGAATTGATACTCTTGGATACGATCAGGCACTTTTTACCATTGGACAAGGCGTTGATCGCAATCGCGGATATCAGGTAGGTTTTTCCGGTGCCGGAAGCGCCTTCCACGACTGTAAGCGTATTTTTGGGTACCGCCTGCAATACGGTGCGCTGGGATGGATCGAGCGGGAGCAAGGTGAGACTATGCGCCCATCCGGATTCTTCCGAGGTAGCGGGCGACAGAACCGGCGCCTGCGTAACAGTGGTTTGCGGCAGACTGGGGAAAATGCCGGCCACTGCCGACCAGCGCAGCTGCCCCCCGGCAACGACCTTTTCGATATCGTCAGCGCCTGGACAGGGCTGCACACTCAGGGCAAGTCCCTCTTCGGGAAGCCGAAGCAGGAGCCGGATACCCTCGGCAATTTCCGTCAGCGTACGCGCATCCAGCCCTCCGTTTTCCACCAGTTGCCGGGCCTGTTTCGAAAATCCGGAGCCGTGCAACGCGTCAATCAGGTGAAAGAGCGGATAGTTGGGCACAATGTACTGTCCTTCGGTTTTCTGTACCGACCAGTTGTCGGAATGTTGCGCATCGGGTTCCAGCTGGATCTGCCAGAGGAACAAGGGGGCGCTGAGTGCATACCCGCCGACTTTTGCCAGGAGCATCGGGTAGCCGATGCCCAGGTTTTTTGTTCCAAATACTTTTTCCCGGTTGCGAGACTCGAAAAAGAAGTGATTGAACCAAAGCGAGGCCGGATGGGTGGCAGCCACCGGCATATTGAAGGTACGGTTGTTGACCAGCTCCGGTACGCACTTAACGGCAAAGTCGTCGTTGTTCAACGCATAAAGGTCTGCCCGGTCAAGGCTGTTCGGCAGTGTTTTCAACCAAATCAGCGCATCGCCGCTATAGGCCGGCGTTGTGGACGGGGTTGGGGCAAAGGGTTCTTCGGTAGAATTATGGCTGGAGGCGGTATCCGGAATATTATTTTCCATGTTTTGCAGTGGATTTTCAATAAAGGCCGTTTAAGAGCGTGCAGGAAA